>CAZMNK010000124.1:0-16319 GCA_964567625.1 uncultured Enterobacterales bacterium | reverse complement strand
CGAGCGATCCGGATGGGGATGGCTACTCCGAGGAAGGCGGCGATTGTGGTGAGGAAGACGAGACCACCCACCCCGGCGCCCCCGAGCTCGCAGACGGCATCGACAACGACTGTGATGAAGAGGTCGACGAGGGAACGGTTGGCTATGACGACGATGGCGACGGCTACTCCGAGATGGACGACGACTGCCATGACGGTGACGACGAGATCTACCCGGGCGCCGAAGAGGTCATGGATGGCGTGGACAACGACTGCGACGACGAAGTGGACGAAGGTGGGGCGCAGAGTGATGACGATGGCGATGGCTTCACCGAGGAAGGTGGGGACTGCGACGATGATGACGCGACTGTGCACCCCGGTGCCGCCGAGGTCGCCAATGGGGTCGATGACGACTGCGACGACGAAATCGACGACGGAACCGATGCCTACGATGACGACGGCGATGGCTTCAGCGAGGACGACGGCGACTGCGACGACGGTGACGGCTGGAAGCACCCGGATGGCACCGAGAGCTGTGAGGGTCTCGACAACGACTGTGACGGACTGGTCGACGAGGGATGTGACCCGAGCACCACGCCGGTGACCGGCAGCGAAGACGATTGCAGCGGTTGTACGACGGGGGTGGGGTCTACCTGGCTCTGGCTCCTTGCCCTGTGTGCGTCGGGTCGGCGGCGACGACAGAGCGTTGGCTGAGAGCGCCTTTCCACGGACATCCCACCGTCTGTGCAATCCTCTGGGGCCCGCTCCGCCCAACCCGGGAGCGCTTGTTCTGGAGGTGTCGTGCTGACCGCTTTCCTCGTTCTTCTCTCTACCGCCGCCTGGTCTCAGGAAGCGGAGCCCGCGGAGGCCCCTGCTGAACCGGATGCTCCGGCTCAACCGGCGGGTCCCGCCGACGTGCCCCCAATGGGAGAGGCTCCGCCAGCACAGCCGCCCCCACCAGAACGGCAGGCTCGGCCCCGGGATCCACGCCCGAACGAACGCCGGCCTGCCGCGAGGCAGAGATGCGAGACGTGGGAGGTCTCCATCTGGCATCTGAAGAAGAGCGGATGCAAGAGCTTCCCCAATGCCAACAACGATGAGTGGTGTGCAGTCCCCGAGGGGATGGCGCCTGTCGCACCCATCGACGATGCGGGCAAGTGGTGGGTCAAGCGCTGTGCAGACCCGGTACCGGAGCCCCCGCGAGGGAATCCCTAGTCCGTCTCGCTCAGTTCAAGATCGCCTCGATGGCGGCCACGGCGATGAGTGTCTTCTCTCCGCCGCAGGTTCGATAACGGTACATCTCGAAGATGTGGTTGCCTGAGTATGGGGCGTACCACTCGGTGTACCAGTGCCTCTTTCCTCGCTTGACCGTGGTCACGGGGAGGCCCTGCTTGTCCTGGACCGACTGGTCATCGAAGAACAGGTCCATGGTGTAGTTGCAGTTGTCCGGACCGTCGGCGGTGGTTTCGGTCCACAGACCCACCGGGACCTCTTCGCCCAGGTCCGTGGCGGGCGCTGCAGTGCCGTAGCGCTTGAGTTGTGCCGCGGCGACAGAGGCGTCTTTCGCGGCCCTGCCCAGAAACAGGGTCTCGTCGGCAGGACGGAAGGTGAACTCGTACTGCGCGGGCAGGACAACGTATTCCTGGTAACCGCTGCCCACGGCCCGCTTGGTCTCCTTGCCGTCCCGCTGGGTGAGCTTCAACTCCGCAACCCGCATGGCACATCGCTTCTTGTACGGCTGAAAGTAGATCCGGATCTTGTCCCGTTCGCCTCTCTGGTAGCGGGCCTCCTCGGTCTCGCTCAGCACCTGGGTAAAGGCGACGTCCTCGGCTCGCTCTTCTCCGTTCATCAGGTACTTGGTGTAGCCGCCACCCACATACCAGGCGGTCCAGGTCTCCTCTTCCTTGAGGACCTTGATCCGGTGGGTGTGTTCCGCCTGGCCTCCTGTCCAGAGGAGGTATTCGCCAGGAAGGGAATCCATCGAGATGTCCGGACAGGGATCCTCTGGCGCCGGAGGCTCCGAAACCAGGGAGTCACAGGCAAACAGGGCGAAGAAGGAGGGGATCAGAAGGGTCACGAGGCTCTCCCAGATGCTTCTCGTACCACACGGGGTACGGCGGGAACCGCCCAGGCCGGTCTGGCCAGGGTCACCCGGCCCTTTGTCCCGATCTCGGGTGGTGCGCCTGTGGTCCATTCGCAGTGGATGGACCCAACGCCGAGGAGGGTGGAACGTCCAGCGAATCGGACCCACTCGACACGGGCCAGACCATCCGGATCGGGCTCGAAACGGGCATTCTCGGGCCGGATGAGCAGATCCACCGGGCCCTGGTGTGCTTGCTGGAGTGGGAGTTCCCCAAGGTTCGTCCTGGCGGTCTTGTCCGTGGCCTCGCCAGCCAACACCCCCACCGGCCCGGTCAGCCTGGCGGCCACGGTGTTGGCCGGGCGAAGGTAGACCACCTCTGGGGTGTCGTCCTGCACCACCTGGCTGCCGCCTTCCGCTGGCGCCAGGATCACCACGCGATCGGACAGGGCCAGCGCATCGGATCGATCGTGGGTGACCAGCAGGACCGCCAACCCTTCCCGGGCCGCCAGGGACCGTAGTTCGGTTCCCATCTGGCCCCGAAGCTGGGCATCCACATTGGCAAAGGGCTCGTCGAGCAACAGCAGGGAAGGCCGGGGTGCCAGGGCCCGGGCCAGGGCGACCCTCTGCTGTTGGCCGCCGGAGAGCTTTGCGGGCCGTCGTTGCTCCATGCCCTCCAGACCAACCGATCTCACCAGGGCATCTACACGTTCTGGATCGGCAGAGGGGAGACCAAAAGCGATATTTTGTGTGACACTCAAATGAGGGAAGAGCGCGTAGTCCTGGAACACCAACCCGATGCCTCGTTCCTCGGCGAGCAGTTGTTCCCTTCCCTGGTCGACCGCCGTGCGACCTCTGAGTGAGATGCGGCCAGAGGTGGGCGTCAGGAGCCCTGCCACCGCTCGCAGCACCGTGGTCTTTCCGGAACCGGAGGGGCCCAGGAGTGACACGAACTCCCCGGGTGCCACCGCGAGGTCCACGTCTCGCACCACCGGTTGGGCGCCAAAGTCGTGGCAAAGCCCGCGAATCTCCAGTGGGCGGACGTCAGACATGGTGCCTCCACCGCAGGGTAACCAGCACCCCGGCCAGGGCCAGGAGGCAGAGGGACAGGCCGGCGAGTCCCGCATCGTGCAGCAGGGACTCGGTATAGCGGTCCCAGATCCGGAAGCTCAGGGTGTTCAGGCCTGTCGCACCGCCCAACAAGAGGGTCACTGGCAGTTCCTTGGCGATGGCCAGGAAGCCCACCAGGGTGGCCACGGCGGCCCCAGGCGCGATGGCGGGCAGCACCACCTGGCTCAGTACCCGGCCATGGCTCGCTCCCAGCAGTCGACTGCTCTCCAGGAGTCGAGGCTGGACCTGGAGCATGGAGGCCTTGAGGGGGGCGAGCACCTCGGCCACGAAGCGAGCCGCATAGCCCATGGCCAACAGCACACCGCTGGTGAGCAGGGTCTTGTAGACAGCGCCACCACCAAGAGCTCGGGAGAGGGCCAGTGCGGCCTGCATCAGCCCCAGGGCAAGCAGCACGCCGGGCAGGGCACTCGTCAGGGCGGCGCCCTGCTCCAGCCAGGAGATGCCCGTGCGGGTTCGAGAAGCCGTCCATGCGGGTCCCACGGCCAACCCCACGGTCAAGAGGGCACCCAGGGCTGCGGCCAGAAGGGTGTCCACGACGGGTTCTCCCAGGGAGGCAAAAGGGAGGTTCCTCTGCACGCCTTCCGCGATCCAGCCCAGTAGCGTTGCCAGCGGCACCAAGACGCCGAGCCCGACCATTCCGACCTGGAGGACGAGGACCCCGGCCTGGACCGTCGGGGAAGGAGCCCGTCGCTCCGGGGGGCGGGGGTTGGCCACGCCCCCATCGGCCACGCGACCGGCCACGGCTCTGGCACCGAGAAGCAAAGGCAGGGCTGAGCCCAGGGTGGCGAGGCCGAGGATTGCTGCCCGGGCGAGTTCCTGGCTCTTGACTGCGTCGTAGAGTCGCCAGGTCAGGACCGGGCAGTCCAGAACCGCCACGGCGCCGAAATCGGAGACGGCGTAGAGAAAAGCCAGCAATCCAGAGAAGGCTATCGGGGTGCGCAGGCGGGGAAGGACGGCCACGACGAAAGCCCGCCAGCCGCTCGCCCCCAGGGTGCGGGCTGCCTCCTCTTCCGCCGCGGAGCCACGGGCCAGGGCCGCCCCCACGATCAGCTGCACCAGCGGTGCGGTGACCACGGTGAGTACGAGAGCCGCCATCCAGAAGCCCGTGGCTCGGGGCAGGCCCAGGGGTTGTCCGACCCACCCTCCTGGCCCCAGGGTCGTGGCGACAGTGGCGGCGACGACGTAGCTGGGCATGGCCAGGGGCAGCAGGGCACCGATGGCCAACAGGCGTCCGGCGGGGGTGATCCACCGCGCCTCGGCCCAGGCCAGGAGAGTGCCCAGCAGGCCCGCTCCGAGACAGACCACGCTTCCCAGGGCCATGGTGGTGACCCACAGGGACCAGACCCGTGACTGGTCCAGGAGCACCGAGAGGGTGGGGGTGATGCCGGTGAAGGGATCAGGCGCACGGGCCAGGATCGAGAAAGCCAGCCCGGTCAGAGGCACGGCCACGAGGGCCAACACGGCGGCAAAGCCTGCCCCCTGGAGCAGAGATGTCGGGTTCAGGCGAGCAACAGCCACTGGTCCCTACAGTTGACCCAGGTCCCGCAGCAACTCACGGGTGGGGCCCAGGTCGGTCAACCAGGCCTGGTCGATGTTCGCCAGTCCCACCTCGTCCAGGGGGGGAACGGTGGGATGTGTCGGCACCCCGGCGCGGGTGGGGTATTCAAAGACCTCCCCGGCGTAGTAGGTCTGGGCCTCCTCGCTGGCGAGCCATGCGACGACGCGCTCAGCAGCGGCCTTGTGTGGTGTCCCCTGCACGACGCCTGCTCCGGCGACCATCAGCACGTTCCCCGGATCACCCGGCGTGGGAAAGCTGTGGTTTGCCGCGGAGAACCCCTCTCGGTCGAAACGATGGAGGTAGTAGTGGTTGACCCAACCCAGGTCGATCTCCCCGCTGGCTGCGGCCTCGACCTGGGGGGAGTTCTTGGGGTACCTGTTGGGCTCATTTGTGAGCACGCCTTCGAGCCAGTGACGGGTCTTCTCCTCTCCCCATGTGTGTCGCAGGGCGCTCAGGTGGGCCTGGAGGGACCCATTGGTGGGGGCCCATCCCAACCGGCCCTTCCAGCGGGGACCGGCCAATTCCTCCAGGGACTGCGGAAGCATGTCGGGTGACACGGTCTCGGTGTTGTAGACCAGGACCCGGAGACGACCACTGGTGCCCACCCAGCGCCCATCGGGGTCCCTGAAGCGCGGGTCGATCCCGTCGAGGATGTCCTGTGGCAGGGTCGCGAGCATTCCTTTTCCAGCCAGGGCCCCCAGGTGTCCGGAGTCCTGGACGATCACCACGTCTGCCAAGCTTTCCGACCCTTCCGTCAGCATCCGTGTGACCACCTCCGGCGTGTCGCCATACTGCACCTCGACTTCCAGGCCCAGCGCCTTTTCCATGCGCGGAATCAGGGGTCCAATCAGGGATTCTCCACGCCCGCTGTACAGGGTCACCCGCTCGGTGCTGTCGGTGAGGCCTGGGGTGGTCTCGGACCCATGATGCGGGTTGCTGCAGGCCACAAGCCAGCCGATCAACAGGGCTTGGAAAAGGGCGGTCATGGGGCTCCTCGCAAGGGATGAGCGCCTATCTGGTCAGGTGTCGGAAGGGGTCCGACAAGCACTTATTGATAATGAAAGTCATTATCAACTAATACCATGATCCTGCAGCCAGCGGCGCAGGAGGTCGTTCACCTGCTCTGGTTGTTCCTGTTGGACCCAGTGGCCGGATTCATGGATGGGGTGCACGACCAGGTTGTCCACCACACCCTTCCAGCGTTCCACCTCCATGAACCAGGGCCCCAGAAAGGGATCGCCCACCCCCCAGATCAACTGGGAGGGAGCGTGGACCGGCTTCTTTTCAAACCCGAGCATCTTGCCGTTGGCACGGTAGTAGTTGATGCCCCCGTGCAGCCCCCGTTCCCGGACCTGTTCGATGTAGGGGGCCGCGAGTTCTCGGTTGAACGCCCCTCGATTCACGGCGCCGGCCATCAGCGCCCGCATGATGGTGGCCTCGGGGTCCCGTCGGCTGAGGTACTCCGGCACCCAGGGGAGTTGAAAGAAGGCGATATACCAGGACTTTCTGGCCTGGGCTGGGACGGTGAACACGGCCTTGGCCATCACCGACATGGCTGGACAGTTCAGGACGGTGACCGTGCGCACCCGGTGGGGAAAACGCGCCGCAAATTCCCAGGTCACAGCACCGCCCCAGTCATGCCCGACCAGGTGGACGTCCTGGACGCCAAGGGCCTCGATGAGCCCGTCGATGTCGTCGCAGAGGTGTGCCAGGGTGTAGGCACGGACGGGCAGGGGGGCGTCTGTGCCTCCGTAGCCACGCATGTCCGGGGCCACGACACGAGCACTGTCCGACAGTCCTGCGAGTTGGTGTTTCCAGCTCACCGAAATCTCGGGAAAGCCATGCAGGCAGAGCACCACCGGGCCTTCCCCACGCTCGAACCAGCGCATGCTGAGGCCGTTGGCCAGGGTGGCCCGGTGTTCGGTTGTTCCGTCCGGAAAATGGGAAAGCCAGTTCATCAAGCCCCCCTATCGCTGGGGGTCTGTCAGGACATGAATGACCGTTCATTGGCAGACGCCAGGTGGAATCAGCGGCTATCGAGTCCTCTCCTCACGGGTCTTCACCGGGGCAGCCATGATCACTCTGATGTTCCTCTCCCTGGCCTGCACAGGGTCCAATGCGCCGGCCTCCTCGGACTCCGGAGACGAGATCACTGTCGAGCCGCCCCCGGAGTTCCCGGAGTACTCGGGCGCTGGCGACTGCCCCACCTTCGAGGCAGGGGTCAACAGTGGGTTTGATTCCGCCGGGCAGAATCGGAAATTCCACCTGGTGCTGCCGGAGGAGCCGGAAGGGGCCCCCCTGATCTTCAGCTGGCACCCCCTGGGTTGGAATGCCCAGGACTGGTTTGACTACATGGACCTGGAGGAATGGGCCCAGGAGGCCGGGGCGATCCTGGTGGTGCCCTCCTCCTGCTGTTCGATCGCCGAGTGGATGTTCTTCAGCCCTGCAACGGACAACGAAGATCTGATCTTCTTCGACGACACCCTCAACTGCCTCTGGCAGCAGTACGCCTATGACCACAAGCGCATCTACACGACGGGAATGAGTGCGGGAGGCCTGTTCAGCACTTTCCTGACCCTGCATCGATCCGAATGGCTGGCCGCCTCGGTGCTCTTCTCTGGCGGCACCGAGGGCTTCTTCTCCTACCGGACACCTGCGGATCCGATCCCGGCGCTTGTGGCCTGGGGTGGTCCGACGGACACCTGGGGCAGCTATGATTTCGATGTCTCCAGCCAGGCCTTTTCCGAGGACCTGCGAGAAGACGGTCACTTTGTGGCCGAGTGTATGCACGGCAGTGGTCACACCCTTTCCCCGAGCTGGCTCGACTGGGCCTGGACGTGGATGGCGGATCACCCCAAGGGCGTGGATCCGGAGCCCTACGAGGATGGCCTGCCGGGTGAGTTCCCCAATTGGTGTGACATTCCCGAGTAGTGCGGCCGGGAGGCGCCGGGGTCTCCCTCAGCGGCCCATGGCCCACCGGATCAGTCCTTCGAGGAAGGAAAAGGGCAACAGGCGCTTGGCATAGAAACGAAGACGGGAGGCAGGTCCCTTCACGTGGCGCAGGGTGGTCTCCGGGCCGTCGATGAGTCGCAGGATGTGGTCCGCGATCTCCTGGGGATCAGCGGCCCTGTCCTCGTACTTGCGAGCCAGGGCGTCGATGCGGGCCTCGTAGGTGGCATAGGGACCGCCCTTGGCGAATCCGCCGGCACTCAGGGTTCGGTTGCGGCCCCAGATGTCGGTCTTGTAGGGCCCGGGCTCGACCAGGTAGGTTCGCAAGCCGAAAGGGCGCAACTCCTGGCGCCAGGCTTCAGTCATGCCTTCCAGGGCGAACTTGGAGCTGGCGTAGGCACCCAATCCAGGGAGGGCCAGCAGCCCGCTGCTACTGCTGATGTTGACGATCACCCCCTGTCTGGCCGCTCGCATGGCCGGCAGGCAGCGCCTGGTGAGACTGTGGACCCCGAACACGTTGACGTCGAAGACCTTCCGGAGTTCGGGCTCCTCGACGATCTCCAGGAATCCCCCCAGGGCGATGCCGGCGTTGTTGACCAGGGCCCCGACAGCCCCGTGTTCACTTTCGATGCGGGCCACGATGGCCTCGCGTTCGTCGGCCTGGGTGACATCCAGCTGAACGGGGATCACCGGGAGATCCCCGGATGCAGTCCGCAGTTCGTCAGCGGTCTCCAGGTCTCGCAGGCCCGCATAGACGGTGTGTCCGGCCCTGGCGCAGGAAATGGCGGTGAGAAGGCCGAATCCCGAACGGCAGCCGGTGATGAGGGTGACCATGATGGGGTCCTCTGTGGAGGTCAGGGGGATGAAAAGGAAGACCCCTGGCGGCAATAGGGCTGTGTATTCCGCCAAACCCCTGATAGGTTGGGGACGCGAGGTGTCTATGCGACCCATTGCCCTGCTTTGCTGTCTTCCGCTTGTCGCCTGTGCGACCGCCGAGATCGATGTCCCGACGGATGCCGATCACGACGGGGTGCTCAGCGATGCAGAGGAAGCGGCGGGGACCGATCCCAACAACGAAGACAGCGATGGCGATGGTCACACCGATGGTGCCGAGATCGACGGCGGCTTCGACCCGATGGATGCAGACGACCACCCCTACCTGGGGGGCTACCCGATCAACCGCTGTTCCATCGACCCGGAGGCTTCGGGGAGTGGGGGTTCCATCGGCGACATCTTTGCCGACTTCACCCTGATGGACCAGCACGGGGAAATGGTCTCTCTCTACGACTTCTGTGGGAACTACGTCTACATAGAAGCGGGGACATTCACGTGAGGCGCCTGTAAATCGGCGGCCGGTGGCCTCCACGAAATGTACGAGACTCACAAGGATGCGGGCCTGATGATCCTGGCGGTCTACAGCGCTGACAACGAGGGTGAACTGCCGGATGCCGAGGACCTGACGACGTGGGCCAACTATTATGGGATCCAGACACCGGTGCTGGCGGACGCCAACTCCACCGTCTACTCCCGGTATGGGACCGGCTCCATCCCTGTCATGGCGCTGCTGGGCCCGGGCATGGAAGTCCTTGAGTTGGGCAGCATCTATGAGGACACCATCGAGGACTATCTGGGCGGCGAATAAGGGGTCCTCCCCTGCGCCGGAAACGCTGAACGGGTAGACTCCTCCGCCGTGGTTCTTCTTCGTCCGCTGCTGCTCTTCTTCTGGGTCTCCAGTTCGGCGTTGGCTGCACCGGGCGATGTCTCCGTGGTCTACGGGGAGGCTCTTGTGGGTGCGGGGGACGTGCCCGCCACGGTGCTCATCCAGATCGAGGGGTCTGCGCCAGGCGACAAGGTCAAGATCCGCGCCGATCGGGGCAAGACAGGAACGTCCAAGCGCCTGCCGGACGGGAGTTTTCTCGTCGGGCTCACACCACCAGCGGTCGAGACTGCTGAAGAACTGGTCATCAGCATCAAGAGCAAGGGTGTTGTGACCACGGAGACCTCGGTGACGGTGCCCCTGGTGCCCCCGGTTGCCGGTTCGCTCGACGTCTCGTTTTCCGCGGAGACCGTGCGTGCGGGGGACAAGCCGGTCACGGTCACCATCCGGCCCGAGGGCCCGGAGCACCTGCCCCTGGAGATGCGGGCGCTGTCCCTGCACGCCACCAATGGCCGGTTGGCCGCTCCCAAGCGCCAGGAAGATGGCAGCTGGACGGCTCTCTGGACCCCACCCAGCACGGTCAAGGCGTCCCAGGCGGTGCTTTTTGTGGCCACGGACCTGACCGCCCCGGACTCTGTGGTCGGCTCCGCCACGTTGCCGATCGTCACCCGGCGCAAGGTGAGCTTTGAGGCCCCCAGGGGTTCGATGAACCTGGTGTTCACCGAGGAAGGCCAACAGGGCCCCCTGCCGGCGAACAGCAGCGGCCAGGTCTCCTTTACCCTGGACGTGCACCCGGCCCGGACCACGGCGCGACTCCAGACCGTGCTGGACACCGGTGAGCGCCAGGACGCCACCGTTCCCCTGGACACCGGCGCCAGGGCCCAACTGGCCTGGGCACGACTTCCGAGTACGACCAGGGTTGCGGCCGGTCGTTCCATGGACTTCCCGATCGCGGTCACCATGCCCACTGGGGCTCCCTGGGCCCCTGCTGAGGACGGGACGGGAGCGCAGTTGACGGTGGAGGGACCCGGCAATCCGAGGGTCACTCCGATGGGAGAGGGCTGGTTCTGGGTTTCGGCCACAGCGCCGGACAAGGTGGGTTCCTGGTCGCTCAAGGCCACCCTGGGGGATCGCTCGGCGACCCAGACGATCAAGGTGGCTCGGGACTACCCGGAGCTCACGCTGGTGCCCGACCCGCTCTCACTGGCCGAGACCACCACCACGGTCCAGTTGACCGTTCGGGCCAAGGATGCCGAAGGGGCCCAGGCCGCAGGACGTCGGCTGCGGGTGAGCGCCACTGGCGCCACGGTTTCAGGCAGCATGGTCGACAAGGGCGATGGCACCTACAGACAGACCCTGAAGCTCAGCAACCAGGCCCAGGAAGTGCACCTGGGGGTCCGTTCTGCAGCTTCCTCCAGTGGTCTGCCTCTCCGTCGTCTTCGTGTCTGGCCGGGGATTGGTGGACAGGTGGCCGATGGCGAGCAGACCTTCCCCGTGCTGGTGGCTGCAGAAGATGCCTGGGGTTTGCCGATTTCAGGCCAGGAGATCGGACTCAGCGTGGCCCTGGGAGACGCCAGTTGTCCCGCCGAGGCCACCACAGGTCCCGATGGCATGGTCGTTGTGACCTGTACGGTGGGCACACGGCCCGGCCCGACGGCCATCGTGGCGACCAGGGGACGCCTGAGTACCTCGGCGGTCATCCAACTGGTGCCAGTGGGCAGCAAGATCCCGGCGCGGGTGAATCTCGGATCTGAACCGGTGGTTGCCGGACTGAGCCGTCTCCAGGCCGCAGCGCCAGTGTTGCGAATGCGGCGTGGCGAGATGGTGGCGGTGGCCGAGGTGGCTGTGCCGATGATGGAAGTGGCAGCGCCTGTCTCCGGTGGTGTTTCCTCCAATGCCAGTGTTTCTGCCGGGTCTTCCTCGGCCTCTGGGGTGACGGGGGTGACGCCCACACCGATGAAGTGGGCGGATCCCACCAGGGCTCCCAGCGGTTCGACCGCGGCCTATGGCATGGTCTTGCCTTCCGCGGCGGCTGGAACCCAGGCAAGAGAGGAATCTGCTGGACCTTCCAAGTCCGCCTCGGCACCACCGAGCAGCGGCACCAGCTCCTCGACTGGCAAACTCAAGGGCGGGGGTGGCGATGGCGCTGCGGAGATTCCCATGCTCCGTGCCCGAGGGGGTATTGCTGCCCTGGGCCAGCGATACCGTGCCTTTTCCGATGGGCCGAACCAGGTCCTTCCGTCGTCGTCCAGCTACAGTTCAGCGCCCCTGGTTGGCGGCATCGGTGTCTTCCTGTCCGGCGAGGGCTGGTTCCTCTCGGACAAGCAGTTGGGCGTGGACCTGCGGATCCACCAGAGCACCTTTGCTGCAGCCAGCAGCGGGGAAAGCGACCGGGTGGGGGTGGGCGAGGCCTACCTGGGGGCCGCCTATGCGGTGACGAGTCTGGGGCCCCTCCGGGTCCTGGTGGGGGGCGGGTACCAGCGTCTGAATGTCGACGTGGTGCGCTATTCGGACAACCTGCGGGATGACACAGACCTGGCCAACCGGCCGGTGAATGGTCTGCGGCTTGCCGGCGGGGCGGATGCGGTGCTCGGGCCCGTCCGGGCCCGGGTCGAGCTGGGACAGACCCTGGCTCCTCTCCCGGTCTGGTCCGACCTGACCCTGGGCGTGGATGTGGCGATCGTCGATCCGGTCGAGGTCTATGCGGGCTACCAGTTGGGGTTCCACTACGGGACCTACGAGGTCGGCGGCGAGGAATCCAAGGTGCGCAACCTGCACAACCTGATCACGGTGGGGGCCGCAGTCACCTTCTGACCGGGTGAACAGGAGGGCTGGGGTGGACGACCGGGCTCGATGGAATGAGAAGTGGCTGACGGGTCACGCCTCGGGAGAGCCTCCCGCCTGGTGGGCGGAACATGAGGCGTTGTTGCCGCGCCAGGGCCGGGCCCTCGATGTGGCCTGTGGGACCGGCAGGGGGGCCCTGGGTTGGGCACAGAGGGGCCTTTCCGTCACTGGGGTTGATGTCTCCGATGTGGGGCTGGAACGGGCACGGGATCGTCTTGCTGAACAGGGGCACGGATTCACGGCCATTCGTGCGGACCTGTCCACGGGGTCCTTGCCGGAGGGCACCTGGGACGCGGTCTCCGTGCTTCATTTTCGGCCGCTTGGGCTGTGGTCGGCCCTTCGAGGCGCCCTTTCCCCTGGAGGCGTGCTGGTGGTCGAGGTTCTTCACATCCGCAACGCGGTTCGCAACCCGTCGCCGGGTCGAAAATGGCTTGCAGAACCCGGGGAAGTGGCGGCTGGACTGGAGGGTCTAGAGGTTCTCTTTCTAGAGGAGGGCTGGGTCAAGGATCGCGCCCTGGCTCGGGCCATCGCCCGGCGAGTGTGACATCGGATACACCCCCCCCATGGCAGTCCTGGATCCCAAGCATGCCACCCGAGCCCGGGTGAATTCCCCGCTTCCCGAGCAGGTTGATGTCGCCATCGTGGGGGCGGGGACCGGGGGTCTGACCGCCGGCGCCTACCTGGCGCGACAAGGCTTCAAGGTCGCGGTGTTTGATCGTCACTACGTGGCCGGCGGCTGTGCCACCCAATTCGCCCGAGGAAATGGGAAGGACCGCTATGTCTTCGACATCGGTCTGCACTACATCGGCGATTGCGCCAGCGATGGGCTGATTCCCCGTCTTCTTCGGGGAGTGGGTGTCGATGTGCCGTTTCGGCAGATGGATCCCCAGGGTTTTGATCGCCTGGTCTTTCCGGATCTCGAGTTTCGGGTTCCGTCCGATCGTGTGCTCTTCCGGGACCGGCTCGTCGACCTCTTTCCTTCGGAGAAGAAGGGAATCGATCGCTACTGCCGGCTCGTCCAGGAAGTCGACGTGATGGGTCGGAAGACCCTGGAGCAGCGGGGTCGCCCTGGGCTGAAGATGGCGGCGGCCGCCATGCGTCATGGCCGGCTCCTGGCCCGGTATCAGAACGCGACGATCGGGCAGTTCCTGGACTCCTGTACGGCTGATCCGCTTCTCAGGGCGGTCATCCTGGGCCAGAACGGTGACTATGGACTGCCTCCGAGCGAGGTCTCGGCCTTGCTGCATTGCGGCCTGGTGAACCACTACCTGCTGGGGGCGTACTACCCGGAGGGGGGCGGCCAGGTCATCTCCGATCGGTTGGCCGAGACCATCGAGGCGGCCGGTGGGTCGGTCTGCCTCTCTCGAGGAGTCGAGGAGATCCTGGTCGAGGATGGACGTGTGGTCGGGATTCGGACCGAGCCCAGGAAGCAGGTCCGTCACGAAGTTCGGGCCGATACCGTGATCTCCAACGCTGACCTGATGGTCACACTGCGGGACCTGTTGCCACCGGAAGCGATCACCGGCACCTGGCGAGAGCGTCTCCCTGAGTTCCGAATGGCGGAAGCCATCTTCATGACATTTTTGGGTGTCACGGCAGACATGCGTTCAAAGGGAATGGGCGACCACAACATCTGGCAGTTCGATCACATTGACTTCGACACGATGTACCGGAGTGCACGCGCCCGGGACACGATCCAGCCAGAAGCCTGCTACATCACCAGCGCCAGCCTGAAGGATCCGGACAGCCACGGCCACGCACCGGAAGGCGTCACGGGGGTGGAGGTCATGACGCTTGTGCCCGGCAGTCTGAGCAAGTGGGGGGTCAGCGAAGAGGCCTACCGAAACAACACCTATCGACGGGATCCAGCCTACGTGGCACTGAAGGAGCGCATCGAGGATGGCTTGATCGCTCGCCTGGAACGCCTCTTCCCCGGAACCGCCGAGACCATCGTGTTTCGAGAGTCCGCGTCTCCGGTGACCCACAGCCGCTACACCGCGGCCAGCGATGGCACCGGCTATGGCCTCGCCTGTACCCCGGAGCAGTTCATGCAGAATCGGCCCGGCTACCGAGGTCCCGTGGAGGGGTTGTTCCTTTGCGGTGCGAGCCTTCGGTCCGGTCACGGGATTCTGGGAGCCATGCTCAGTGGACAGAGGGCGGCTGTCAGGGTCGCAGAGTCCCTGGGTCGGCCCCTTGGAGACATCGCGCCATGAAGCAGACGGTGCCCGACCAGGCCGAAGTGGTCGTGATCGGGGCTGGAATGGGCGGCCTGACCGCGGCGGCCCTGCTTGCCAAGGCAGGTCGAGACGTGGTGGTCATCGAGCCGGAGCGCCGCCCCGGGGGCTATCTCGCCGGTTTTACCCGTCGGGGCTACACCTTTGACAGCGCCATCCACTGGCTCAACCAGTGCGGCCCCGGTGGGTTTGTCCACAAGGTTCTCAGCTGGATCGGCGATGACTTTCCGGTTTGTGAACCCCTGCACCACATTCGGCGGTACAAGGGCGATTCCTTCGACTACCTGCTCACCGATGATCCCGAGGCACTGCGGGCCCAGTTCATCCACGATCTACCGGGGCACGAGAAGGGCCTGAACCAGCTGTTCAAGGATGCCATTGTCATTGGCGAACGCATGAATCAGTTCTCGGACCTGATGCGGTCGACAGAGACCATGGGGCTCTTTGACAAGGCCTGCTATGGCCTGAAAATGATGTTCTGGGGCAGGCCTTTTGCCCGGTTCTACAAGAAGAACGCGGTGGAAGGGCTTGCTCGGTATGTGTCGAGTGGAAGACTGTCCGAGATCTTCTGTTCCGAGGAGGCCCTGCTTGCGGTCCTGGTGCCCCTGGGATGGGCCTACGAGGGGGACTTCCAGGCACCGCCGGTCGGGGGAAGCCAGGCCTTTCCTCGGTGGCTGGTGGATCGCACCCGGGCACTCGGGGGCGAGGTGGTCCTGCGCAAGCGGGTGGATCAGATCCTGCTGGATGGGAACCGGGCGTGTGGTGTTCGACTGGACTCCGGAGAGGAAATCAAGAGCCGCTATGTCCTCGCCGCCTGTGACCTGGAGACCGTCTACCAAAAAATGTTACCGGCGGGAGCAGTTTCAAAGACCCTGCTCAACAGGCTGAACAAGGCAGAACTCTATGATTCATCTGTCACACTTTCATTGGGTCTTGATTGCCCGGCCGAGGCGCTTGGGTTCGGGGAGGAGATGATCTACCTCAGCCGGGACGGGGTGAGCCGAGGGGATCTCAATGGGGGCGACCCCCACAAGAGCGGGCTGAGCATTCTGGCCCCCACCACCCGCGATCCCTCCATGGCGCCAGAGGGCAAGGGCACCCTGACCGTCTACTGTCCAGCGACCCTGGACTACGGGGAATTCTGGCGAACGGAAGAGGACCTCAAGCGAGGCAAGGCCTACAAGACGTTCAAGCAGGACTATGCAAGGGTCCTCCTGGATCGGGTCGAGGAGTCTCTTGCACCGGGACTCCAGGACCACATCGCCCACCTCGACGTGGCCACGCCAGTGACCCATTGGCGCTACACAGGCAACAAGGGTGGCAGCATCATGGCGGCCCGGCCCAGCAAGTCGAATATCAGGGCCCGAATCGCGCACTACCGGACGCCGGTGAAGAACCTGCTGCTCAGTGGTCACTGGGCGGAGTACGGGGGAGGGGTTCCCATTGCGACCAAGGCGGGGACCAATGCAGCCCTGCTGGTTCTCAAGCAGGAGGATCGCAAGGCATTCAAGGATCTCGTCGCGGTCACGGATCACCTGTACCCCCGCTGACCGGGCGCCAACTCTCATGGTGGGATGCAGACAGGTAGACTGATCTCATGATCGTCTCCCCTCTTCGCCTCATCCTCATGCGTCATGCCAAGAGCGACTGGCCCCAGGAGGGGGCGAGCGATCACGATCGTCCCCTGAACGGAGAGGGGCGGCGAGAGGCCCCTGGCGTGGCCGATGCCATCTGGAACCTGGGGTGGCGTCCTGATGCCGTGGTCAGCAGTACAGCGCTTCGAACCCGCCAGACCTGGGACCAGATGAAGGAGGTCTTTGACCCTGAGTTTCCGGTGCCGGCCGTCTTTCTGAAGACCCTTTACCTGGGGGGACTGGGGGCCCTGCAG
>CAZMNK010000123.1:0-16431 GCA_964567625.1 uncultured Enterobacterales bacterium | reverse complement strand
GAGACACCGGCCTGGACAGCGACTCCGGAACCGACGAGGGCGGCGGTGGCGGTGGCTTCCCGGGCGAGGAAGAAAAGGGATGCGAGTGCAGCAGTGCGAATGGCACCCATGGAGGTGCCCCGGCACTGCTCCTTGTCCTGTGGGGCCTGGTCAACCTGCGACGCCGGCGGGAGCGGTTGGCCAGCTGACCCTTGACCCCCTCTGATCGCCCTGCGACAGGGCCTGGTGCGACACAACGGGAGATCACCCGCAGGCTGATCGACCTGGCCTGGCCGATCATCGGGCTCAATGTGCTCCAGGTCATGGCCCTTGCCGTGGACACCGCCATGGTCGGCCGGACCCCGCAAGCGGAGATCGCCCTGACGGGAATGGGGTATGCCAGCCAGCTGGTCTTCTTGCTGATGGTCGGCATGATCGGGCTGACCGTGGGCACAGTGGCGTTCGTGGCACGTGCCCACGGTGCCGGGGAGCGTGATCGGGTCAATCACCTTCTGCACCAGTCCACCCAGCTCACCCTGTTGCTGGGGGTGTTGGTCGGGGTCGCGGGCAACGGGATTGCCCGCCCCTTGATGGCCCTGCTCGGTGCCGAGGGCTCCACCATGACCGCGGGCCTGCAGTACCTGCGGCCCCTGCTGGCCTGTTCGGCGTTCGCCTATGTGAACATCCTCTACGCCGCGGTGCTACGCGGCGTGGGCAACACCCGGCTGGCTTTTGTCGTGGCGCTGTTCATGAACGGCCTCAACGTGCTGCTGAACTACGGGCTCATCCTGGGGCACTTTGGCTTGCCGGCGATGGGCATCCAGGGAGCGGCACTGGGCACCGTGATTTCCCAGATCTGCGCAGCGTTCCTGATGCTCTATCTGCTGTACAGAGAGGTGGTGCCCGGCGTGCAGCCGGAGCTTGTCTTCAAGCCCCTGGACCGTGGCCTGGCCCGGGACCTGTTGCGCGTGGGCTGGCCGGCCGGGACGGACATGATCGTGCTCAATGCCGGGTTCCTGTCGATTGTGGGGTTGCTGGCTCGGGTCGATGAAGTGGCGGTCGCGGCCCACACCGTGGGTCTTCGGGTACAGGCGTTGGCTTTTGTGCCCGGAATGAGCATCTCCCAGGCGACCGGGGCCATGGTGGGCATGGCCTTGGGGGCCGGACACGTGGAAGAGGCTCGTCGAGTCGTGCGGTCATCCCTGGTGCTCTGCACGTTGATCATGACCGGATTGGGGCTGAGCTTCGTCGCATGGGCCGGGCCCGTCGTGGAGATCTTTGACGTGAGAGCCGGAAGCGATCTCTATGTCTACGCGGTGCAGTGGATGAAGATGCTTGGCTACTGCATGCCCTTCACCGGGATCTACATCACCTACGCCGGCATGCTTTCGGGCTCTGGCGATACCCGTGTCCCGCTGCGGATCAACGGGGTGATCACGGTCCTGTTCCAGATTCCGGCCAGCTGGATCCTGGGCTTTCCGCTGGGCCTGGGGATCTTCGGGATCTGGGTGGCCTTTCCCCTGTCCTTTGTCTTCAAGGCGGCCTGGGGCTGGGTGGAGTACCAGCGGGGAGCCTGGGCTCGGGTGGGAACCCAGGCCTGAACAGGGGATCTGACTACAACAGGTGCCCGTAGAGCGCAGACACGATGAACACCCCGGCAATGGCGCCAAACAAATCCGCTGCCAGCCCGGCCCAGGGTGCGTGGCGCACCCGCGTGACGTTCACGGCACCAAAATAGACCGCGAGCACGTAGAAGGTGGTCTCGGTCGACCCCTGGAGCACCGAGGTCAGGTACCCGATGTAGCTGTCGGGTCCATGGATGGTCAGAAGCTCGGCCATCAGGGCAAAAGCCCCCGATCCCGACAGCGGCCTCACAATCGCCTGTGGCAGCACTTCCCCAGGCATTCCAAGGGGTTCTGTGACAAACCCTACGCCACTTGCGAGCATGTCCATCGCGCCGGAGCCTCGGAACATTCCCACGGCTCCCAGGATGGCGACCAGGTAGGGAATGATCAGGATCGCCACGTTGAAGCCTTCCTTGGCGCCCTCGACAAAGGCCTCGTAGACCTTGACCTTGCGCAGGGCTCCAAAGAGGACGATCGACATCACCAGCACCGGGATGACGGCATCACTGGCCGCGTCGGCAAGACCGCGCAGAGGCTCGACCCAGGCATGGGCTGCCGGGAGCATGGCTGCGGTCACGGGGGGCACGACCAGGATCCCGATGGAGAGCGCCAGGAAGGCGGCCAGCCCGTGGTGAGCACTGGGGCCGAAGTCTGCCCCCGGTTGATCCGCCAGGTCTGCTTCGGCGTCGGCGGTTTCCTCGGTGTCGATCTCCCGTTCAGGGGGTGGCGCGGCAAAGAAGGGAAGCCGTTGCAGGGACTTGGCGGCGAAGATGCCGATGACGGTGGCGGCGGCGGTTGCAAAAAGGGTGGGGGCCACGATTCCCCAGGGGTCCGTGGAGTCCAGGGCGGCTCGCATCGACACCACCCCACTGGGCAACAGTGCCAGTCCGCTGGTGTTGATGGCCAGAAAGAGGCACATGGCGTTGGTGGCAGTTCCCGGGTGGCGGTTGAGCTTCTCCAGCTCGTGCATCGCCTTGATGCCAAAGGGGGTGGCCGCATTGACCAGCCCGAGCATGTTTGCGGAGAAATTGAGAATCATCGCGGCCATGGCCGGATGCTCGGGGGGTACCTCGGGAAAGAGCCGCACCATGATCGGGCGAATTGACCGTGACAGGAGCCGCAACAGCCCGGCTTTCTCCGCGATCTTCATCAAGCCCAGGAAGAAGGCCATGTACCCGATCAGGCCGATGGCGAGATCGACCGAGGCCTCGGCCCCATCGAACAGGCCCATGCTGGCCGATTCCATGTTTCCGAACAGGGCTGCCGTGACAAAGGCAATCCCGAAGATGGCGAGGAAGATACCGTTCACGTCGCCGGCCCCCTATCCGATCGGCTAAACGAAGAGGCCATGGGACTTCGAAGCCGATTGAAGCGTGCGCTCCAGGGCCCCGATGAACGGGTGGACACCAGTCGTCCCACTTCGGCCTCCACCCAGAGCTATGCAGCGAAGCGGGGTCGCAAGTGGGATGACGACGACATCGATGAAGAAGAGGACGACTTCGGAAACGACCCCCGCCCGCGACGCAGGAGCGGAGTAGCGAAGACCGGTTCTGCGGTCCTGGACGATGGATTCTTCGATGAATTCGACAAGACCAAGACTCCTGCCAAGCCGGTGTGGACCCCTCCCGTTGTCGAGTCTTCGACCCAGGAAGAGCACAAGACCTTCCATCTCCACCTTTTCAACCCCAACGAGGGCCTCGACACGAAGATCGACTGCTACGAGGGGGAGACCGTCCTCGATGCCGCGGAACGAAATGGCCTGGAGTTGCCCTACTCCTGCCTCAATGGGGGGTGCTTCATGTGTGCCGCCATGCTCGAGGACGGCCAGGCGAAGATGGGGGACCAGTTCATGCTCGACGACAAGCACGCAGAGGCGGGCTTCAGGCTTCTCTGTTGCACCACAGTCAGCACGGACTGCGAGATCCTGACCCACCAGAACGACCGGCTGGATTTCTAGCCACCCAGGGACGGGCGAACTCAGAGGGCGCAGGTCTCCTCGAGTTCCTTTCCTCGGGTCTCGGGCAGCCAGATCCAGATCAGGACAAGGGCAATCAGCGGGGCGACCGCCGTGCTCGCGATGGAGGTTCCAATGCCCCACACGGCGGCCATCTGGCCCACCAGGATCGGGCTGATCACGTAGCCAATGCGTCCCAGCAGGTTGTTGGACCAGGAAAAGGCGTCCCCTCGAAGCTCGGTGGGAAAAAGCTCGGTGTTGTAGGAGTTGAGCACTGGCAGCACCGCGGACACTCCGAAGATCGCCAGCACGAGGGCTGCGGTCAGGGCGGTATGGGCTTGCAGGGTGTAGGACAGAACACAGCCGGCGATCGTGGTGGTGTAGATCAGGACCGCGCCTCGTCGCCGTCCGATCAGGTCCAGGATCTTGCCTGCCGCGAAGACCAGAGGCATCGACACCACCGCAGCGATGGTGATCGACAGCCCGACCTGGCTGTCGCTGAGACCGCGCTCGGCGACCGCGAACTCCTTCCAGAAGGTGATGGCGTTCTGGGTGCAGAGGTAGGTCAGGAACCAGATGGCGGCCAGCTGCAGCATGCGCCGTCTGTAGGGTGAGCGCCAGAACGCCATCAGGGGTTGGGCCTGCCCGGAGGCCGTCCCCTGCTGCTCGGAGAAGCGCCGGGTCTCCCGCAGGCTCCGGCGAGCGATCATCACCAGCACCAGCGGTACGGCGCCGACAAAATAGACCGTGCGCCAGCCATAGGCGGTGGTGAGCATGATGGGCACAAGGCCTGCGCAGGTGATGGACCCGAGGCTGGAAAACCCCTGGAGCACCCCGAGCACCATTCCCCGTCGAGACGCTGGAAACTCCTCGGCGGCGTAGACCATCGAGATCGCCCATTCCCCGATGAGGAAGATCCGGGCCACCAACTGGGCCAGGGTGAAGAACAGCACGTTCGGGGCCAGGCCCGAGAGCAGGGTGAAGATGGTGTAGCCGCCGATGGTGACCATCAGCACGGGTTTTCGGCCCCATCGATCCGCTTTTCGGATCAACAGCCAGGCCAGGATCGTCCCCACATTGATGGCGGTGATCATCCAGGTGCCTTGCTGAAAGCTGAGGCCGAAATCGGCCCGCAGGTTCGGCAGGATCTGAGTGAGGGCGATCATGTCGTAGCCCTCGAAGAACGTGGCCACGCCCAGCAGGATGAACAGTCTGCGCTGATAGGGACTCAGGATGTCCCCGGGGGAAGACCCCGCCATTTGAAGGTGTCCTCTGGAAGCAATGCATCGTACGATGCAGGGAGCATCTCCTGTATACGAGGAAGGGACTTGAGCCGACCCGTCCTCCTTCTCCTGGACCCGGTCGGATTCCGCCGAACCCTGTTCGCGGGAGTCCTTGAGGAGGACTTCGACCTGCTGACACCACGGTCGATGAAGGAGGTCAGACAACAGCTCCAGGAGCAGCTTCCCGATGTGGTTCTGGCCTCGATTCAGCAGCACAAGGGCAACGCCCTGGAACTGTGCACCAGGTTGCGGGGCCAGGAGGGGGGAGACTGCCTGATGGTCGTCCATGGATCGGCGCCAGAAGGGGCTGACATCCAGGAGATGCGAGAAGGTCTGGGGAGCCGGTACAGGGTCGATTACTGGCTCAGCAACGATGCCTCACCAGCGCAGGTGGCCCTCACCTTGAAGGAACTGCTGAAGGGGCACCAGGCCACTCGACCTCGACGAGAGCGCCGCCCTTCCGCTCCCCAGGAAACGCCTTCTGGAAGACAGCTTGCCGCGGACCCCACCTTGCGTACGACAGGTGAGTTCGAGGTCGAGTTCATCCGGTCCGACGAGGACGCCTGACCGATCGGTGAAGGTGGAGGCGAGGGGTGTCACCGGAAGCCATGGGTTCGGCACCGCGTCTGACTCCCGTTGGGCCGCGTCCTGTCCTGGATCCAGGGCGCTCTGGACCTGAGGGGTTAGGTTTGAGGGGTGGAACTCTCCCGGGTCTCCCCCAGTGCCGTGACCTTGTGGCGCCTTGGGGGCCTGCTTCGTTCGGGTCTCACGACCCTGGTCATCCTCGTGCCTGCCGGCCTGGCTCTTCGGTTTTCCACCGAACTCTCCACGGTGGTGACCGTGCTGATCGTGGGGATCCTGGTTCTGCTGCTCGCTTCCCAGGCCCTGATCTGGCCGGCCCTGACTTGGAAGTACCTGGGCTACGGGGTGAGGGAGCACGATCTGCTGTTGCAGCAGGGGGTTCTCTTTCGACGGCGCACCTCCGTGCCTCTCGGTCGCATTCAGCACGTCGACACTCACCAGGGCCCTCTGGAGCGTCTCTTCGGTCTCTCCAGCCTGCTCGTCTACACCGCCTCCACGATGAGCGCAGATGCGGTCGTGCCTGGACTGGACGAGGCGACAGCTGAATTCCTGCGGGATGAGCTGGCCCGACGCGGGGGAGATGACGGTGTCTGAGGCCGACGCCTCGGTGGAAACCCCCTGGGAGTCCCTTCATCCAAGCTCACTTCTGGTCAACCTGGGACCCCGAATCTGGCAGGCGGTCAAGGGATTCTGGTGGCTGATCTTCATCGCGGTTTTTGGGGGGGGTGGTTGGAGTGACCTGATCGGGGTCGGCATCGGCCTGACCGGTGTGGCGGGCCTGGGGGTTGGTAGCGCAGTCATTCACTTTGCGACCCTTCGTTACCGGGTGCATCTGGGTCGACTCGAGATCCGACAAGGACTGTTGAACCGGCAGGTGCGGATCATCGATCCTGAGCGCATCCAGAACGCCGAATTGGTACGAAACGTGGCCCACAAGGCCTTTGGGCTGGTCGAGGTCCGGCTGGAGACCGCGGGGGGATCCCGAACCGAGGGCATGCTGTCCGCCCTCTCTGAAGGGGCGGCCTCTCAGCTGATGGGAGAGATCGACCGGCTGCTGGGGCGGGTCTCTGACACCGGGGAGCCCGTGCAGGAGGAGCTGGTCTTGCGGGTGGGAGTGTCAGAACTTGTGGCCTATGGACTCACCTCCCGGACGGTGGGGACCGTGGCCATCCTGGGTGGGCTGGCGGTCCAGGCCCTGGAGATGGTGGATCCCGAGGAAGCGGTCGAGCAGGCCTCCAGTTTCGGCATGGCCGTGTTGGTGGCCATCATCGCCCTGGCCTTTGCCCTGTCTTTTGGCCTCTCGGTGTCCATGGCCCTTGCCCGGCACTGGCGCTATCGGTTGTCTCGGACCGAGGACCAGCTTCGGGCGGAATTCGGCCTCTTCACCCGGCGCCGGGCCAGCATTCCCCTGGAGAAGGTCCAGCTCACCCGGGCAGATGAGCCGCTTCTTCGGCGTTGGTTGGGCTACGGCACCCTGTCTGTCGAGACCGCCGGCCTTGGATCGGTCGGGGACAACAACCAGGCCTCGGAGGCTTCGATTCCGATGGTGCCGCGGGAGGACCTGGGGCGGGTCAGCCGGGTGGCCATTCCGGTGGCCGGTATCGATGCCTGGGTCGATCCCCTGGAACCTCCGCATCCCCGGTCCTTCTTGCGCGCCCTCTACGGGGCGACAGGACGGAGCCTGGTATTGGGAGCGTCGGTGGCCGTGGTCCTGGCTCCCTGGGGTGCTCTTGCCCTGTTGTTGGTGCCCGCCAGCTGGTTCGCGACCTGGCTGGACCACCGGGCCCAGGGCTGGCAGGTGACTCCCAGCGTGGTGCTCTCCCGCAGAGGCTTCTGGCGGCGACGTACCTCCTTGCTGGCGCGGAACAAGGTGCAGTCGGTGCACCTTGTTCAGGGACCGCTGATGCGTCGACATGGCCTGGGGCGGCTCCTGGTTCGGGTGGCCGGTTCCCAGGTGGCCCTTCCGGACATTGGATATGAAGAAGCCGAGGCCCTCTTGGAGCGCCTTCGCCCCCCCGTCAGGGATCTTCCGGGCCCATCATGACGAAGCTGGCCATCCTTGGCGACATTCACAGCCATTGGCAGAACCTGAGCAGGGTCCTGAATCGGGTCCATCGGGAACGGGTGGATGGGATCCTGTTGGTGGGGGACCTGGCCTGTGCGGGGCGCAAGGGCCGCCGCACTCCGGATCACCTGGAGAGGTACCTCGCTGACGTCAAGAGGGTCCTGGCGCAGGTTCGCAAGGTAGGTCCTCCGGTCCTCTGGGTGCCCGGAAACCACGATCTGCCCTATCTGGATGGAGAGGGGAACATCGATGGGAAGGGACGGCGTGTCGGGGATCTTCGGGTCTCCGGCATCGGAGGCTCTCCGCGCTCGGCGCTCAGCTTTCCCTATGAGTGGGTCGACGAGCCCCAATACAAGAAGCTGCCCAGGTCCGATGTCCTCTTGTGTCATTCACCGCCTGCTCGCACCCCTTTGGACTGGGTGCCGCGTACCCAGAAACATGTGGGCAGTGAGTGGTTGCGGTCTCTCGCCGAGGAGCGTGGGGGAATTCTTGTCTGTGGTCACATTCATGAATCCCACGGATTCGTGCGACTGGGCGACTGCCTCTGTCTCAATGTGGGAGGAATCGGGCGACCCTATGGAAGAGCCCAGCTGGGCTTTGTGTTGGGCAAGGACGAAGTGGTCCACGAGGATCTGGAGACCGGGCGCATCCAGAATTGGCGGCGCTAACTGGGCCAGTGCGCCGCGAGAATTTTCCATACCTTGTGGCCGCTATTTTGAGGCCAGGCCGTTGGAAATTTGAGCCGGGTGCAGGGTGTACGCATCCGCCAACTATGCGCAACCACAAGTTTTTTGTGGACGCGTCAAGACTTTATAGTGCCTGGGGCACAGGCCATTCGCCGATCTTGACGCTCTTGACATCTCTTGCACGAAAGATCGCCTGTGTTACGGTCGCCGCGATTCCTTAGGAGGTTTCTCGAATGTTGCTTACCGCCATGCTTGCCATGAACACCGCCGTGGCCGCCCCTGTCGATGACAAGGAAATGGGCGTCGGTGTCTCCATTGGCTACCCTGTCTATGCCGTCACAGCGAAACTGTGGGGAACTGCAGACATGCTTCCCGGCATCATGGAGGATGGCCCGGGTGGACTTGCCATCTACGCTGGCTACAAGCGCTACTACAGCGCCACGTTCCACCTTCGCGCCAACCTCGAGAAGGACTTCTGGACTCCTCCGTTCGAGTTCGGCTTTGCTGACCAGGCCGTCTACTACGGCGTCGGCGTCAACGCTGACATCAGCCTTGGTTACTTCAACCTCGGTATCGGTGTTGGTGGCGTCATCGGTTGGCAGCTTGCACTCAACGCCTTCCCGCTCGAGATCGCTTTCCAGATCGAGCCCGGCGTACAGTTCAATCTCTTGGGCGACCGGTACTACTACAACCTGATCCAGTTCCGCTACTACGGCGGACTGCTGGCTCGGTACTACTTCTAGGCCGCTACAGCCTCTCTACGAAGAGCGCCCTGTGGCGTTCTTCGCCTCCTTGCACCCCGGCTGCGCTTGGCGCGGTCGGGGTGTGGCTGGTTTGGATCTGCTGCCTGGTTAAGACCGGCCGACCATGATGACTGCGCCCCTCTCTCTTCGCTCGCTTCTTTCCCTCCTCCCATTGCTTCTGTTTGGTTGCAAGGAGGATCTTGATGCAGGCACTGACTTCGAGGGTGGTTGGGAGATCCAGGTAGGCGTTCTCGACGCTGGCCTGATCGGCGTGTGGGCCCCGGGCGACGACGATGTGTGGGCCGTCGGTGCAGACCCGGACGATGGGATGGGCGGGTACGTCTTCCACTACGACGGCCTGACCTGGGAGCGCATGGACACCGGCACCACCGGTGATTTCTGGTGGGTTCATGGTGACGGCAGTGGCCGGGTGTGGATGGTCGGAATGGAGGGGCTCATCGTGCGGTATGAGCCGGAGACGGGCTTCACACAGATCCAGTCTCCTGAAGAGGTCAACCTCTTCGGCGCCTTTGCCTTCGCCGAGGATGATGTCTTCGCCTGTGGTGGCAACAACGTCTCCACCTCCCAGAAACAGGTGCTCTGGCACTTCGATGGGGAGTCCTGGGACCTGCCGCAGGGCTTTGTGAACGATCGAGACACCGACACGGTGCTCACAAAGATGTTCGCCCGCACTTCCGATGAGCTGTGGGCGGTGGGCGGCCCGGACCAGGGCCTTCACATGAAGGATGATGTCTGGGAGGTGCTGGACATGGGCACGGACACCCACCTCACCACCGTGCATGGCAATAGCGACCTGCTCATCGCCGCTGGTGGCCTGGGGCGTGGTGGCATCGTCGAGGACGCGGGAGACGGCTTTGTCGAGGTGGATATCGGCGACATACAGCCCTTGAACGGCGTTGCCGTGCACGCGGATGGCCGGGCGGTGGCGTCGGGCTGGTTCGGAACCCTGCTCACCCGTGACATCGACGGGAACTGGGAACTGGTCGAGGAAGTCGATATCCGCGACCAGGTCTTCCACTCTGTCAGCGTGAGCCCCGGAGGCCACGTGTATGCGGCCGGTGCGATCTTCGGACTCATCAGTGTCTATGACGGCATTCTGTTGAGGGGTGAACTCCCGACCCCGTGAGGAGACAGCGAGCCCTGGTTCCCCCTTGACCTTGGGGGGCCCGTGGTCGTTATCGGGGTGTTGCCGGCGCGGGGCTGTTCAGGACCCGAAGCGCGGGTACCAGCGAGCGATCAGGGTCGCAGTCGGCAGCTCGCCGAACTGCAGGGATGACCAGTCGTAGTCATAGAGGTCAACCCCGAATTCCGTGCCGACCTCGAAGGGTCGGTCATGCCAGCGCCAGAGGAAGGCCGTGGACAGGCGGACACCCAGGTGGGTCTCGTCTCTCCAGAAGCCATCGTGCATCCTGGCGACGCCCAGTCCAGCGGTTGCGACCAGGGTGCCGTTGGTCAGGGCTAGGGGGATCTCGTAGGCATCGACCTCGACCAGGATGGTCTGGCGTCGAATCAGGAGGCCCCATGCGCCCAGGGTGGTCGAAATGCCGATGCGAGAGGTCGCGTAGCACTTCAGGGTGACCCCAGAACCCAGGCCGGTGGCAACCCCAAAACCGAAGCGCTGTCCGGCCCCGCCGACAGGTTCGGCGTGGAGCATGGGGATCCAAGCGAGTAGGGCCCAGAACATGCTTCCCTTCTAAGCCGCCAGGACGGCGGATCGGCTAAGCAACTCACGTCGTTTCTGGGAACACGCCATGGTCCTGATCTTCTCCCTTCTCGCCTGCTCGGGAAGTACCACGGAACACCCGGAATTCGATTGGCCGTCACTTGTGCCAGGACCCCCGGTTGCGGGGGTGGCTGAGTGGCCGCTGGACGTGCCGGTGGGAGGGCCCATGGGCGGCTATTCCTCTCGGTGCGGATACCTGGGGGGAGACAGCGCCCAGGATCGCCGACAGTCGCCCTACACGGTCAATTGGGCGGAGTCGACCGGGGTGCAGACCCGCCAGCAGATCAAGGTCATCTGGTTGGAGAACGGCGACGATCACCTGGTTCTGGCCAAGGCGGACATCATCTACAGCTTTGATGGGCTGGTGGCTGGAATCACGGCCGATCTCGAGACGGCGACCGGTCTTGACCTGGCCGGAAAGGTCATTCTGGCCAGCAGCCACACCCACCATGGTGTCGCAAATTTCTCGGACCAGTACCACTTCTACCTGGGAGGCGATCTCTACAACGAAGAGGTCTTCCAGCGTTTCAAGGCCACCGCGGTGGGGGCTGCGCTCGAGGCCTATGAAGGACGGGAACCGGTGGCGATCGGTACCGCCTGGGCCCGTGACTGGGACCCGGACAACGAGGTCTACCGGGATCGCCGGGGTGAAAACAACAGCCTGCGTGTCCAGGGCTGGGACGACATGCCGCTGGGCTATGGCAAGGACCCCTACCTGCATGTCATGCGGATCGATCGGCTGGACGGATCACCCCTGGCAATGACGATGACCTTTGGCATGCATGGCACCTCGTTGAACGGGGACAACCCCATGATCACGACCGACTCCACGGGGGGGCTGGAAGCCGGGGTGGAGGAGGCCTTTGACGAGCCGGTCCTGGTGATGCATCTCCAGGGAGCCGGTGGCGACGCATCCCCGATGGGGCAGGACGACAACTACGCCCGACTGGAATCCCTCGGTGATCTTGCCCAGCCGCTGGTGATGAGTGTGTATGACCAGGTGCCGGTGAGTTCGGATCCCATCTTGATGGAGACGGCCAGTCGCCACATCACCCAGGCCAGGGACGACATCCGAGTGACCCGGAATGGCCTGGTGGACTGGTCCTATGCACCCTTCGAGTACGGCCGACTTGCGGACAACCAGGTCTATGACGACAACGGGGACATCCTGAGCCCGATCGACGAGTTCAACACCCTGTACGGGGGTGCTTTCTGCGGCTCTGACTCTCCGCTGATTCCCGGGTTCTCGGTGGGCGCAGATGTCCATCCCTACTCGGGTTGTGTCGATGTCGAGGCCATCAGCGCGGTTCTGATGGGCATCTTCGGCCTGGAGGAGGTCCCGCTGCCGATGCCTGAATCCCTCGAGGCGGGCACTGCCGCGACTCGCCTTGGGCCTCTGCCCACGTTGGGCGAGGATGGCTCCGTGGAGAGCCGGGATCTCCTGGTGGGCTTCTTGCCTGGCGAGACCACGGCGATGTACACCGAGCAGTGGCGTCGCCGGGTGCGGGACGAGATCGGGGACGAGATGGCCCTGATGGTGGGGTATGCCCAGGACCACGAGGGTTACTTCCTGATTCCCGAGGACTGGCTTGTGGGGGGGTATGAGCCCGAGATCAATATCTGGGGTCCACTGCAAGGCGAGCACGTCATGGAAGGGGTCCTGGAGTACGTCGACAGTGTTCTTGGCACCGATGTGCACGAACCCGAGGATCCCTTCGGGGAGTGGCCGGCGACGGTGTACCCGATCAAGTCACTGCCCGAGGCCGAGCCGGACGTGAACCCCGAGGCTGGAACCCTGGTGACAGAGGCCTCCGAGGACTTCTGGGTGCCCCTTGACCTTGTCCTGGACCTGGAGGTCCCCTCCGAGGTCCCGCGTGTTCAGGGCACGGTCCAGCTGGCCTGGTATGGCGGGGATCCGGGGGTGGACATGCCGCGGGTGGTGCTGGAGCGGCAGGAGGACGACGAGTGGGTCGAGGTGACCAGTCGCTCGGGCAGGCCGATCACAGACACCATGGGCGACATCCTGCTCGCCTGGACGCCGGACCCCCTGAAGCCGTGGCAGGACCCTCAACTCCACCAGTGGTGGGCTGGGTGGCAAGCTGTCGGTCATGTGAATGACCGGACCTCCCTGCCCCTGGGGCTCTACCGCCTGCGGGTGGATGGGGAGACTTATGTGGGCGGCTCTACCTCCTGGCCGTGGGCCACGGAGGCCTACAGCGTCACCTCGGAGGAGTTTGAGTTGGTGCCCGCAGAGCTGTCGGTGATGGAGGCAGAGGGAGGGCTGCAGGTCTGGCTGCAGGCCCCGGCGGATGGATTCAGGCTGGTAGACCTCGACGGGAGCAGCCGTGGGGAGAACCCGGTTCACGGCGCACTGACTCTGACCTGGGAGCACGGCGATGGCAGCACCAGCGAGGAGACGGTGGACAGTGAGTCTGCGGGGAGTCGGGCGTTTGCAGAGGTGATTCCGCCCGGGGATGCGGTCGGGGTGACGGTCCAGGACGAGGCTGGCAATTCCGGCGGGCTTGTCTTCTGATGAAGAAGTTCATCGCCGTCGCAGGCAACATGGGCGCAGGAAAGTCCTCGATGGTGTCTTTCCTGCACAGTCGGTATGGCTTCGACCCGGTGTATGAGCCCTTTTCCACCAACCCGTACCTGGACGACTTCTACGCGGACATGCGGGCCTGGGCCTTTCACTCCCAGCTCTATTTCCTGACCCACAAATTCCGCCTGCATCTGAGTCTCGACGAGCGCCCGGGCACCGTGGTCCTGGACCGGACCATCTACGAGGACGCCGAGATCTTTGCGACGAATCTGGCCCGCGGTCGCTACATGCGAAAGCGGGACTACGAGACGTACATGGAGCTCTACAGCACCATGCGCGAGGCGCTTCAGCCCCCCGATCTGCTCATCTACCTGCGCTGCGAAACCCGGGCGATTCGACGCCGCATCAAGACCCGTGGACGTCCCAGCGAACTCGAAATCCCCGTGAGCTACATCCGGCGGCTGGGGCGGCTCTACGAGGACTGGATTGCCGGCTATGACCAGTCACCGGTGTTGATCTGGGACTCCGGCAGGCTGGACTACCTGACCTCGCTGGTGGACCGGATCGACTTCCAGCGTGCCGTGGAGCGGTTCCTCTAGCCTGACCCCAGGAGGGGATTGCCGGGTTCTGGGGTTAGACTGTCGATTCTCTGAGGTGTGCATGAAGTCCTGGTGCTGGCTCCAGGCTGTCTTCCTTGGTTTCTTCTGGTCCCTTGGGGATGTCCAGGCAGCGACCGTGGCGGTGCTCGATTTTGATGGCTACGGCGTGACCCATGACGATGCGGCCTGGGTCAGCCAGGGCCTCCGGGATGCCTTCTTGGAGACGAGTTGGCTCCCTCTTTCGGACTTTGACATCTCGGACCGGCTCTCCGTGGACCACGAAACGGACATCTCGTCGGCCCGGCGCCTGGTGAGTGACGCTCGAAAGGCCCTGGATCGGGGGCAAGCCAGCACGGCATTGTCCAAGCTGCGCCAGGCAGAACAGTTGCACCGTGCCTCCGGAAGCGACATCGGGCGGCGTCCGGAGCTGGCCGATGTTCTCTTCTTCCAGGCCAAGGCGAGCCTGAACCTCGGACGACGGAGCGACGCGAAGAAGGCCCTTGTGGAGTGCCTTTACCTCTACCCGGGCTACCCGGATGAACGTGCGCCCTCGATGGGCAGCAGCCAGCGGTCCTTGTTTGATGAGGCGCAGCAGGCCATCGAAGCAGCGCCCCGTCGGGTGCTGAACAGCGCAGAGGCGTCCAGGCTGCAGGACCGGCTGGCAGTGGATGCGGTGGTGATCGGGTACCTGGCCAGCGATGGCACGGTCTTCGCTCGGCTTACCAGGGGCACAGTGATCTCTGCCGAGGTGAAGAAGGTCGCCTCCGAGGTTCCGCCATTTCCCGGTGAGCCGATCTATGGGCAGCTGGTGCGAGGACTGGTCGGGGAAGGAAGCGGGAACGCCCTGTCACTGGAGGGTGGCAGCAGTGGTGAGTTCCCTTCATCGAGCGCCAGGAGTCCGGATCCTTATACAAGTGGTGGAAACGGTGGTGGAGGCGACTTCGATGATCTGCCGGACTTCGAGGATGAACCGGACTCGGAGCCGGACCGGGGCCCGGCCTCATCTGATTCGTCCGTGTCCATTCGAAGCCCCAAGACCGATCCCTTGCCACCGGAGTCGGAAGAGCGGGAGTCCGGGTTCGTCACCAGCACCTCGAAGGATGCTCGGATTCGCAGCACAGGGCGCATGAAATACGATGATTCGCCCATCACACACCGGCCCTGGTTCTGGGGAATCGTGGTGGGTGGCCTTGCCGCCGGGGGCGGCGTGGCGGCAATCATCGCCTTGAGTGAGAGCGATGGTAATGACACTGGAGATGGTGGCACCGGCTCCGGTCCCACCAGCTACACCGTGACCGTGGAGTCCGGCGGTTGATTCACGTCTCTCGGTCTCACAATGGAACGAGGGATTCCAAGAAGGTGTCAGGACACGGGGTGTCCGGCATTGCAGAGGGGCACCTCGCCCCATAGATCGAGCACTCGAAGACCCTGGAACTCAGCTATGCGCGTCGTCTGCGACAATTGCGGAGCCACCTACCGCATCCCCGACCACAAGCTGGTTCGGGAGGTCAACAAAGCCACCTGCCGCAAGTGCGGGCACGGCATCATCATCCGCAAGGCGGGCGCTTCTGGTGGTGCCCCCTCCATGTCTTCGGCCCATCCCATTTCCCCCGACGATGCGACTCAGATTGCCTCGGCGGCCGAGATCGAGGCCCGCGCCCGCTCAGGCAGCGGTCGGGGCGGGACTTCGCCCAGCGGATTTGGTGCTGCTGTGGGCAGCGAGGGCTTCGAGCACTCCTCATCCGGCTGGACCGAGGAGGACAATGGCGCCGAAACCGTGGTCTCCAGCCAGGATGCCGAGGACAGTCCGGCATCCGGGGATGTGAGAGGGGAAAAGACGGCTCCCTGGGAGGGCTTGTCCCCATCGGATGATGCCAACATCCCGACCGCGGATCCGGAACCAGGACTCCCTTCCTTTGGTCCAGGCAGCCTGCCAGCCGCGCCAGGGCCTGCTCCACAGTCGGAGTCTCCGGGTGTGCCACTGCGGCCCTCCGCCGCCGTGCCCCGGTCTCGGTCCCCTCGGCAGATGTCCAGGGCACACGATCCCAGTGCGGACCTCGCGGTGGTGTTGGGGGGGGCCTTCGTGGCACTCCTGGCCGTCATCTTCCTGGTGACCAGCCCCGATCCGGGCATCCACGCGATGGCTCTGTTCGCGGCCTTTGCGGGCCTGCTGACCGCCATCTTCCTGATTGCCACCAGCAAACGGGGACGGGAAGAAGGCAAGCCGGTGGTCTCCATTCTCCTGGCGTTGGCGCTTTCGTCCCTGGTGACCTTTCTCTTTCACAGCCAGGGGTCCATGGTCCAGGCTTCCAGTTCGCTGCCCCAGACCGAATCAGCGGCTGCGGTGGTGTCGACGACTTCGGGAATGAAACCCCCAGAGGTCAAGGATCCCGGTTTGGCGTTGACTGCCGTGGATGGTGAGGCCGGTGAGGCCGGTGAGGCCGAATCATCTGACCTGGTGATCGCGGCAGAGCCGGAGCCGGAGCCGGAGTCCAAGCCGGAGCCCAAGTCGGAGCCCAAGCCCAAGCCGGAGCCCGTACCCGAACCTGTACGGGAACCCAGTGCGAAGTCCAGCTCTTCGACCAGCAGTCGCGATGCCAGCACGACATCGTCGTCTTCAGCCGCCACG
>CAZMNK010000122.1:0-16567 GCA_964567625.1 uncultured Enterobacterales bacterium | reverse complement strand
TGGTCGTCTGCGCTGACCACCAGGGGCCCGGGACGGGCGCCCGGAAAGAGCAGACAGGGAACCAGTAGCAGGGCCAGCAGGGCCCCCACCAGGCCGGCTTTCGCCCTGTGTTGGGAGAACCGGGTGGCAACAGTGGTGGGGTCGAGCGCCAACCCGCGCACGATACTTCTTCACCTTGCAGAGGCCGCTTGTTGCGATACCCGCATCGAGAGATGCTGGAGTTGACCATGCTGTCCTTTGCCGTCCTGTCGCTCACCCTTTCCGCCTGTGATGATTCCGGGGCGGATGGCCCGCCCCCACGTCCTCGGGTCGAGACCCAGGGGGAGGCTGGTGCTCCCTCTGCCGCCGCCGAGACTGGACCTGTGCCGGCTCGCGAGCCCATTCAGGGGGAGCCGACCTCGGCGCTCCTCCTGGCCCAGGCCTGGTTCGCCAAGGTCGACGGCAAGCCCAAGCCGGGGCCGGCCCGGCTGGAGATCTGGCGAGACACCGGCGAGGGATGGAAGGGAACCCGGCTGGAGGACGGGGACTCCAATGTGTTCCACAAGGCCATGCCCTATGAAGGCGGCATCCTGACCGCCGCGGGGACCAACGCCACCCTCAAACACTGGAAGTGGACCGGCTCCGAGTGGACCGAGGAACTTCTCTGGGAGAAGAGTTGGGGTGGGCGGTTCGACCGTCTGCGTGACATGGAGGTGGGGGACCTGGACGGCGATGGGGTCGATGAGATCGCCATTGTGACCCACGATTCCGGGGTCGTGGCCGTCTATGACCCCAATGGCGGGGAGCAGAAGGTCTTCGAGATGGACCAGAAGACGGACACCTTTGTCCACGAGGTCGAGATCGGCGACGTCGATGGGGACGGGAAGCTGGAGTTCTATGCGACCCCGACCGACCGGAACAAGGTCGGCAAGTCCCAGGATGGCTGGCTGGTGCGCTACGACTGGGATGGAAGCCAGTACGTCCGGTCCATGGTCGATGAAATGGGTGCCACCCACGCCAAGGAGGCCCTGGTGACCGACGTGGACGGGGACGGAACGGACGAGATCTTCAGCGTGCTGGAGGCCGAGTTGGGTCCGGACAAGCAGATCGTGAAGCCGGTTGAGATCCGCCAATACACCCGGTCGCCTGACGGGAGTTGGAGTCACACCTCTGCCATGACCCTGGACGACAAGCAGACCCGGTTCCTGGTCCCGGGGGACTTTGATGGAGATGGCCAGCAGGAACTGGTCGCCGCGGCCATGAAGACCGGCCTGTGGCTCCTGGATCGACAGGCCGATGGCAGTTGGGCCAAGACGAATTTCGATGCCAACAGTTCGGGATTCGAGCACGCCACCTACGCGGCCGACCTGGACGGAGACGGGAACCTGGAGCTCTACGTGGCCGCCGATGAACAGAGGCAGCTCAATCGGTACACCTGGGACGCCGCGACCAGCACCTTCCAGAAGGAGACCCTGGGCAGCCTGTCCCAGGATGTCCTCACCTGGAACATCACCTCGATGACCCTCTGAAGCCACACGGGGGTCCAGGCGGCCTGCTGCCTGTCATTGCATCGAGAAGGAACGACGGGCTATAGAGATGGCCAGTTCCTTGAATGACCGCATTGCAGGTGCCCGCGCGTTCACGCGGGTGAAACGGGAAGCCGGTGAAATGCCGGCGCGGCCCCCGCCACTGTGACTGGGGACGCTCTCTACAGATGCCACGGAACGTGACGGTTCTGGAAGGCGTAGAAGAGCGGAAGATCCAGGAGCCAGGAGACCGGCCTGCAAGCCAACACGACCACTTCCGGGGATGGAAGACGGTCGGCTCCTGTACTGGGACCCGCCGCCTCCAGCCCTCGCTGGATTCTTCCCGTGTTCCAGCTTCTCTCTCTTCTGCTCATTGGCGCTGCGACCGCAGCGGAGGGCACCGATCCGACTGGAGAGGGTGAGGCGGAGGTGGTGGTCACCGAGGAGCGCCAGAATGTCCCGGATGTCCAGGGCACCTCGGCCCATGTCACGGTCCTGCTGGTGGATGAAGCCCTCGGGGCCAGCACGGATGTGGCAGCGCTCGTGGACACGGCGACCGGTGTCACGGTTTCTCGTCTGGGGGGCCTGGGGGACTGGTCCGGGGTCTCCATTCGGGGGTCTTCCTTCCGACAGGTCCAGGTCTACCTGGACGGGGTCCCGCTGAATCCGGACGGCGCCGACAGCATCAACCTTTCGGAGCTTCCACTGGAGGCTTTCGAACGGGTGGAGGTCTACCGCGGCAATGCTCCGGCCCACTTTGGCGCTGCCGCCATGGGAGGCGTGATCAACCTGGTGACGGCCAGGGATCCCGAGCTCGGTGGGGCCAGGGCAGCCCTGGGATCCCATGGCACCTGGAAGCTCGGGGGTCAGCTGGGCAGCGAGAGCCAGTTGGGCCCCTGGCAGCTGGACGGGTACCTCTTTCTGGATGGCTTTCAGACCGTGGGCGACTACGCCTACTTCGACGACCGCGGGACCATCTACAACGTCTTCGACGACCACATGGAGACCCGGGGCAACAACGACAAGGTGCAGTTCTCTGCCCTGGGCATGGCCCGGGTCCGGAGAGGTCCCCTGACCTTGATCGCCCAGGAGTCACTCCTCCAGCGGGAGGAGGGGCTGCCGGGCTCGACCCTGGTGCCGACGGAGAATGTGCGCCTGGCCACGACCCGTGCCTTGACCACGGTCAGTGGTTCCTGGACGCGGTCCCCGTGGGTCCTCAACGCCCGGGCCTGGAACCAACAACGCCTGGAGGACCTGGAGGATCCGGGGGGGGAGTTGGGACTCAACTCGGCCCTGCGCAACCGGAGTCGCTTCGACACGCTTGGGGTCCTGGCCCATGGACAGTGGGTCGCCTTCCCGGCCCTGATGCCAGCCCTTACCCTTGCCGGCCATCGGGACCGGTTCGTTCGGCGTGACCTGGTCCTGGATGAGCAGAGTGACGCGGCCCTTCGCTGGGTGGGGACGGCGGTGGCCAGCGCGGAGATCACCCTTTGGCAGGACCGGCTCCGATTCACGCCACTGGCCCAGGGGACCGTGCTCGACAACCGGGCCCTGGGGGACGTGACCTCGGTGGGTATCCAGGAGGACGACACGGAGATCCTGGTTGCCCGGGTGGACCCCCGTCTGGGTGCCTGGGCTCGCTTGAACGAATGGCTGGTGTTCAAGGCCAATGGTGGCCGGTACATGCGCCCCCCCGACCTGACGGAGCTCTTTGGCGATCGAGGCGCACTGCAGGGCAACAGCGACCTGAGCCCGGAGATGGGCTGGCAGGCGGACGTGGGCCTGCGGGCAAGGATTCCCGCAAATCCCTGGATCCGGGGGTCCCTGGAGTTGGCCGGGTTCGTCAACCGGGCGGAAGGTCTGATCGTCTATGTCCAGAACTCGATTCGCACCCTGGTGCCGGTCAACCTGGACGCCACGGATGTACGGGGTCTGGAGGCGGCTGCGGTGGTGGACCTGGCGGGCTGGGTGGACAGCCGGACCAGCGTCACCTGGACCCGGTCCAGGAACCTCTCGGAAAAGGACTCGTTGGCCGGCAATTCGGTTCCGGGTGTACCGGAATGGGAGATCTCCCAGAGCACCTCTGTTCACTGGGGTGACCAGGTTCGGGTGGGGCACACCTGGTCCTGGACCGCCGGGAACTACTGGGACGCCACCAACTGGTACCTCTCGCCGCCGCGGTCCATTCACGGCGTTTTTGTGCGGGTGCAGCCCACGCCAGCCTGGCCTGGCCTGGAACTGGATGTGCTCAACCTCACCGACACCATCGTCGAAGTGGTGCCTCGCAATCCACTCGACGCGTCCGACCCCAATCGGATCGTGCAGGGGGTGACCGATTTCATCGGCTATCCGCTGCCCGGCCGGACCCTCCTGTTTTCCCTGAATTGGGACGTCTGATTTTCTTGTCTTTCCTGTCTTCGAGGAGAAGAACCATGTTGCAAAACCCCTGGCTGCTCTCGGCTTTCCTGCTTTCCCTGACGGCTTGCGGAGACGATGACACCACCGGAGATTCCGGAGACACGGACGCCGGGACCACCGGCGAGACCGACGCCGACACCGATGCCGACGCAGACAGCGACACGGATGCCGATGCCGATGCCGACGCCGATGCCGATGCCGACGCCGACACCGACAACGAGGGAGACACCACCGCCATCATCGTGACGGTCGCCGCCGACTTCTCGGTGGGTGCGCTGGCCACCGTGGGGCTGGAGGACTGGTCTGTGAACGACGAGATCACCACTGTCTCCACGGACCCCTACCTGAGTGTCTCCGAGGATTACCTGTTCCAGCTGAATGGCTGGGGCAGTGACAATGTGCGGGTCTACGCCCTGGGCGACTGGGCCGAGCCCCAGGCCGAGTTGAAGCTGCAGAACGGGGCCAACCCGACCACTGCCGCCATGTGCGATGGCAAGGCCTACGTGAGCCAGTACGGCAAGGACAAGGTGGCCATCTACGACCCGTCGACCTGGAACCTCAGTGGCGTGGTGGATCTCTCGGACCATGCTGACGCCGACGGCGTGCCCGAGGCCACGGACCTGGTGGCCTGGAATGGCAGCCTGTACGTGGCCCTTCAGCTGCTGGACAGTTCCCAGTACCCCTGGGTCGCCTCGGGGGCGGGCCTGGTGGCCGAGATCGATTGCGGCACGGACACCGTGACCCGGACCTTCGAGGTTGGCCCCAACCCGACCCTGGCCTCCTGGCCGGGCCATGACGGGGTGCTGATCGTCAACTCCGGGGACTGGTACAACCCGGACTACTCGGCGAACTTCGATGGGGAGCTGGGCACCCTGGACCTCGTTTCGGGCACCTATGCCGAGACCGGACTCACCGAAGCCGGGGAGAGCCTGAACTTCAACATGGTCGCCATGGGATCTGCGAGCAATGGCATCGTCCTGGGCACGGACTCGGCCGATGGCTACGGCATCTACTGCCTGGACACCACGGACTGGTCCCTGTCCCTGATGGAGGCGACCACGAGCTTCCTGAACAGCATGGCAGTGAACGTCCAGGGCGAGGCCTGGATCTCCGCACGGCCCTCCTGGACCGACAACAGCAGCCTGGGGGGCCTCATCGTCTACGACGCCACGGACTGCACTTCCCTGGTGAGTGGAGACTGGCTGAGCCTGAGCCTTGATCCCTACGGCGTGGCCTTCTACTGATGTTCTTCTCGCTCGGGCTCGGGCTTGTCCTGGGCGGGGGGGCAGGCTGCGCTCCCGTCCTGGAACCGGATCCGTGCGAGGCGATGTGCAGGGCTGCTGCCGAGCTCTACGGCAGTTGCCTGCAGGACTGGGGCGCAGGCTGGGAGAGTGCTGGCTACGACGACGAGCCGGATTTCCTGGATTCCTGCGAGACCTGGGCCTGGGAGATGCGTCTTCTCGAGGAAGATGCATTGCAACAGGGGGTGATCGACGAGAAGGGCCAGGTGGAGGCCACCTGTACCGAGCGGCGGGCGGCTTTTGAGTCAGACGCGGCCACCTGCAGCACCTACACCAGCATTGACTGGAACGACGCACCCTGGATCGAGGAACCGGAGGAGGCGGAATGACGCCTCTCCTGCTGGCCCTGCTGGCCTGCTCCTCGACCACCGAGGTGCCGGTGGAGGAACTGATCTTCGTCCGGGACGGTGTTCTGGCCCCATCGGGTCCAGGCCGCGTGGTCGGCGGTGACCTTCGGCTGACCGAGCAGGCCTGGACGCCAGGGGAGGCGGTCAGCCTGGCGGGGACCACATCGGTGGCCCCCACCCAGGCCAGCTGTGTCCCCCTGTTCTCGGTGCCACTGGGTGACGTCTCGCGGTTGGTCGCCATGGGCGGCGAGGCGCCGGACACGGCGTTGGCTCTGTCCCCCGATGGCGAGCGCCTGGCCATTGGCAGCTACACCGGGGAGGTGGTGGTCGTCGATGGATGGACGGGCGAGGAACTCTCCCGACGTCGGTTGTCGGAGACGATGGCCAAGCAGGTGGCCTGGTCTCCGGACGGACAGGTGCTCTACGCTGGGGAGCAGTCGCCTGATGCGATGGTGCGGGCTCTGGACCCGGACACGCTCTCGGATCTCTGGAGCCACCGGCTCGCGGACAGGGTGGGACACAGTCCGGCGCCTGCCGGCGAGGACGTCTACGGGGTCTACAGTCTGCCGAGCGCCTTTGGCCTGGAGGTGCTCTCGGACGGGGACCTGCTCGTGGTTGGCACCCATGGATGGAGTGACGCCGAGGGTGTGCGGCACAACCGGAGCCAGGTGCTTCGCCTGGGGCCTGACGGCACCCCCAAGGCGGCCTGGCCTGCCAAGGTCGCCCGGGCTGCCTTTCGACGCCCCCAGCTCGATGAGCCTGGAGGAAGGGTCGTCATTCCCGTCACCCACACGGCAGATACTCCCCCTCCTCCCGGGCTGCCGATCGACGGGTTGCAGGTCCTGGACCTGGAGACCTTGCGTCCTGTGTCCCAGGCCATCGAGAAGCCCCTGGCCCCCTGGTTCTCCACGGCCACTATCTGGGAGGCGGTGGGGCTCTCCGTGGAGGCAGACACACTGTTGATCGGGTTCAACGATGGCCGTGTCCAGCTTCGGAGCGTCGACGGCACCCTGCGCCATCCACTGGAGACGGGGGCCCCGGTGATGGCGGGGGAGGTGCCCATCGTGGCCTCGGTGGGCTTTGGATTTGTCACCGACGAGGCCGTGGCGTACGTCACTTCGGGCACCAACATTCCCTATGGCGCTGTCTCTCCCGACCTGCGCCCGCCGATGGCCCACCCCAATGAGAACGGGTTGTTCGTCCATGGCCACGATGGGGAACTTCTCTGGACGTGGTCTGGACCCGATCGGCTCCAGGGCCTCTCACGCTCCCCGGAGGGAAGGACCTGGATCGTCGGGGCTGGGGAACGCACCTCGGACACCCGCCAGGACCTCTATGGCGCCCGGGTTCTTGACGGTGCCACACCCGGGGATGGTCGGGGAGGGGACGAGAGGCTCCTGGCCACCTGTCGGACCGAGGGCCCGGTCTTCTTTCGACACCTCGTCACGGATGACGGTCGGGTGATCCTGGCGGAATACCCCTTTGTCGGGGAGTCCGAGGTGCTCCAGGGGGCCTACCGGGTCACGGTCCTTCGCTGATGAGATCGGGCTGGCTTCGATGGGGAATGGGACTCCTGCTGGGGGTCCTGGTGGGTTGTGGCGGGTCCCCCCTGACAGCGGAGCTGGTCCTGGTGGGGCCCGATCTCCAGGTCCGGGCCAGCCAGCCAGTGGTGCGCGTGGAGGTCAGCGACGGGGCCGGGGTTCCGTTGGTTCGCCAACGCCTGCCTGCCCCCGTGCGCGAGGTCAGCGTAGAGGTTCCGTGGAGCGGCGTCCCGCCCTACCAGGTCCGGGTCTTCTCCAACCAGGGTCACCAGGAACAGGTGTTGGCAAAGGGCCCGGTCCTCGGACCTCTTGAAGCCACGCTCCAGGCGCCGGTGGGACAGGACCCCAGGAGACTGTTCGATGGGGCCCGGGAAACAGTCGTGGTCGTGGGTGATTCCATCATCCAGGCTGCGCTGGCGGTTCGGATCTCCGAGCCCGGTCCGGTGACCCTGCTCCTGGGCCAGGCCAGCACCGAGCGCCTGGCGACAACCGCTGGGGAGCGAATCGTGCTGCTGGCCGAGGTGGAGGGCCCGGTTGCCGGGTCGGTGATTCACCCGTCAGGCCGGTTGGACTTCACCCTGGTGCCGGAAGCGATCTCGCTGGAGGCCGCTCGAGAGGCCCTGGCGCTCGAGACCGTGGCCTTTCCCGCCGAGGGAAGCGGGCGCCCTGATCCGGCTCGACCTGTTGGCCGAGTGACCCTGCCATCGGACTGGTGGTTGGCGGTCCTTCGCCACACGCCCCTGGGTTTTCGGCCGCGGAACGAGGAGGCGCCCTGGAGCTGGCAGGGCCTGACCCTTCGCAACCATGGAGAGGCGCCTCTGAACGTGGTTCTCCGGAGCCGGGTGGTGGGGCCCGACGGCTCACCGGACCCGGCCTTCCGACCACGGGTACGGGATCGGGACGATGGGACGGGCACGACCTCGGCCCTGTTGCGTGTCCCGGCTGGCCGTGCGGCCACCGGCGCCCTGCCCGTCTACGTGGATGACACCCTGTTGGGGGATGGGCCCTGGACTCGGGTGGTGGAGGTCTGGCCGATCGGGTCCACCGAGCGGCTCGTGCACTGGGAGACCCCGCTCTATGTGTCCCGCGGTAGCAGGCTTGTCGCCATGGGCTTCGGGCTGGGTCTGTTCATGGCCTGTTGTGGCGGTCTCCTGTTGTGGCGCCGACTGGGCAGCTGGCTCTCGGAGACGCCGACTTCCCAGTTGATGACTGTGGCTCTCTTTGGGGCGCTCTCCTTTGCAGTGGCAGCATTTGGTCGACTCTTCGGGGTCAGCCTGGCCTCGGTGCTGGGGCCCTTCAGCACCCTGATCACGGGGCTGGTGGATGATGCCTTCCGCATCGCTCTGCTGGCGACTCTGGTCTCCCTCTGTCCCCGGCCGGGCACGGCCTCCCTGGCGGTGCTCGTGGAGTGGCTGTTGGGGGGGCTGGCGCTGGGCAGCCTGTCACCGGTGGACCTCCTGTTCGTCACCTCTCGGGTGGCCTGGCTGGAGGGGGGGCTGTGGCTGGCCGGCATCACCCGGGGGGGGGACTGGCTGCGAGAAAGTCCGGTCCGACAGTGGAGTCGGCTGGCCCTTGCACTGGGGGTGGGTGGGCTCTGTGCGTCGGCGACGACCCTGGCCATGCACATGGTGCTCTTCCGGCTGTACTACGCGGACTGGTACATCGCGATGGTGCTGGCCCTGCCCGGATTTGCCTACGTGCTGGTGGCCTGTGCCATCGCCGTGCCTTTTGCGGCGACTCTTCGAAGGGTGGCCCCATGAGTGAAGGCCGAGGCATCAGGCTCCAGGGGCTCGGGTACACCTACCCGGCAGGGGAGGGGCCTGCCCTGGCGGGAATCGACCTGGAGGTCAACCCGGGCGAGATCTGCCTGTTGACCGGGCCGACCGGGTGCGGGAAGTCCACGCTGCTGCGCATGGCGGCAGGGCTGTTGGAGAGACATGGCCAGGGCCAGGTCCGTGGCGAAGCGTGGATCGGGCCGCTTCCTGCGGGACGCTCCCGTCCCTCTGAGCGCGTTCTGACCCTGGGTTTCGTGTCCCAGGAACCGGGCGATCAACTGGTGGCCGAGACGATCGAGGACGAACTGGCCTTCGGCGCGGAGTCAGCCTGTTGGTCTTCCACACGCATCGAGGCCCGCATTCCAGAGCTCCTGGAACGCCTGGGGCTGGACCTGGATCCTCATCGCTCGGTTCGGGCGCTCTCGGGTGGCCAGCAACAGCGGGTGGTCGTGGCAGCAGCCCTGTCTGCGGGCGGCCAGCATCTCCTGCTGGACGAGCCCCTCGCCCAGCTGGACCCTGTGGCGGCAAGAGGCCTGCTGACCTGTCTGAGGTCATTGGCGGATGCCGGTCACGCCATTCTCCTGGTGGAGCACCGGCTCGAGGCCTGTCTGCCCAGCTGTGACCGGTTGGCCGTGATGGAGGAGGGGCGGTTGAGCTGGATGGGGGAGGCGGCGGATCCCCCGCTTCCACTGCTTCGTCGGCTGGGTCTGACCCTGCCAGGCCTGGTGGATCTGAAGGAGCGTCTTGGAGGTCAGGATCTGGAGGCCATCCACTGGCCGGTGAGCCTGGAAGCACCCCTTCCGGACCGGGAAGAACTGGTTTCCGTGGGCCTCCCCAACGGCTGGTGTTGGCCGGGGTCCGAAGAGGGACTGGGTTCGATCCACTGGGCCCTGGGGACCGGGGAGCGCGTGGCTCTGGTGGGGGGAAATGGGGCTGGAAAGTCCACGCTCCTGGGACTGCTCTCCGGTCGCCTGGGCAACTTGCCGATCCAGAACAGTGCTTCGGTGGTCGAGGTTCCCCAGGACTCGGATCTGAGCCTCTTCAGTGCGACGGTACGAGAGGAGCTGGCCCATGGTCCCCGAGAACAGGGACTGGATGACAGGGCGGTGGAGGGGTGGGTGTCCCGGATCGCCGATGTCCTGTCCCTGACCTCGCTCCTGGACCGCCCCCCACAGGCGCTTTCCCGGGGACAGAGACTGCGGGTGGCTGTCGGAGCAGGGCTCGCCTGTCGGCCCTCAGTCCTGCTTCTGGACGAGCCCACGGCGGGCCAGGATCGAGACCAGGTCGAGGCAATGCTCACGGGGGTGGACGAGGCCCTGGGGGAGGGGACCCTGGTCTTTGCGACCCATGACCTGGACCTGGCCCTGCGTCATGCCAGTCGCGTGGTTCACCTGGAAGAGGGGCTGATCGTGGGGGATGGGCCACCGGTCGAGGTACTCGGGGCACTGAACCGGGACCCTGCCCTGTTCCTGCCCCCTCTGGCCCGGTTCTGTCTGGACCGGGGGCTGGCCCCGGCCACCGCGGAACAACTCGCAGCCCACGTGGTGGAGGGCTGAGATGGACCCAAGGACACGCCTTGGGCTCCTGGCCGCTGCAGCCGTGCTGGCGGTCACGCTGGAGCGACCAGCATCCCTGTTGCTGCTGACGGCCTTCTGTGTGGCTCCGTTGTTCCGACTGCGACCGCCCCTGCGCTGGTGGGTTCGTGGAAGCGTGGTGGTTGCCGGGCTTGTGTGGAGCACGGTGTTGTCACAGGGCCTGTTCTACAGCGAACAACCCCGGGTGGCCCTGGCTTCGCTGGGCCCGCTGACCCTGTACCGGGAAGGCGTCACCTATGGGCTTGTGCAGTCCTTGCGCTTTGTCTCGGTCGGCCTGGCTGGAATGACCGTGGCGCTCTCGACCCCCACCGATCGTCTCCATGCAGCGCTGCTCCGGCTCCGAGTGCCCTTTGGCCTGGCCCTGATGACGGCGACGGCGCTGCGCTTTGTCCCCCAGGTGGTTCGGGAGTGGGCCACGGTACGACGGGCGCGTCGGGCCCGCGGTCGTCCGGCCTGGCAGCGCTCCCCGGTGGCATGGCTGGTGCTCGAGGTGTCCCTTCTTCGCCCGGTTGTGGCCCGTGCGGTGCGAAGGGCATGGGCCCTGGCGACCTCGTTGGACGCCCGGGGTTTTGATGCCCTGGCCCCACGGACCGAGCGCCGGGCCCTCTGGATGAGACCCTGGGAAAGGGTGCTGCTGGTCGGGGTGGTGTTGGGGACCGCAGCCGTGGTCGCCGCGCGGCTCAGCTACGTGCTCTACACCACTGAGACGGCCTATGTGCCTGCCCTGCGTCCCCTCTACGGCTTCGTGCGGGCCTGGCTCTGAGTGACAATGCGCCATGGCCGACGTTCCCCACGACCACCACGACCACGATCTCCCGGCGGCATCGAAACTTCCCGACAGCGCCTTCGAGCGGGCCTCGGCCTTGTTTCGGGCAGCAGGGGACCCTGCTCGCCTGCGCCTGCTGGAGACCCTTTCCCGGGAGGAGTGCTGTGTCAGTGCCCTTGCCGAGGCCAGCGGAGAGGGCATGTCCACGGTCTCCCAGAGGCTCCGCCTGTTGCGGGCGGCAGGACTGGTGGCTCGACGACGGGATGGCCGACACATCTACTACCGCCTGGCGGACGACCACGTCGCAGCCCTGATCCGGAATGCCCTGGAGCACGCCTGCGAGCCCGAGCCATAGAGGTGCCTTCGCCTTTCATAGCGCCTCTTTCTGGGTCATTCTGGGCCCCATGAACCTCACCTTGTTGCTGTTGTCCTGGTGCTGGGGGTGTCGCCCCGGGGACCCACCGTCTCCTACCAGCGGACAGGACGACACCGGCACCACCCCGGTGACGACGACCGACTCCGGTGGGGACACCGAGGACACCGAGGACACCGAGAACAGGGGCACGATGCTCGAGGGGGCCTGCGAGCCGCCTTCGCCACTTCCGGAAGACCCCATCACCGAGCGTGGGTCACTGGAGGACAAGGATGTTGGCAAGTTCTACGAGCTCACCGACCTGGAGGTCTACCCGGAACAGGACCTGGCCGTCGCTTCGGGCCAGGGAGGGCTGTTGTTCTTCGACATCTCCAGTGAAGAGCCGGAACTGTTGCACCAGGAACCGGAGGAACGCCAGGAACGGTTCGTGAAGATGGTCCGCCTGGGGGAAGGAGAGATCGCGGCCACGAACTGGAATGCCATCTTCGAGACGGACTTTGCCATCTACGACATCTCGAACCCCCTGGCGCCCATCCAGAAGGAGAAACTGGACATTGAACTGGCCACGGGCATGGGCTGGCGAGACGGCATCCTGTACCTGCTCAGCCTGGACGGCAAGCTGCACCTTCTGGACGCATCAGACACCAGCAACGTCAGCGAGATCGTGGCCATCTCGGGCCTGGAGAGTCCCTACGAGATGGTGATCGAGGGGGACTGGGGCTTCATTGCCGACACGACCCTGGGCCTGGTTCCCGTCGACCTTTCCGTGCCCCTTCAGCCCAGGTTGGAAGCGGCGGTGCCGAGTGCAGTGGGTGCCTGGGACCTGGACGCCGATGAGACCCATGTCTTTGTCGCTGCGGGTCATTCGGGCATCCTGGTCTACGACCGATCCGACCCTTCCGAACCGGAACTCGTGGCCCACCTGGACGACGTGGGCAGCATTGTGGGCATCGATGTGGACGGGGATGTCCTGGCGGCGGTCAGCCACCACGACCTGGTCCTGTTCGATGTGAGCGACCGGACCAGCCCCCTTTCGCTGGGCAAGCAGGCCAACAACCAGTTCGGCCTGGCGGTCCAGATCGCCGGAGACCAGGTCCATGTGGCTGACTGGGGGCTGTTGTCGGTCTGGAATGTGGACACCACGGTGCGGTCACCCGAGGCCGATTTCCAGGCCTCTGTGATTTATTTCCACGAGGGTGGAGGCACCCACTCGATGGAGGTCACGAACCTGGGCGCTGACACCCTGGAGCTCGTGGGGGCCAGCGTGTCCGACGACCGGGTCAGCATGACGGCCTCAGGCCAGGCCCTGGAACCGGGAGAGAGCACTGAAGTGGCGATCACATTTGCAGAGACCGACGAAGACGCGACCCTGGAGGCGTCTCTCTGCCTGGCCACCAACGACCCGGACGAGCCGGTGGTGGAGATTCCGCTCTTGACCACCAGTGTCGAGGGGCTGGCCGAGCAGGCGGTGGGCCAGGTGGCACCGGACTTCACCCTGGAGAGCATCGACGGGGAGAGTCACCGCCTGTCCGACCAGCTGGGCAGTCCAGTCGTGTTGATCTACTTCGCCACCTGGTGACCCATCTGCCCGTCCGAGGTCTCGGACATCGAGCACAACATCTGGCAGACCTACCAGGACGATGGACTGGTGGTCTGGGCCATCGCCTCGACGGATCAGAGCATCGAGGACGTGGTGAGCTTTCGCGATGCGCTCGGGTTGACGTTTCCCATTCTGTGGGACCCGGGGGGGGTCGTGTACCAGGACTACGAGGTGCTCAACCGCTACATCTCGGCGGCCTTTCCCAAGGACTACATCCTCTCCACGAGCGGGACGGTGGCCTACGTGAACAACGGCTATGAACCCGACGACTGGATCCCCATCCTGGAGGAGGAGTTGGGGTTGTAGGGCTCAGGGTTGGACGCTGACCGACCCCTGCTCACAGGCCACGTCCACGTCGTGGACCTGGACGTTTGACTTCATGACCTTGCCATCGCTGTCCCGGAAGCCGGTCAGGGGCATGCGGTCCTTCTGGGCACTGCCCAGGGCGTGAAGGAAGTCGTGCCAGGTCTCGTTGATGGTGACCTTGCACGCGGTGATGCTGCCGACACCATCATTGTGGACCGTGAGGACCCGGGCCGCGGCAAAGCCACCAGAGACGGTCACCCGCACCCGCAGATCCGCGGGGGGGGGCGGCGGTGTCGGTTCGGCCTCAGGAGGCGGAGCTGGCGTGGGCTCGGCCCCTTCCGCAGGTTCGCTGGCTGGAGCTTCCGGGGAGGGGACCCGAGACAGCCGGTCTCCCGCCAGGGCCACCGAGCCCTGTTCGGACTGGATGAGCACCGTGGTGACCTCTCCCTCCAGCGTGCCGTCGCAGGCCTTGAAGGCCAGCTCGGCCATCGCCTTGCCGGGAACAGCCTCGGCCTTGCAGACCAGGGAGCCGTTCACGATCACCATGACCTGTTCCCAGTCTGTGTCGGTGTCGTTGTAGACCCACAGGCGCAGGTCGTCGGAGGGTCCGGTCACCTCGGCATGGCCGGTCAACTCGGCGCCCCAGGCCAGCACTGGCAGAGCCAGCAGGGCAAGGGAGAACAGAGGATTCATGCTTTTGAGAGACACCGTTGTACCCGTCCTGAGCTACTCGTTGCTGGCATCGCTATCGTCCCTGTTTCGAAGGGTCCAGACGACCAGGTAGGCGATCAAGGCGGCCCCAAGGACCACCGTCGCCAGTCTGGGCTGGATGATCGCGACCTCCTCGGGGCTCTTGTCCAGTCCCAGCATCTCCTGGAAGCGCCCGATGCTCAGGCTGATGCGGCCCATCACCGTGTAGCCAAAAGAGGCGCCGAAGCTGAGCATCAGCATCAGGATGCCGTATCGGCTGACCCACTGCATGGCCGGAGCGTGGGGTGCCGAGAAGTAGAAGTGGAGCAGGCAGGCGGCCAGGCCTGTCACCAGGATCACGCCCGAGATCACGCCTCCACCATCTGCTGCCCAGTCCCAGAGGCCGTGCTGTTCCCACAGCATCCCGAAGTCCGGCATGCTCTGGGCGATCTGGGTCATCAGGTTGGCATTGGCCTCGCCGGTCAGCTTGACCCCGGCATAGGCGGCCACGATGAAGGCAATGGGAACCCGTGCCAGGTACCCGACCTTCTTCGACAGCTTCAGGAACAACATCACGAACATCACCAGGGGGACGAGGCGCCAGTAGAGGCCCTCCCCCAGTGCGTCGAACATGTTGGGTTTGACCGTCCCGTACCAGATCTCGATGCAACTGATTCCGATGGAGACGCCCAGGTACAGGTGCTCGGCCAGCTTGTAGACCGGGTTGTCCGCGTACAGGAAGCTGAAGATGCACAGGGTCAGGCCAATGCTGAGCCAGGCACCAAAAAGCTCGATGGGGGGCATGGCGGCTTCCATCAGGAGGACCCTCCCTGCAGGTTGTCCCGCCGCCGGGTCAGGAAGTAGGCGATGTTGCCCAGGACGATCAGCAAGATGATGTAGATGTGGCCCAGGTTCAGCACGTTGATCGCCTGTCCTGCCAGCAGCGTGACCCCTTCGGGGGGGCCGTCCGGGAAGACGAGCTTCTCGTACTGGGCGCTGCCGGGCATGCCGCCGGCGAGACCGAAGAGCTGACCGGCCTTGTAGAAGGGGATGTAGTCCGGGGCGCTGACCGCGGTCGTGCTGCTGGCCAGCTTGAGGTTGTACTGCCCCTGGATCTGCAGCACGTACTCCCGGGTGCCCGGGAAGCCGGCCGAGAGGTTGATCAGCATGGCGAAGTCCTTCGCCTGCTTGAAGCCCTGCATCACGGCCACTGCGGTCGTGGGTGTTCCGCGGGTGTCGGTGGGGAAGGCCTTGGGGATGTTCTCCCCGATCGCCTTGATCGCGAGTTCCTTGCCCGGCTTGTACCCCAGGAAGACGAAGTCCTGACCGTACTGTTTACCGTGCGCTTCGCCGATCTCCTCGAGGATGGGCAGGACCAGTGGGGGGGCGAACTCCCACAGGGTCAGCATCACCACCTTGACGTCCTTGCGGAACAGGTGGTGGAGGTTGGCCCGGTAGAAGGGTTCCAACTCGGGTCGGCTGGCGGGGTCGAAGTCCGCCGAGATGAGCACCGTGGAGCCGGCAGGCAGGGCCTCGACCTCGTCGTAGAGGGCCTGGACCCGCTCGTCGATCCTGAATTCGAACTCGACGGGCACCAGCATCGGGATCAGGATGGCCAGGAACATGCCCAGGAAGACCCAGCGACGGTCCATGCGCTCGAAGCGTTCGAAACGTTCAACCCAGGACATCAATCACTCCCCAGGTGAGAGCGCTCGAGGCCGAGGATGACCCGAAGCGCGGTGGCCACGGCACCGAGTGCCGAACCGATGAAGATGGCGCGGCGGGCCGCGACGTTGGGGACGTCCATGATCCAGTTCACGATCCTCGGCATGTAGTCACCGATGAACGGCAGGCTCTCGCCAAGGGGGACCCGACCGAGCATCACGATCACGGCGGCCCCCAGCAGGAGGGTGGCCTCCAGGTTGCGGGCCCGGAAGGCACGGAAGGCCGCCGACGCGATGTAGAAGGCCAACAGCGAGAACATCGTCGCGTTCAGCGGCGTCAGCATGTAGTCGTAGATCCACTTGTAGGCCGTGCCGTCGTCGTACCGGGCTTCCCCGTTCACAAAGCCGATCACCAGCGTGATGACCAGGGCGGCCAGCATCACGGCCTTGTAGCCCCAGTCGGGCTCCCGTCTCATCACCTTGGGCAGGTTGATCTGGACCAGGTTGAGCAGTCCGAGGAGATAGGCGGCTCCGGCCAGGATCAGGCCCCAGATCAGCACTTCTGCGGTCACCTCCCGGTAGGCCCAGTGGGGGATGAAGAACTCCCCGACCATGAACAGGCCGACGACCAGGGTGATGATGAGGGGGACTGTGCGACGCATCCCGCCCTACTCCGCGATCGAGAA
>CAZMNK010000121.1:7872-16646 GCA_964567625.1 uncultured Enterobacterales bacterium | reverse complement strand
GAGGCGGAGAGAGGCTGGTATGCTCAGCGAAAGGGCTTTGAATTTCCTATGCTCTGACAACTCGGCGCACCAGCTCTGAGACCAGCTCCAGCTCGACCTTTCTTCCTATGCTCCATGCTCAACGGACAGGGCCGAGTCCTCTGCATGGGAGGGGCGTGGGACCCGTCAGTTGGCGTGCTAATAGCAGGCAAAGTCCAGTTCAATCACCGCGGCCCTGGCCTCCTGGGACCAACTCACGGCTGTGCCGCCTACACGGGCAGCCGACCAAGAAGTCATCGAGATGCCACGCCACTCGTGCACCTCAATGACCGCGTCTGCGCCGAGTTCGCGAGCCGCCTCGGTCAACACTGGGTAGTACTTGGTACCGCTCTGAAACCCAAAGCCCTTCTGCTTCACTTTGACCTCGCCAAGGGAGGTATAGAGCATAGGAAAATCAAAGCCCTTTCGCGAGGCACCCCCATCGCCACATGTGGGGCAGGCGAAGCCAGCGACCCTGAAGACTCGTGCCAGGAGGGCAGGCCAGTACAGCCTGTGGATGCGCGTCTCCCAGAGGAGCGCACATTCTCCGGCCAGGTCGCCCTGGGTCTCAGGTCAATCGCTCGGGGGCGCCCCCCGGAATGGAGGGTTCGCGGAGCCTATTCCTCGCCAAAGAGGATCGTGCAGTCGGCCAGCACCTGGTAGGGATTGGCCGCGGTATCCACGTCGTCCACGTACTCCAGGATCAGGTCGCCCTCCCGGTTGATCAGAAAGGTCTCCCGGTCTGGAAACCAGGCCGTCGTAGAGCCTGTACCGTAGGCGATCGACAGTTGGCGATCCTCGTCGGTCCAGAGCTCGTACTGGAAGTTTTCTTCCGTGGCCCATTCCAGGTGGGCTTCGGGAGAGCCATAGCTGGCACCGACGATCTCGACGTCCAGCGCCTGGAACTGTTCGTAGAGGTCGCGGTACCCGCAACCCTCCTCCGTTCAGCCAGGGGTGTCGGCCAGGGGGTAGAACCAGATGACCGTGGCATGGCCGAGCAGGTCCTCGGGACCGCGGGGGTCGCCATATTGGTTGAGGGCGGCAAAGGTCGGCAGCGGCACCGGCTCCCGGGGCGAGGTGCCGTTGAAGCCCTCGGTGTCCGTCACTTCGGTGGCGGGTGCCCCTGTGTCGGAGTCATCAGACCCGGAGCCACCGGTGGCGACAGAGTCATCGGCTGCACAGGCCAGGGCGAACACCAGGGAGATCATGAGGCAACGTACTCTCTTCGCTGTGGATCGGGTATCGGAATGGTATGCAGAGTCGCTGGAAGCAAGGGAGTGGTGGGTCAAGGCGGTGACTCTGTCGAGATCGCGAGCCTGTTTACCAGGCATGCCCACCCACCTTCCGCATGTACGCGTCCCCTGTGGACACCAGGTGAAGCAAGCCCCCATCTCAGGGGACGGCGACTTCCAATACATTCGAGTCGGGGAGGCCGTTCATGTAGCTGTTGCCCTTGAACTGGACGCTGTATGTATTCCCGCTCGCTACCCGGTAGTACTGGGCGAGATTGAATGTCGCCGACTTGGGTTCGTTCGGGAGCACCGTTACATAATGGTGCTCCTTGGGGGGGCCGCGCTTCTTGATGCGTCCGATGTACTGGACCGACTCTCCGCCCGGGTCCTTTACGTCGAGGATCGAACCAGAGAAAGACTCAAACGGTGTGTGGTAGATGCACAGTCGGTGCTCCAGGTCGCTCTCGACCGTGAAGGCCAGATTCACCTCTCCCTCGGCTGCTGGGGCGTTTCGGAGGGTCACCTTGAGGTTTGCGGTCGAGGTTTCCATAGTGGGTTCTTCTCCGCTGGCCATGGTATCTCCTCCACAGCCCAGAGCCATTGCCGACATCGAAAGAATGAGAAAGCGCATCACGTCTGAACTTCAGGCGGACTCGCTGAAGTGTTCGTAGTTATCGGCATTTGTGGTGGCCTTGGCGGGGGTCTTCTTCGCGGACGTCTGCGAATCTGACGATCCGTAGTGGTGGTCTTCGGTGTTGTGCAGGTGATGGGTCAACTCATGGATGATCGTACCCGCCCGGGAGTCGATGCCCATGGTCTCGGCCACCCAGAACGCACCGCCGAGGTAGATGTTGTTCTCCTTCTGGCCCGAATACACATACGCATAGACGTCATCGTATTCGGACTTGTCGGGGTCATCCCACTCCTTGAAGATGACCTCGTCCTTCTCGAGGCACTTCTGGACGGTGTCGAGCCCTGTTTTTACGTGGGTGGCGCGAGCCTTGGTGTCCGAGTCACTCGTGTCCGAGGTTGCGCCGGCATCCATCCAGAGCTGGTAGTCCGCATTCCCGAGCTTGGCCTTGGCGCTGGCCTTTTTCACCATTGAGAGAGCAGTGGTGATCGCCTCCTTCAGGATCTTGAGCTTCCCGTTGTCTCCCTTGAATTCCGACGCGTCGTGCTTGGGCGTGGTCCCTGCCTCCTTCTCGCCTTCTCGCTGGACGGCCCGGCGTTGCACGTCGCCGCTGGACCCACCGGAGGCTCCGGCCATCTTGTCCAGGATTCCTTCGGCGCTCTGGCCCTGGACCACGGCATCAGCGACCTTGTCTGCGTGCTGTTCGTACATGTCACCGGCCTGCCCGACGCCATCCTTGAGGGCGACTCCCCCGCGTTGCTGCACCACGTGGGCGGCTTCATGAGCTGCGGTGTGCAGGTCAGGCGCACTCCCGAAGGCGACGTCATTGCCTGTGGCGTAGGCTTCTGCTCCCATCGCCTCGCTGGCCTGTGCGGCGGCACCACCGACGTGGGCCTGGACGTTGGAGATTTCATGGGTCCCGAAAGAGGCCTGGATCACGTCAAGGTGGGGAAGCTCCGAACCACTGCCCTGGGTGCCTTCAGCAGCGATGGCATGGACCTCTCCGCCCAACTCACCCTCGGCCTGGACGTTGCGGCCCTTGTTCATCAGCGTCTGAATAAAGGCATTCCCGTGGGTGCTCTGAGCCTCGGCCGCCCATTCGTTGGTGTCGGCGGTCTGGGCGCCCTGCTTTTGTTGCTGGACCGGCGTCGCGTTGTTGTTGCCGGGCTGGGATGATGGCTTCTGGCGGGACTTCATGACTGACGCTCGGGATGGGGTGCGCTCTTGGGTCTCTTCGGGTGCCATGGAGGAGATGCCCGACGAGGAACAATAGATGTCTCCGTTCAGGTCGTCAAGACGCTCGATTCGGGCTGTCCGATGACGCCCTTTGCCTTCTATTCGCGCAGGTCCTCCGCCAGGGCGGCTCGCTGCTCTTCTGTCAGCAGGGTCTTCCCCTGGAGGTCAGCATCCTCAAAGTCCACCGAGAGGGCCCAGGGGACGGCCCCGCCGGTGTCGAACTTCAGGTACTGCACAGCGGAAAGGCGGCCTCGCCCGACCTGGCGTTCGTCCCAACAAGCCCCCACGCGAGAGCCGTCCTCGAGCACCAGGAAGAGGTGGTCCAACAACCCCAGCCAGGCGGTCAGTTTCCGGTTGCGTTCCTCTTCATTCTCCAGGCCGATGAACAGGGTGCACCCCAGTTCGCCCGCCTTGCCCAGCAGTTCGTTGTAGGTGTCGAGCTCGTGCTGGATGTCGGCCTCGCGGATGATCTGTTCGGTCCGCATCATCTCCTGCACCTGGTAGCGGACCGTGTCCCGGTTCTCGAACAGGAAGGTCAGGACCGCGCCGTGCTGTATTCGCCGCACGCGCTTGGCCTCCATCATCCGGGGGCGAACCTGGTCGCGTTGTTCCCCATAGGTGACGAAGTCCAGGAGCTCGCCTCGCTCGACTCGCTTCATTCCGACGGCACCGGGTGGGGAAACCCGTCCTTTCGATAGGCCCGCGCCAGCACGCTCATGGGATGCATGGGCCGCACCCCCGCATGTTGCTTGAACTGGAGGGCGGCCAGGGGGCAGTCCGTGGCCCAGATCTCGGCCTCGGCGCTGTGCATTCCATCAAAGGCCTTCTTGCCAATGCGGGCTGAAGCCTCGAAGCCCTCGACCTTGAGGGCGTGGGTGCCATCGTGCCCGCAGCACTCCATGGTGGTGGTCGCCGTGACGCCCGGGATCTTCCGGATCAGGTCCCGTCCCTTGAATCCCACGCTCTGTGCACGCAGGTGGCAAGGCACGTGGTACGCGACGGAGTCCCCCGGCGTGCTCTGGAAGTCGGTGTTGAAGCGTTCCTCCTTGCGCAGGGACCACAGGTATTCCCCCACATCGGCGATGGCCTGGGAGAGACGAATGGCCCGATTGCGGTCTTCTCCCTCCAGCAGCTTCGGGTACTCCATGCGCATCGTCATCGAGCAGGTGGGGTTGATCACCAGGACCCTGGACCCCGATGCCACGTGAGGCTCGAGCAAATCCAGGTTGTGCCGGGCCCGCTTTCGCAGGGTCTCCAGGTCCCCGCTCTCCCAGGCGGGCATCCCGCAGCATTCCAGTCCTCGGGGGCAGGCCACGTCCACCTGGTTCTTCTGAAGCACCTCGACCGTGTCCCGTCCCACCTCGGGTTCGTTGTGCTGGACATAGCAGGTCTGGAACAGCACGGCCTCGTGCCCGGGGTCCGATGGCAAGCCCTGGTTCTGCGCCCATCGCTCGAAGGTGGTGGCCGCGAAATCCGGCAGGTCCTTGTCCCGGTGAATGCCCAGGAATCGCTCCAGAAACCACCGGTGGAGACGGGTCCGGTTCAGCTTGTTGGCGAGCCCACCCGTGGCCCGGGCCATGGCAGCGGCGCCATCCGGATCGCCCAGCACCCGGTCTCGGACCGACACGCCCTGCTCCCGGGTTCGAACCGCCTTGTAGCGATGGACCAGCGAGGGGAAGTCCACCTGGAACTCGTGGCCTTCCCTGGGGGTGTAGGGACACTGGACTTCGCAGAGCTTGCACTGGAAGCAGGCGTCCATGACGGCTTCCGTCTGCAGTTTCGTGACCCGGCGCACCTCGCCGTCGTGCTCCTCGTCGATGAACCGAAACAGGGATGGAAAGCTGTCGCAGTACTTGAAGCACATGCGACACCCCTGGCAGACCTCGAAGACCCGCGTGATCTCCCCCGCCAGGGCGAGGGGATCCCAGTACCGATCCTCGGAGGGGTCGTAGGAGAGCCCCTCGGTCGGCTTGTAGGAGATGGGGTCAGAGGCCATCGAACCTGGTGGTGCTCCCCTAGTCGATGTCGTTGAGCAGGCTCTGGAAGCGACCGGCGTGGGACTTTTCGGCCTTGGCCAGGGTCTCGAACCAGTCAGCGATCTCGCCAAAGCCCTCTTCCCGCGCCGAGCGGGCCATGCCCGGGTACATGTCCGTGTACTCGTGGGTCTCGCCGGCCACGGCGGCGGCCAGGTTGGAAGCGGTGTCCCCGATGGGGAGGTTCGTGGCCGGATCGCCCACGCTCTTCAGGTACTCCAGGTGTCCGTGGGCATGGCCGGTCTCGCCTTCGGCGGTGTCCCGGAAGTTCCCCGCGATCACGGGATATCCCTCGATGTCTGCAATCTTGGCCATCCACAGGTAGCGGCGGTTGGCCTGTGATTCGCCAGCAAAGGCGTCTTTGAGGTTCTGGTGGGTACGGGTTCCGTTCAGGGCAGCCATGGTGTCTTCCTTGGAGAATCAGTGCGGAGAGACCCGGTTCCTATCCAGTACGAGGGGGATGGCAAGGGGTGGGAGGAGCGGGTGGAATGCCCGCTGCGGGACATGCCCGAGGCGCGGGGGCGATCCCAGGATTCCTAGAGAAACAAACAGGGGGCTCCAGCTGCAAAGCCACGAGGCGTCACACCTGTCGCTTCTGCCAGGGGTCCAGGGTCTGCCGTGTCATCGCTGTCGAAGGCGGCGAGCAGTTCCGGCTCAAAGTCCCTGCTGAAGCGAGCCGGGAGAGTCAGCAACCTGGGAGGAACGTGGACCTTGCGCACGCGCTTTCCGACCGCAGTGGCAAGAAGGTCCACCACCTGGTTCATCGTGTGGGCTGTGCCGCCACCTGCATCGTACCCACGGCCTGGTAGTCCCTTTTCCAGCAGGGCCAGGATCGCGTGAGAGAAGTCCTCCACATGGACTGGCTGCCGCCTGCCTCGACCACTACCGGGGACGGGGATCACCGGGAGCCGGCGCACCAGGTCCGCCAGGGTATGGAAGCTCTCCTTGTGGCGAGGCCGGTGCGAGGTCAGCCGTGGACCATAGGGGGCACAGGGCCGGACCACCGCCCAGGGGATGCCGGCTGCCTGCACTCGTTTCTCCTCCGCAAGGCGACTACGGCCATAGGCTGTGGGCCGGGGCCAATGGACCACCGTGCTGGAGGCATAGACAAGGGGTAACTGCAGGTTCAGAACGGCATCGAGCATCCGTCTGTTCTTCTCCGCCAGTTCATCGGGGCTCTCTTTGCTGGAGCTCTTGACCTTGCAGGCCAGGTGCACCACCGCGTCGGCGCCTGCTGCCGCCAGGGTCTTGCTGGACGAGGCTGAACCGAGGTCACAGCGCAGGGATTCGACGGAGGGCAGCTTGAGATCGGTGCGGAAATGCACACCCACAACGCTGTGCTTGGAGCCCGCAGCCAGGCAGAACTGGGCTCCCACAAAGCCGGAAGCGCCTGTCACGAGAATGCGCACGCTGTGCCTCTGGTGAGTTCTCTGGGGCTGAAGCGAGCTAGGGGGCCTGAAAGGAGAAGTCCACCGTGACCTCGCCGGAAGGTGAGAGCGTCACGCGCTGGGTGGAATCTCCCAACTTCTCGTGCCAGACCTCCAGGAGGTAGTCCCCCGGCGGCAGCCCTGTGATCTCGTAGGTCCCATCGGCCGAGGAGACCGCAAAGCCACTGTGCCGAACCACGCCGATCCAGGCGCCCATCCAGGGATGGACGTCGCACTTGGTCTTGACCATGACCTCCTGCTTCTTGAAAGTCTTGGTGGTCCTCATGCCCTGCTTGGGCATGCTGAAGTTGGTGCCCCGGTTCTTCTTGGGCACGGTGTGGACGTTGTGATTCGTGGTGTCACTGTTCACAAAGGTCAGGGGCTGTTTGACCTGCACGCCCACGACCCGAGGCTCGTAGATACAGCCCCGCTGATCCACCACGACCTCCTCGCTCGAGGGCTCATAGGCGTAGCCCTCGAGACCTTCCTTGACCCAGACAAAGGCATTCTGAAGCTTGCTGTCCTGCACCATGATGGTGTTGAAATGGACCGGCCCGTCATGAGAAGCCGCACAGGCCGCTTCCGAGCCAAGCGGTACCTCGCGAGGCTCAGGAGGCGTGCCCGTCAGGGTCACTGTTCCCCGGATGACTCCTGCAGTGCCGGGATCAACCGGGACGCGGGACGCCGCGACAGCCGCGGCTTCCTCGTCAGAGGGCTCGTCCGCACCACTGCAACCCACCGCGGCCAGGACCGCGACGGAGAACAGTGGCAGTAGACGCCACTTCACCCCTCTCACCGCTAGTAGAAGGCGGGGGCGTCGGTGCGGGACTTGTTGTAGATCCAGTAGGTGGCCAACCAGCCCACAGCCACAACGACGGAGAGCAGGACCCACCCCATGCCATCGCCGAAGCCGAAGATTCCAGGGGAGTGACTGCTGACCATGATGAAGATCAGGGGAACCGACATGTAGGTGTTGTGCTTGGAGCGCGGCCCTGCGAGCTTGCCGTTGGAGGGGTCCGCGGGCTCCCCGCTCTTGATGCCGGCGATGATCAGCCTCTGCGCAGGCCAGATGCGGAACCAGACGTTCCAGGCCATGGCCGTGCCGAAGAGGGCGCCGAGGTGAATGAACTGGGCTCGGGGCGCGATGTCGGTGCCGTAGTTCCAGCCCGCCAGGACGGCCACCATCAGCAGGAAGCTGACGACCACGCCGGCCTTTTCATTCTTGCCCAGGGGGCTCATCCAGAGCTGGTCATAGATCAGCGCACCCACCAGGAAGGACACCCCAGCGATACCCATCGCCTTGGTGGGATCCGCGTCCCCTTCCACCATGGTGCCACCCATGTAGTAGACCATTCCGAGCAGCAACACGCCGGTGACCCAGGTGTAGGCCGCACCCCAGCGGAAGAAGTAGAGGGTGCGAGGAAGAAGCTCGGGGAGAGCCTTCTGCTTGGTGTCTCCATCGATGGACTTGCCGAAGGGGCCGTTCACCCAGTTGAAGAAGTACAGCAGCCCGATCCACAGCACGCCTGCAACGACGTGAATCCATCGAAAGAGAGCCTGGACCAACTCGGTGACATCCATTGGAACTCACTCCCTAGTGAAGAAAAGAAGTCAGTCGGGCCACCGATTCATGACCGGTGCCTTTCAGGGTTGGCAGAGTCCTAGTCGTTGCTCCAGGACACGTCAAGACGACTCCCCCAACCCAGGATGCGCAATCGCTGCAGTGGCCTTTAGCGCAGGGATTCCCGCCACGATCTTCGCAACCCAACGGACCAGGACTTGGCGTGTCTGCGGCCGATGGCTGACCTGCATGCCCAGTTCTGAACCGGGTACGGTTCCCCAGAATGACGGGGGCGTCTGGAGTCACACGGAGGGAGAGCGTGGTAGGGGTATGGCCTGTTTCAGGTGGGAGGTTCTCGTGAACCAGGCATCTTGGCTGGTGCTGCTGTTGACCTTGTTCGGGTGCTCCGGCGATACGACCACCGCGGACAGTGATGGCTCGGACACCGCTGTGGACACGGCACGAGTGCATCAGGAGAGGCCCTCTACCTGTCCTACTGCGCGGCCTGTCATGGCGAGGACGGGACGGGCACTGCAGCCGGGACCGACATCGTCCAGGAACTGCACCACAGCGATCAGGACCTGGTCCGCATCATCCTGGAGGGGGATGGCGACATGGACCCGGTGGATGTGACTG
>CAZMNK010000121.1:0-7772 GCA_964567625.1 uncultured Enterobacterales bacterium | reverse complement strand
TCCCAGCCCACGCTCAACTGGGTCCGGCACATCAGGTGGGGGGTGGCGGCCGGGTTGAAGCTCTGCACCAACAGGTCCATGTACTCCTGCTGCTTGCCCTGACGAGCCAGGTCCCGGGCGAAGCGGCTGATCGGCATGTTGGTGACCGTGTAGAGGTGATTGAAGACGATGCCGAAGTCCTCGGACAACCGGGCCTTGTAGGCGGCCTCCAGGGACTCCTGGGAGGGCGGCAGAGACGCCCCCAGGGGGTTGTAGACCAGGTTGAGCAAGCGTCCTGTGTCGGGCTGGCCGTAGCCGAGACTGTTGAGCTCCTGCAGGGCCTCGATGCTCCTTGAAAAAACGCCCTCTCCACGCTGCTTCTCCACGTTGTCTCGGGAGTAGCAGGGCAGGGAGGCCACGATCTCGACGTCGTGATCGGCAAGGAAGCTGGCGGTGTCCTCCTGGCCCGGCTCCTGCAGCACCGTCAGGTTGCACCGGTCGATGACATGTCGCTGGACTCCTTTCGCTGCTCGCACCAGGTCGCGGAAATTCTCATTCAACTCCGGCGCTCCCCCGGTGATGTCCACGATCTGGAGGCTGGGGTTCTGTTTCAGCAGCCACACCAGGCGGGCTGCCGTGTCACGGGTCATGCTCTCGGTTCGCCTGGGGCCAGCGTCGACGTGACAGTGACGGCAGGTCTGGTTGCACCGCTTGCCGACATTGATCTGCAGGGTCTGTGCCGCGGCTCGGACCAGCGGCGGGAGGCCATGGTCCGCCAGTGTGCGGTGCCAGGGGGTCATTCAGTGGGTCTCCTCCTGGGGAAGGACCCTAATCGCACTGTGTGTGGTGCTCACCTCGCGGGGCCGCTGGTTGCCCTCCGTTCATTTCCCGATCACATTAGGGTAAAGGCACTACTGGGAGATTCCATGGGCATTCGCAAGCGCATCAAGAGGCTCCTTCCCATCGTGGGTGTTGGCAGTCCGTCTCGGCCAATTCCGTCGGGGCCCAGTCCCCAACCACGCCGGCCCGCCGTTGAACCGGAGCCGGAACCGGAGAGCCCCCGGGGTGAACAGGACCCGTTGGAGTACATCGAGGGGCTGGTCACGGGCCATCCCGTGGTGCTGTTCATGAAGGGCTCGCCCATGGCGCCCGCCTGTGGCTTCAGCGCCAATGCCTCAGGACTGCTGGCCGGGTACCTGGAGGACTACCACCATGTCGATGTGCTCATCGATCCAGAGGTTCGGGAGAAGGTCAAGGCCTACTCCAGCTGGCCGACCATTCCCCAGTTGTTCATCGCCGGAGAGCTCGTCGGGGGTTCGGACATCGTGGCCGAGATGCACAACAGCGGCGAGCTTGGCCCGATGATCGAGCAGGCCCTGAAGGCCAAGGCCGGCTAGCCTGTCCCGGGCAGGTGTTCTCAGCGCAGGGAGGAGCCCTCGGCCTGCCCCCGACTCTTCCCACTCGGGGACTTAGGGCCGCTGCCAGAGCTCGATGCGGTTGCCCTCGGGGTCCACCGCCCATCCAAACTTGCCGAACTCACTCTCGTCGGTCTTCTCCGACACCGTCACGCCTGCCTCGCGAAGCTGGGCCAGCATCGCCGCCAGGTCCGCCACTTCGTAGTTGATCATGAACGTCGCGGAACCCGGGCTGAAGTAGGTGGTGTCCGACGGGAAGATCGACCAGGTCAGATCGGGCCCTCCAGTCTGGAAGACCTTGCCCCCCCATTCTTCGGCAAAGTCGATGCCCAGGTGGTCCCGGTACCAGGCCAGCAGTGCCGCCTGGTCGCCCCTGGCCTTGAAGAAGACGCCTCCGATGCCGAGTACTCGTTGCATCTGGTCTCCCGGCCGCTCTCTGAGGTGGCTCGTGGGCGTTCTGACGAGTTCCGCGGGCTCACTCCTCCGCCACCCGGATGCGGCCGTCCACGGTCCGAGGGACCTCGACATTCTGGACCGTCCCCGAAGGCCAGTGGATGGTGACCGATTCCACCTGGCGTTCACCGAGCCCGAAGTGGGCCCGGGGGTGCTGGGCTCCGCCCCAGCCGGACTTGGTCCCCACCTCCCGGACAAGGGGGCCCTGGTCCGTCTCGACGAGGATGCGAGCACCCACGCCAAAGGTGTTGCCATCCGCGCCTTCCAGGTCGATCACCAGGGCCCGCGCCTCGGTGCAGTCCGCCAGGTACAGGTGGGAAGAAGTGCCCAGGTTGGTCAGCACCAGGTCCAGGAAACCGTCATCGTTCAGCATGCCGGATGCCACCCCGCGACCGTCGCCGGACCGGTCCAGGCCGAACCCGGGGGCCTGGTCGGTAAACCCCACACCGTCGTTGATCAGCAGTTGGTCCTCCTGGGCCAGCAGTGACGGGGCAGAGGAGCCACCGTGGAGCGGCCCCGAGGCCACCAGCAGGTCGATTCGCCCATCGTTGCCGTGGTCGAACCAGGCGGCGCCGAAGGTCATGTGGTCCAGGGTCTCCAGGGCCATCCCCCCCACCGCCGCCGTCACGTCGACGTAGCTGCCGTCCCCCAGGTTTCTCAGCAGCTGGTTTCGGCCGGTGTTGGTGAGGAAGAGATCGAACAGGCCATCGTTGTCGTAGTCGCCTGCCGATGCCCCCATGGGGTTGTTGTTCGTGGTGCAGGCGCAGGTGTCGGAGAGATCGGTGAACTGCACCTGGTCCCCTGACAGTCCAGCGTTCAGCAGCAGGCGCGAGGGTCCAAAGGTCTGTTGTTCCGCGTTGGCGGTGTACAGATCCAGATCCCCGTCCAGGTCGGTGTCCGTCCAGATCGAGGACCAGCCGAGTCCGCGCCGCTGGTCCAGTGCCAGCCAGGAGGACACGTCCTCGAAGTGGCCCGATCCGTCGTTTCGGAACAGCTTGTCCAGGACCTCCTCGTCGGTCGTGATGTTGGTTGTGGCCCGGTTCACGAACAGGTCCATGTCCCCGTCACCGTCCATGTCCGCAAGAGCCCCATCGGTCTTCTGGGGCACGGTGGCCACTGCAGCCAGGCCGGAGGATTCGGAGATGTCTGAGAAACCGCCTGCGCCATCGTTTTCGAACAGGAGCATGGTGTCCCAGTACCCGCCGGCCCACAGGTCCAGGTCGCCGTCGCCATCCACGTCGCCCAGGGCCAGGCCCGCCAGGTCCGTGGCCGGGTGGACTTCCACCGCCTCGGCCAGAGCACCGCCCAGGTTGAGTTGAACCAGGACACCCCGCTCTCGGTGGGCCAGGACCAGGTCGTCGAGACCGTCCCCATCCAGGTCGGCCATGGCCACCGGGCCGGCCTCCTTGCGTTCTGGGGCCTCGTCGGTGGTGTCCACCAGGCCCCAGGTGCTGGCCACGTCGGTGTAGCCCGGACCTGCGGCGGGTTCGGTGCACCAGGGGGCTGCAGAATCCGAGTCGGTCGAGGCCGTCGAGTCGTGGCCGGAGGTCGAGTCATGCCCGGAGGAGGAGTCACCAGGGGCTGTGGACCCACTGGAGTTGTCGGTGCAGGACAGGAGGGAGGCGAGCAGAAGGGCGATCATGAATCGGACCTTCCCGAACCGTCGGCCAGGAGAGCGGTGGGGGCTGTGGCGTTCTGGAACACCGAATCCGGGAGCCGGCCGGGTCCTAGAGCGGTCCCTCCACCACTTCTGGGGAAGGCGCGAGCGAGCCGCCTTTCACCCCGACCAGCCCATCAGAAGCGGGTCCTGCCCGCACGTCCGTGCCACCACAGGTAGGCGGTACCGATGGCACCCGTGCAGGCGACGGCGACCATGAGCAGAAAGACGGCGTCCATCGAGTAGTTGACCTTCAACCAGCCGATGACTTCTTCCTGGATCACCGGCCCCAGCGACCCCATTCCGTTGATGATCCCCGCAGCGAGGACCGCCTTTTCCTTGCTGCTGACGTCGATCACACCCACACCCGCGAGCAGGGAGTCCGGCCCGAAGAGCGTAAAACCAAGGAGACCGAGTGCCACGGTAAACAGCAGCACTGAGCCCAGTCCGAACTTCCAGAGGAACGCGGAGGCCGCCACCATCCCGAGCATCATCGCGAAGGCCACCGTCGACCGTCGACCTCCGAAGAACCTGTCCGTGGTCCACCCCGCGAAGAGCACGCCCACGAACCCGAGCAGGTCGAAGGTCGTCGAGATGTAGCCGGAGGCCTCTACCGTCAGCCCGAACTGTTCATTGATGACCAGGGCCGACCAGCTATCCAGCGCATAGCGCAGGAACTTGCAGGAGAAATAGGTGCACCCCATGATCACAATCGTGCGCACGACGCTCGGCGACCAATCACCCGCCTCGTTCGTGACCCCCTCGGCATCCGTGACCTCCTCCACGAGCGCCTCCAACCCCACGTCCTCGGGTCGGGTTGCGTGCAGGAAGTAGAAGAGAATCCACACACCGAACAGGACGATGGAAGCCCCCCAGAAGGACCAGGCCAGACCCAGCCACCCAAAGAAGAACGCGGCGGCTGCCTTCGCCCCGATGGATCCGAACTGGTAGCAGGTGCCCCAGATCCCGATGATCGTGCCGCGTTCCGTTCTGCGGAACCAGTGGGCCATCGTACCGAGATTGCCGGGCCACCCCGTCGCCTGGGCAAAGCCATTGATGATCATGAAGACCAGGAAGGGCCAGTAGCCCGCAGGCCCCATCAAGGAGGAGGCACCGAATCCAAGGTTGCAGATCAGGGAGACCATCATGCCGACCAGCAGCAGCCGTCGGCACGCGACTCGAACGCCCACCCAGCCCGCGAGGAACTGACCGAGCATGTAGGCGACCAGGTACGCGGTCCAGATGTGAGCCAGCTGGAAGTCGTCTACCTGCAGCACGTCCTTGAGGGGGGACTTCACGATGCCGAAGGCCTTCCGACAGAAGTAGAAGCCGGCATAGGACATCCAGGTCGCAGCGAAGATCTTCACCCGCCATCGCTTGTGGCCCGAAGAAAGTGTCATGCGATCCCGTTCAGGGACCAGCGCACAAGAGCATCGACGGTGAAGAAGTCACCGGGGTTGGGAACGTCGCTTGCGTGGCCCTCGAACAGCCCACTCTTCTGCCACATGCCGGCCATGTCCGCCTGGCACACCTCGTCGTCGTCGTAGAAGGCCTGGGGGAGCGTGTGCCCTGGCCTTCGGCTGGCGATCAGCGAAGTAAGGTCCATTTGTACGCCTATCCCAGCGCAATGACAGGTGAGCCTGCTCGGTGAAGGGACTTCGATTTTCCCCTGCACTGGAGCGCCGTGTCGGGTTCGACGCAATTCGTGGCGCGACGTATCATGAGCACCACCCCGAAATCGGACGAAACGATGACCCCATGCGCCCCACTGTAGACATTCAAGCGTTCATGGCCGACCCAGTAGGGCGGTACATCGTGGGCGCTTCGTGGGTCTATTGGTGCGCCCGGCCCGAGCTCTTCGGCGTGGTGTTGTGGGGCCGACCCTCGGCCGACGAGGTGCGCTCCTTGATCAAGGTGCTCCGGGTCGAATTGGGCGACGGCATCGTGCCTCATGGGTCGCTCATCGATGCCAGTCGACTCGAAGGGGTCGATGGCGGCGCCTTCGAAGCGCTGAACGCCTACGTACAGACCAACCACCAGGTCCTGTCCGAGCGTGTGACCCGCCTGGCCCTGGTACGGGCCACGGGAATGGCTGGTGCGGTGACCGCCGGTTTCTACGAGGTCACAGGCGCTCCCTACCCCGTCCAGTTGGTGGACACCGTCGATGAGGGTCTCCAGTGGATCGAAGGTGCGCCGAACCCTGAACTTGGCGCCGCCATCGCTGCCATCTGCAGCGAGGTGGTGGGCATCGACCCCCTGCTGGCTCGACTGCGGGCCCTGATCAAGTCCCGGGTGGCCGAGCCCAGCATCGATGAGATCACCCGCCGTCTTGGGATGTCCGAACGAACCCTGCAGCGCAAGTTGAAGGCTCTCGAGACCACCTTTCAGCGCGAGGTGGGGGTGGTGCGCATCCACGAGGCCCAGCGACGCATGCTCGATTCCGATGTGTCCCTGACCGAGATCGCCATCGACCTTGGGTTCGGGTCGCTGCAGTACTTCAGCACGTTGTTTCTCCGCATCACCGGCGAGCAGCCCAGCGCCCGGCGCAGGGGCCGTTCCTGAGACACAGCCAGACCTTGTCGTCTGAGTTGAAACGATTGGCGCCGGGTCGAACGCGCACTGGTTGAGGGGCCGATAGTCGCGGCGGGTCAACCCAGCCCGGAGAAATGCCGTGACCGTTCGTTTCAGCGCCCCCGACGAGACCTCGACCTTTCGCCGCATCGCAGCATCGATGTGGAGTCGCCCCAACGACCCGTCGATCTATGGATTCATCGATGTGGAGGTCTCTGAGACCCTGCAGTTCATCGAAGACTACCGGGCCCGGACCGGCGACAAGCTGACCATTACCCACGTGGTGGCCCAGGCCGTGGCTCGGGCCTTTGCCAGGTACCCGGAGTTGAATGCCAAGGTCCGTTACGGCGGTCGGGTCGAGCAGCGAGACCAGGTCGACCTGTTTCTTTCCGTGGCCACCGCAGGCGGAAGGGACCTGTCCGGGGTCAAGATCGAGCAGGCCGAGCAGTTGACTCTGAGTGGCCTGTTGAAGGAGATCTCGATTTCAGCCCGGCGTACCCGCGATGACGAGGACGAGGTCTACGAGCGCAGCCGGAGCCTGATGGGCACGCTGCCCTGGTGGGTGTTGCGGCCCATGCTGTGGCTGACGGACTTTGCCACCAACGAGTTGCACCTGCACCTGCCCTCGCAGGGCATGCCCCGGGATCCCTTTGGCACGGCCATGATCACCAACGTGGGCGGGTTTGGCATCGACACTGCCTTTGCCCCATTCCTGCCCATGGGTCGCGCTCCGATGCTGCTGCTGGTCACCAGTGTGCGTGACCGTCCGTGGGTGGTCGACGGCGAGGTCGTGGTGCGGCCGGTGCTGCGCCTGTGTGCCACCTTCGACCACCGCATCGTCGACGGCTACCAGGCGGGCCTGCTGGCCAAGGTCGTCATGGCCGAGGTCCAACACCCCAGCGACGCTCTCGTGCAACCCATCGAAGGCATCGAACTCGCGCCCGTGCCCCAGGTGGTTCCGGCGGCAGCGGCCCTGGAAAGAGGACTGGCATCATGAACGAATTCGACATCTTCATCGCCCTGGACGGCCACGGTCTGAACGGTTTCGAGGGCTTCGCCGGGGTGACCCGCCTGCGCTGCGCTCCCGACGAGAAACGCTACGACATCGCAGTGAAATTCTTCGACGGTCTTGCGGGCGGGCACGCCACGCAGATCAACAAGGAAGGCACAGTGGGCTTCCTGGGCAACCTGTCCCAGACCCTGATGTTCTTTGACCCCAGGACGCTGGAGGAGATCGGCCGTTTCTCGACTCTGCGCTTTCATGCGCCAGAGCTGTTCTACAGCAGCCAGACCCACGTGGTCTGGGTGGCAGAGCGTTCCTTCATCACCGTGCTTGGACCCGATTTCTACCGCTTCGACGTCGACGATCTGCAGAACCCGGTGTGCCTGGGCGCCCACGGGGTGACCCTGCCCCACGCCATCAAGCGCTCCCCTTCGGGCCGCTACCTGTTCTACGGAGCCATGGACCACGACAAGACCGGCTACGCCAACCAGGTGGGCATCTTCGATCTCGAGGCCAACACGGCCCGCGTGGTCGAGCTTCCGACCACAGCCTGGCACCTGGGGGTCCACCCCACCCGCGACGTCTTCTACGCGCCCTCACAGCGCTGTACGCCCCAGGGACAGGGCGAGTTTGTCGAATACACCATGGCCCACTTCAAGAACTACCTCTTCGAGATCGATGGCGAGACCGCCAC
>CAZMNK010000120.1:0-16828 GCA_964567625.1 uncultured Enterobacterales bacterium | reverse complement strand
CGCCCACAAGATCGCCCGGGTCCAGGACCTGGCCGGACAGGCTTCCAGGGGCGGCATTTCCGGTCTCGTCAGCCAGAGCCAGGGAAAACCGGAACCGGTAGTCCAACTGGACGCTGACCGGCGTGCCGTCCAGGGTGGCCGGTTCAAAGGCCAGCTGGCGGGCGGCCTCCATGGCGGCGTAGTCCAGGAGGGTGTCGACGCTGGTGATGACCTCGGGGTCGACGACCGAACCGTCCGGCAGGACCCAGATGCGAACGATTACCTCGCCTTCAATGCCCTGATCCCGCGCCTCCGGGGGGTAGACCGGGAGAGCCTCGCCCACCAGTCGAGGTGGCTCCAGTCCCGCGCTGGGGGTGGCGGGTTCGTCTGCGGGTTCGTCCGCGGGTTCGTCCGCGGACTCCCCGGTGGGTTCGAGATCCGGTTCCGGTTCCGGTTGCGCCAGGGCGATGGGCAGTGTGCTGAAGACGGCCAGGAGCGCCAGCATCAACGAGAAATCCGTGCCGTGAGGGCCGAGTCACCCTCCTGGTCGACCACCACCCCACCACCGGCAGATGCAGCGACGACAAGGGCCAGGCCCATGCTCATGCTTATGCCCAGCACCTGCTCGGGGATGACGGCACCGGGAACCTCCTGGATGGGGGGCTCATCGGGAAGTTGGGCTTGGCGGGCAAAGACAGGGCTCATGTCACCGGGTTGGACACCAGTGAGCACCTCGACCGCGACTCCGATTCCCACGCGCTCCAGCAGGACGGCCGCCACGGCCTCGCCGATGGGGGCCTTGGTCCGGCCCAACTGGTGGGCATGGGCGACGACGGGATTCTGATCGTCTCCGGCGATGACCAGGACCGCAGGTGCGCGGCCCAGCTTCAGGATGTCCAGTCCGCGCATCAAGGCGGTCAGCCCCGTGGCGCCCCCTGCGGCGACGGTCTCGGAGAGCCCCTTCAGGCCCAGGGCGATGGACAGGTGGCCCGGTGGTGCGTTGTAGACGCTGTTCTGAAAGTTCAGGGGACTCGCCAGGTCAGGACCCTCGGTGAAGAGTCGGACCAGGAAGCGGGATGTGGGGACGACCTCTCCGATGCCGGAACCCCAGACGACGGCCAGGGTCTCCCGGTCGATGTCCGGGCGATCCTGGAGGAGTTCGGCGCCCAGGGCCATGGCCATGCGGGCCAGTCGACTCATGCGGCGCCAGGTGCCGGCCGGAACGCCCTCGGGACGGACGGGCGTGGTGGCCTCTTCGTCGAGGCGGGTGACGCCTTCGAGCAGGTCGGAACGGATGCGACCGGGGTTCCGGTCGCCAGCCACCCAGGCGGCGGCGCCGGTGATCAGGGCTGCCATCGCTGCACCAACAGGGCGGCGTTGTGGCCGCCAAATGCGAAGTTGACGGAAAGCGCGTTGTCGATCCGGGTCTCTCGGGTCTCCAACACCAGGTCCAGGTCGAACTCGGGATCGGCACATCCCACGGCGGGAGGCACTCGCTCCTGCTGGATGCTGAGCACGGTGAGCACGGCTTCCAGGGCGCCGGCAGCCCCCAGGGTGTGTCCGATGGCGCCCTTGGTTGCCGTGATGCTTGCCCGCGGGAGCCCGGACAGCACGCTGGCCTCCATCTCGTCGTTGAGCCGTGTGGCTGTCGCGTGTGCGTTGAGGTGGTCGATGCGCTCCGGAGGCAGGTCCCCAAGTGCCGCATGGATCGCTCGGCGGGCCCCGTCGCCTTCTGGATGGGGTGCAGTCAGGTGGTGGGCATCGGAAGTGTTTCCGTAGCCGGCCAGGATGGCCAGGGGCCTGGCACCGCGAGCCAGGGCATCCTCCAGTGGCTCCAGCAGCATGGCCCCGGCACCCTCGCCGATGTTCATTCCGGAACGGTTTCGATCGAAAGGACGACAGGGCTGTTGAGAGTAGACGCCCAGTGAATGGAAGCCGAAATAGCTGATGCGACAGATCACATCGGCGCCAAAAGCCAGGACCTTCTTCGCCCGGCCGACCTCCAGGAGGTCAGCGGCAAGGCCCACCGCGCAACTGCCGGACGTGCAGGCCGTGGACAGGCTGATTCGAGGCCCTGTCGCGCCCAGGAACCGGTGCACCCGCTCGGTAGGCCGGGCAGCGAGTTGGACCCACAGGTACTCTTCCGGCCTGTCCAGGGGCTCCTCGAACAGCACCTGTCGAAAGGCCATTTCGCCCACGATCATGTCCGACGAGGTGCTGGCACCCACGATGGCCAGGCCCTCGGCGGAGTCCAGGCCGGTCGTGGCCTGCTCCGACACCTGGATGGCGATCTCGGTCGAGGTCTTCGGTTTGCCGGGAATCATCGCTGCCGGGCCCCGGCCTCCCCACTCCGGTCCGGAACCGATGGCTGATTTCCCGGAGCAGACGCCTTCCATGAGGGCCTCTGTGCCCAATCCATAGCCGCTGATGGCTCCGAGTCCGGTGATCGCTATCGGTCGCATTCAGGCGTTCGGCTTGGAGGCGATGAACAGGACGTTCGAGAGGACGGTTCCTTCACGGCAGTCCTCGGTCTGCACGCTCAAGCCCTGGGCCTCAAGGGCAGTGATGGTGGCTGATCGGGTGCGGAGGTTGACCATGGTTCCTCGGTGGCGGCCCAGAAAGACCGCAATCCGCTCGCTCCAGAGGGTAAGCCAGCTTCGCAGACCCAGTCCGGCTTCACCGTCGCGAATCAACAGCCTTCCCCCGGGGCGGATGGCCGCAGCCAGTCGGGCCAGGACAGCATCCTGGGCGTCGTCGTCGAGGTAGTGCAGCACGTCCAGGCAGGTCACGACATCTGCTTGGGGAAGTTGGGCGTCTCGAACGTCTCCGGCGACCAGTTCCACGCCAGGCTGGCTGCCCAGTGCCAGGCGTGCCACTGCAAGGCGCTTTTCGTCGTAGTCCAGCCCGACCAGCTCGATCTCCGGGGCGATGGCCCGCACATAGGCAAGCAGGTACCCCTCGCCGCAGCCCACGTCGAGCATCCTCTTCGGGGCGAGATCCTGGATTCGTGACCCGACCGAGGGAAACGCCGGGTCATTGGCGAGTTTCCCCGCAGCCCACCGGTACTCCCAGCGGCCCAGGGGCTGGTAGGTCTCGATGGCGCGCAGGATCGCCGTTTCCATCAAGCAGCCTGGCGGGCCTTCAGTTGGTCCATGGCGCCCCGCATGATCTCGTGCACCTGGTTGCTGAACTTGCGTGCGGTGGTGAACGGGGTGGGGTCGACCGGATCCAGGACCTGGACAGTCACCGCAACTCTGGAGGGAGAGGGCCAGAGGGAGCCCTTTGGCAGGATTTTTCGGGTTCCTTCGATGACCACTGGCAACAGGGGCACGCCCAGGTCCTTGGCCAGGCGAAAGGCCCCCCGGTTGAAGGAGCCCAGGGTCCCATCCGTGGAGCGGGTTCCTTCCGGAAAGAAGAGAATCGAGATGCCAGCCTCCAGGGACTCGCGACAGGTGTCCATGCAGGCTTCCACCGAGGCGAGGTCGTGGGCATCCAGGGGAATCTGTCGTGAGAACTGCATGTACCAGCCCATCAGCGGGACCTTGAACAGGCTGGTTTTGCCCACCACCCGCAGGGGCAGCGGCAGGGTCAGGTTTGCGGGAATGTCCAGCACTGAGCCGTGGTTGCAGACCACGATGTAGGGGCCCTGGCCGATCCGGTCGTACCCATGGCGGTGGAGGGTCCAGAAGACCTCGGCGGCGTACAGCATGCGCCCCCAGATCCAGTGATTCACCCACAGGGACAACTTCTTGCTTCGGTCCAGAGGCCAGGCCAGGAGCTGGAGGATGGTTCCCAGGATCAGGTTCAGCACGGAGACCGCCACGAACACGATCCAGATGAAGCAACTGGGCAGAAACCGGAAAGGACGGGCCGACATCACCAGTCCTCCTATCTCAATCGATGAGGGCTGGTGCTTCAGGGCCTCCACCCGGTGTCGAATCTCCGACAGGTGTCGACGGTCGGGTTGGATATTGGTCGTTCAAGCTACTGAAATTACGACTGTCTGGTGCTGGCATCGGCCTTGCTTGGAGAACGGCTGACCCCGAAGTCAGCCCGAGAGGGCAAGGAGGACAGAATGCGTTGGATTCCCCTGGTTCTGGTGCTTGCTGGATGTGGAGGCCTGGAGGACATGGTTGTGGACCTCGACACCCCGGTGTTGGCGGATTCTGGGTTGTCGGACACCGGGGAGGTCCCGGCGGACAGCGGTCCTGGCGGCCCGGTCGGGGACACGGGCGAGGACGGTGATCCGGACACCTGGTTTCTCGATGGCGACGACGACGGCTTCGGATCGACGGCACACAGTGTGACCGCTTCAGAGGCGCCGGCTCGCTATGTCGGAAACAGCGTGGATTGTGACGATGAGGACCCGGAGAGCTTTCCTGGGGCCACGGAGCTCTGCGATGGGATGGACAACGACTGTGACGGCGACATCGATGAAGAGGTGGAAGACCTGGTGGTCTGGTTCCTCGACTTCGACGGAGACGGCTACGGCGATCCCGATCTGAGTCAACTCGCCTGTGCGCCGGAGGAGGGGAGGTGGGTGACCAACAGCGAGGACTGCGATGACACCGACCCGGCGATCAGTCCCGATGAAGACGAGGTCTGTGATGGGGAAGACAACGACTGCGATGGCCAGGTCGATGACCATGACAGCGATGTCCGGGACCAGCCCACCTGGTTTTACGATCGTGATGGAGACGGCTACGCGGGCTCCTCTTCGGTGCAGGCCTGCAATGCGCCCGGCTCCCGCTACCACGCGCTGGCCCAGGACTGCGACGACGAAGACCCCGCCATCCACCCGGCCGCCGCCGAGGTCTGCGATGGGGGGATCGACAACGACTGCAATGGTGTCGCCGACGACAACGACTCCCGGGTCACGGACCAGCAACGCTGGTACACGGACAGGGATGGGGACAGCTACGGCAGCACCGCCTACCTGTCTCGTTGCGAGCAGCCCTCGGGCTACGTCGAGAACAACGACGACTGTTACGACAGCAACAGCAAGGCCCATCCGGACCAGACCTCGTACCAGTCCGCGGACCGGGGCGATGGGGGCTTTGACTACGACTGCAGCGGTTCCGAGAAGAAGCGGTGGACCGACAAGACCAGCGGTTCCTGTGAGTACGACTGGAGCAACCTGGCCTGGGAACTGAAGAGCGAGGGTTGGACTGACAACCAGGTGGCTGACTGTGGGGAGACCGAGGACTACGCCATCGACTGCACGCTCATTGGATACATCGACACGGAACGGCGCACCCAGGAATGCCGCTGAGGGGCCTGTCGCCTGGCGGCCTATTCTTCGCCCACCTCGTCACCGGCATCCGGGGGGGCCAGGTCGGGCATTGCCGATCCCAGGAAGCCTCCCAAGGGGTTCGCGTCGACAAGACCGAGCCCTTCTGCGTCGGCGTCGGACGGAACCTCTTCGATGGGTTCGTCCCGGTCGAGTTCATCGGCTGGGGCGAGCAGGCGTGGGCCGATCCACCAGGCTGCTCCCAACACTGCTGCGCCCAGAGCCAGCCAGAGCCAAGTGGACATGTTCACCTCCTGGACAGGATCCCACATCTCTCCTGGCACACATCGGTCTTTCGAGGGGTTAGGGCCCGCATGTCCATGCGAACCCTTCTTCCCCTGATGGCCTTCACCTGCGCTTCGGTCGCCCTGGCGGCAGATGCGCCGCCGGAAGCCGTTGCTGTCTGGGAGGCCATGGGCCAGGTGCGAACCCTCCAGGCGCAGTTTGTCCAGGTTCAGCACCGCAGCCTGCTCACCAGGCCATTGGAGTCCACAGGAACCCTGGCCTTTGCTCGCCCGGACCGCATCCTGTGGCGGGTGGAGAAGCCAGCGAAGTCGGTGTTTGTGATCGATGGCACCCGTGTGGGGATGTCCTACCCGGACCTTGGTGTGCGAGAAGAGATGGACCTGGACGGCAACCCGGACGCGGAGCGGTTGACCCGTGGCCTGATGGTCTGGCTGGCCGGCGACCTGGAGGACGTGACCCGGGACTACCTCGTGCAGTGGAAGCCGGGGCCGCCCACGGTGGCGGTTCTCACTCCCAGGGACGAGATGCTGGCGGGGTTGCTCAGCCGGTTGGAGCTCACCATCACGGGAGAGCCTCCTCGGGTCGACCAGGTGGTCCTTCATGAGCCGGACGGCGATCGTGTCGAGATCGTGCTCTCGGACCTGGTTCTGGACCCGGCCTTCCCACCGGACACCTTCAAGTTGCCGTGAACCCGCGCAGAGGGCTCCTGGTCTACGCACTGCTCGCGCTTCTCCTGGGGGCGTTGTGCACTCAGGTCTCGTTCACCAACGAGATCGGTCGCCTGGTGCCAGAGGATGGCCCGCTACCCGAAGCGATGGCACTGCTGAAGACGTTCTCGGTCGCTGACACCCTGTTGATCGAGGTCGATGGCACAGGGCATTCCCGGGCCGAGTTGCTCCAGGCCACGGACCTGTTGGGCGAGGCGCTGGCCGAGGACCCGGAATTCTCGCAGGTCCGGTACCGGATCGACCTGGACGAGGGCATTTCCCTTCAGCAGGCCGTGGCGCCCATCGCCTCGGTGCTGATCCCTGTGGACAAATTGGTGGAACGCACCCGTCCGGAGGGGCTCCAGGACGTCCTGCAGGGTTGGTTGACGCAACTCTCTGGCCCCGCTGCGAGCCTGGTCGAGCGGCAATTCCGCCAGGACCCCCTGGACCTGACCCGGCTGGCGCTGGACCAGGTTCGCGGTGCTCCCGGGCCGTTTGAGGTCCAGGTCGCTGAGGGTCATTTCCTGGACCCGGCGGGAGAGCGGGCGGTGCTCTTCGTCCAGCCGACCACCTCCTCGTTGGAGGCGGATCCCGACCAGACCCTGCTGCGCCAACTGGAAGGGCACCTTTCTCAGATCGAGCTACCGGCCCGGTACCTGGGGGGACACCGGATCGCGGCGGACAGTGCGCGCATGATTCGCGACGACCTCCAGCGGGCCGCCGGCCTGGGGCTTGTGGCCCTGGTACTGCTTTTCTGGGTGGGCTTTCGCAGCCTGCGTCCGGTGGCGGGTGCTTTGGGGCCGGTGTTGCTGGCCGTGGGCGGTGGCGGTGCGGTGGCGGCCCTGGTGGGCCCCATTCACGGCATCAACCTGGGGTTTGTGGCGCCCCTGTTGGGGCTGGGGGTGGACTACTGGATCCATCTCTACGTCGAGGCAGCGGCACGGGTAGAGGGGGAGTCTTTTGGCGAGCGCCTGGAAGCCGGCCTGAAGGCGCGGCAGAGCCTGGCCCGGGCCTTTGTCCTGGGGGCGGGCTCCACCCTGTTCGCGTTCGCGGTGCTGAGTCTCAGTCGCTACCCGGTGGTCAGTGACCTGGGGCGGATGGGCCTGGCGGCGGTCGGTGGTGCCTTGCTGGGCACCTGGCTGGCCGGTCCCTGGCTCTACGCGGTCCTGGGAAGCCGGCCATTTCGACACCTGGTGCCCGCCAACCTGGGTCGGGGGGCGGCCCTGGTGGCGCTGGGGCTCACAGCCCTGGCGTTGATGTTGGCTCCCGGTGGCCATTTTGACGGGGACCCCCGGGCCTTGAATGGCCTCGCCCCGGACACCGCAGTCCTGGAGGAGGAATTCGCCGAACGCTATGGCGGATTCGGCACCGGGGGGATGGTGGTGACCGAAGGGGAGACCCTGGGCGAGGCCCTGGACCAGGCCGCCCGGGTCCAGGGGATTGCTGACTCCCTGGCCGGTGTCACCCTGGCCGGGCCGACGGCGATCCTGCCGGGACCTGCCCGGGTCCAGGCTCGGCTGGCAGCCCTTCCCTCGGAGTCCCGTCTTGCCGAGGACCTGGCAGCGGCCGCGGAAGCCGTGGGTTTTTCCCCCGAGGCGGTTGCTGGCGCGACCCTCCCTCGTGACGGTGGGGTGACCCTGGAGACCTGGACGGGGACTCCCCTGGAGGAGCTGGTCCGGCGGCATGTGCGCCAGGCCGAGGACGGGGTCTCAGTCATGCAGGCCCTGGTCTTCTCGGACGACCAGCAGGCCGCTGCGGTGGAGCAGGCGGTGAGTGCCGGGGTGCCCCAGGCGCGACTGCTCATTCCCTCCCAACTGGCGGCGGCGGGGGTCACGGAGATCCGGAGCGAGTTGTTGCGGCTGGGCGGGTTGTCCCTGGCGGGCATCCTGGTGTTGCTCATCTCGCTCTATCGAGAGCCCCGCAAGGTGATCGGGGCCCTGGTGCCCTGCCTGGCGGCCATCGCCTGGACTGCGGCGGCGATGGCGCTGTTGGACCGTCCCTGGAACGCGGTCAGCACCTGTTCCATGGTGCTCATCCTGGGGTTGGGGCTCGACTATGGCGTGTTCATGGTCGAGGCCGCCGAGCATGGGCGCCGCCGGGCCACCAGCCATGCGGTCCTGATGAGCGCCCTGACGACCATCGTGGGCTTCGGCATCCTGGTCTCTGCGGACAGTCCGGCCCTGAACGGGGTGGGCCTTGCCACCCTGGTGGGGGTGGCTGCTGCGAGCCTGGTCGCGCTCACCCTGGTTCCACGGTGGGTGGCCCAGGAGCCCATTCTTGGTCCTCGCCTGGCTCTCTGGGGCCGCCGGGGGATCTGGGCGCTGCTGGTGCTGGTCCACCTGGACCTCTGGATCGCCATTCGTTTCTGGCTCCTTCCGCCGGAGATCGATGAGCCCACCCCCACCTGGACCGTCGAACACGACGGGTCGGAACGCCGCTTCGGTCCCAACCGGCTCGTGCGCCAGGAAGGTGTGTGGACGGTCTTTCTGGAGGGCAGCCCCTACGAGATGGGGTTCGCCTTTGGTGCCCTGACCGAGGACCTGAACCACACCCTGGAAGAGGAGACTCTCGGACAGTTCCGGCAGCACGTGCCGACCTGGGTGGGCCGCTACCTGATCATCAAGATCAGCATGCTGTTCGGCGGAGGCCTGGACACCGTGATGAAGCCCGAGCACCTGGAGGAGATCTGGGGGGTCGCCCAGGCGGTGGATGACCCCTACAAGTGGCTGGGGGACCAGTACAGCCGCAAGGTCTACTACCACGCACTCCACGACCTCGGGCAGGCCTTTGTGGACACCCCCCTGGTGGTGGCTTGCAGCGGCCTGATGGCCGGGCCGGGCTCCACCGCGGACGGACACTGGCTGCTGGCCCGGAACTTCGACTTCGACGGTGGCGCGGTGTTCGACCGGGACAAGGTCGTGGTCTTTCGCAAGCCCACCCAGGGCATTCCCAGTGTCTCGGTGGCCTTTGCCGGGATGGCGGGGGTTGTTTCGGGCATGAATGCCGAGGGCCTGGCTCTGGCGGCCAATGCCGGGGCCAGCGAGGCGCCCATTCGGATGGGTATGCCCATGAGCCTGATCCTGCGCCAGGTGTTGGACGAGGCCAGCAGCCTGGATGAGGCCGAGGCCATCCTCAAGGCCAGCAAGGGTTTTGTGTCCGAGTTGATCCTGGTCGTCGATGGCGATGCCGGGGAGGGGGCTCTGTTCGAACTCACGCCGGACGAGGTTCATCGCCTCCCGGTGGACGGGGACATGGGGGTCACAAACCACTTCCGGCACCCGGCCCTCGCAGACGACGCCAAGAACCAGGAACGGCTGAGCACCATCACCACGGTCCCACGGCTGGCTCGCCTCGAAGAGCTCCTGGAAGAGAACCGGGGACGGCTGGACATGGAGACGGTCACCACCATCCTCCGGGATCGAAGTGCCCTGGGTGGGCGTCCTCTTCCCCCGGGCCATCGACATGCCCTGAACGCGGACATTGCGACCCACTCGGTGTTGATGGATGCCACGTCTCGGACCCTGTGGGTCTCTCGCTACCCCAATGCTGCGGGGGGGTACGTGGCCTTCTCCATGGACGAGGCCCTGGAAGGCTCGCTGAATCCTGTCGAGGTGATTCCGGCCGGGGATGTCCAGCGAACCCTGGACGTTCACCGGGCCAGAAACCTGGTTCGCCAGGCGAAAGGGGCCTCCACGGAACAGGCCGAGGACCTGCTTGAGCAGGCCCTGAAGAAGATGCCAGGCCACCCATGGCCGCTCCTGGAGTTGTCCAAGGTGCGTGCGGCCCAGGGTCGCCTGGAGGACGCAGAGGCTTTGATCGAGCAGGCCCGTGTGATCCCCCCCGAGTACCAGGAGCACCTGGAAGAGGCGCTGGTGGTGTTGGAGGCGGCCCGATGACTGGAGCCCTGTTGATGACCGCCTGTGCAGGGCTGCCTGTGGCACCGGAGTCCCCACCGATCGAGGTCGTCCACCAATTTGCCATCCAGGCCCGTGGCCAGACCTTTGCGGGGATGGCGGCGGTCCGGGTCGACGGAGAGGCCTTCACCCTGGTGGCCATCACCCCGGCGGGCCTTGAGTTGTTCCAGGTTCGGGGGGATGCCCAGGGCAGCACGGTCACCGCCCCCCAGGAGGATCTGCAGGAAGTCCTGGAGCGCCTGCCACTGGGCCGGGACCTGCACCTGTTGTACGCCTGGTCCTGTGGGGGGGAGCCGGCCTGTGAAGTCGGAGGCGGTCGGATCGAGGAGGGACCCCAGGAAAGTGGATGGTTCCGGTCCTGGAAGGGCCCTGGCGGAACGGCTTTCGTGACGTTCGAAGAGGGGCGGGCCACTCTGGAGGATCCCCGAAGAGGATATTCACTCCGGGTTGTTGGCGAGGAGATCCATGTCCCCCCCCACTAGACGAGCGGCCTGGCCGGGTCTGGACGGGTGGGTGATCCTGGCCCTGTCGGTCCTGGTGGTGGGGACCTGGTGGCTTCGCGCCCGGTCGGGTCCGGACCTGCACGTGGGAATCCTGGTGGGGCTGGATGTCCTCTACCTGTCTGCCACCTGGTGGAGGCGGCGATGATCCAGACCGCTGTCGTGATTCCCAGCAAGGACAACATCGGCACCATTGCCGATGTGGTGGCCCGGAGCCTGGTCCACTGTGAGCGGGTCTACGTGGTCGATGACGGCTGCGTGGATGGGACCGGGGCGGCAGCCGAGGCTGCTGGGGCCATCGTGCTCACCCACAGGGTCAATCAGGGCAAGGGAATTGCGCTCATGACCGCCTTTGAGCAGCTGCAAAAGGACGGCTTTACCCACGCCATCTGCCTGGATGCCGATGGTCAGCATCTGCCCGAGGAGATCCCGAATTTCGAAGAGGCCCTGCGCCGGGAGCCCCTTTCCATCCAGCTCGGGGTGCGGGACATGTCCACGGCTCCAGGGCGGAGCACCTTTGGACGGAGCTTTTCGAACTTCTGGGTCTGGGCCGAGACGGGTCAGCGGGTCGGTGACAGCCAGAGCGGATTCCGGGCCTACCCTGTCACAGAAATGCTTACGCTCGGGCTGGGGGGAGGCCGGTACGAGCTCGAGGTCGAGGTGCTGGTACGGGCCATATGGCGTGGCATTCCTGTTCGAGACATTGACTGTGGGGTCTTCTACCCGGACCCGGAAGAGCGGGTCACTTCCTTCCGTCCGCTCCAGGACAACCTGCGCATCAGCTGGATGAACACCAAGCTGGTGTTCCAGCGGCTGATCTGGCCACGACGATGGTTCAACCCACTTCCTCCGCCTCCTCTACCGGACAGCCCCGAGGACCTCTCCTACGAGGCTGGCAAGTGGACCGGCCAGGGCCGAGGCACGCTGTGGTGGTACAAGCGGGCCTTTTCATTCATGCGCGTTCTGCCTCGACTGCCCTGCTATTTCCTGCTCGGGGGCCTCGCGTTTTTTTACCTTCTCCGCGGCCGAAAAGAACGCAGTGGCCTCGATGCATACCTGCGGCGTGTCCGCCCGGAACTGGGCAGGCTGCGCCGGATCCTGGGAACTCAGCGCATCTTCTGGAACTTCGCGATGGCGATCCATGATCGCTTTCGCATCCTGTTCCAGGGGAAACACTTTTTCTCCTACGCCCAGGAGGGGACAGAGGCACTTCGAACCCTGTTGCCCACCGAGGGTGTCATCCTGTTCACCACCCATGTGGGCAATGCGGACATGGCGGGGCTGGCGCTCGAGTCCGAGGACTCCAAGCGCCAGTTGAACCAGGTGCGCTACCAGGCGGTCAACGACACCTATGCCTCGCTGATGAAGCACAGCAAGAGCGGACGCACGCCCCGGTTCATCACCCTGAATAGCAGCAAAGGCCTGGCCTCTCTGGAGGTCGTTCGCGCCTTGCGTCGGGGAGAAGTGGTCGCACTGCATGCGGATCGGGTCATCGATGACCGCAAGTGTACTGTCACATTTTTTGGTGGAGAGATCGAGCTTCCTGCGGGTCCATTCCTCATGGCCGGGCTGTCTGGCGCCCCGGTGGTCTGGATCGCCTGCTTCAAGGAGACGCCCTGGCGCTACCGGGTGATTGCCGCGCCACCCCGCCGGTTCGAGTTCACCTCTCGGAGCCGGCGCGAGCAGGATCTCCAGGAGTGGGCCCAGCAGTATGCGGATCAACTCGAGATCTGGGCCAGGCGCTACCCGTGGCAGTTCTACAACTTCCACGATCCCTGGAAGCTGGCTCTTGAGGCCTCGGAGTCTCCCAGCGGTACGGCCTGAGAGCGCGGCCCGGGTCAGTCGGTGGCCACGACCGCGGCGCCTGCGTGTTGCTGGCGGATGTAGGCGTGAATGTCGGAGACGGTCTTCATTTCCATCACGGCCTTGTCAGCCACGCGGACCCCGAAGGTCTTTTCCAGCGCGACCACCAGGTCCACGCCGTCCAGGCTGTCCAGGTCCAGGTCCTCGCGCAACTGGGCGTCAGGAACGACCAGGTCGGCTTCGAGTTCGAATTCCTCGACGAGGATGTGGTCCACTTTCTGGATGATCTCTTCAACGGTCATCAGCGTCTCTTCCCGACAGGGGCCACGCGGGTTATCGCGCTAAGGCTCGCCGGTCAACAGTCCGAGGAGGGGAGTGATGGGTGTATGCAAGTGGGTGTCGCTGGTCGGGGTGTCCCTGGTCTGTTCGACGGCCTGGGCAGCAAACATGGGCGGGACTGCCGAGGTGACCGGTTCCGGGGCCGACTACCGGGTGGTGTTGACGAACACGAGTCCCGTGCACTGGGAGGACGTGTTGGTGATCATCAACAGTTCCCTGGTCTGCAAGGCCCCCTTTGTGATGGCTCATGGTCGGGACGCCATTCCCCTGTCCCAGTGTGACGGGGCCCAGCCCAGTGGGATGATCGAGTCCATCAAGGTGCAGTCCAAGCAGGGTGGGCTGGAGGTCACCGGATCCGGGACGGGAACCACGGCTCGGGCTGATGGCTCCACCAGCGGAGGTGGAGCGGTCTCTTCGTCGGGGGGAAGCCCGTCCAGCGGGGAGATGAAGGGAAGCTACCGGGTCACCGGCTTCGGCCCGGCCCGGGCGGTCAAGATCCGCAACAGGTCCAGCTTTTCCTGGACCGGCTGCACCATGACCCTCAATGGCAAGTACCGGAACGCCATCCCGCGGATTGCTTCCGGAGATGATGACACCGAGCCCTTGCACCAGTTCCTGCACAAGGGCGAGTTCATGACCTCGAACAAGCCGATTCGAAGTGCCCAGATCAGCTGCAAGCAGGGCAGTACCTCGCTCCACTCCTTCTAGCCGGGAGAGAGAGTGGCGTTTACCGTCTGCACTTTGAACTGCAATGGCCTCCGGGCGGCTCATCGAAAGGGCTTCCTGTCCTGGTTGGAGACGGCCAGGCCAGATGTTCTCCTGCTCCAGGAGGTTCGTGCCTGGCCGGACCAGGTCAAGCCCGATCTTCGCGCCCCTGCCGGCTACAACAGCCACTGGGTGAATGCCCGAAAGAAGGGCTATGCGGGGGTGGCGGTCTACAGCCGGGTGCCCATGGACCGGGCCGTGGAGGGTTCGGGCCTGGCCTGGGGGGATGACGAGGGCCGCATCCTGCAGGTGGACTTCCGGGGCTGGAGCTTCATCTCGCTCTATGTGCCCAGCGGTTCCGGCAACGAGGACCGCCAGGACCGCAAGGATCGCTACCTTGCGCACCTGCAGGACCACCTGGAGGCCCTTCGGGGGGAGGGTCGTCCGGTGGTCGTTGGCGCGGACTGGAACATCGCCCCCACCGAGCTGGACATCTGGAACCCGAAAGGCAACAAGAAGAACTCCGGTTTCCTGCCCCACGAGCGGGCCTGGGTGAGAGAGCGGCTGGACACTGGCTGGGTCGATGTACACCGGCGCCTGAACCCGGAGACACAGGGGCCCTACAGCTGGTGGTCGAACCGGGGCCAGGCCCGTGCCAAGGACCGGGGTTGGCGGCTGGACGCGCTCTGGGCCACCGCCGGTGCTGCGGCCCTGGCCACCGAGAGCTGGGTCGACACCTCGCTGAATCTCAGCGACCACGCCCCGGTTTTTGTGCGGTTTGGGGCCTCGCTCTACGAGGAGGGTCGACTGGGGGTCGTCCCGGACCAGGACTGATCACAGGCAGAGGCCGTACCAGTTTTCGCCGCCGGCCTTTTGCCAGACACAGTTTCCCTGGTCACAATCAACCCCGTCGGGGTCGCAGATCGCCAGGCAGCGACCGGACGTGCCGCAGAGGGATCCACTGTCACAATAAAGATCGGGATCGTCCAGGTTGCAGGACTCGCCCGGACCACGGGGTCCGGCCGGCCAGCAGAAGTTGCTGTCCTGGTCTGCGGGCACACAGATCTCCTTGTAGGTGTCGGAGCCGCAGTCCTGGAGGCGCCAGTCGCACCCGTCTCCGGGGTGGCAGACGCCCTCTCTCGTGGTTGTCAGGCCATCCACCGGGGCGCAGAAGTCGTCGGGTCCGCAGTCGTTGACCGGCATGTAGGGGGTGGGGCAGCTGTCCCCACAGGTGTGGTGGATGAGGTTGCAGGTGTCCTGGCAGTCCCGGTCGTCCAGGCAGAAGCCATCGCCTGCGGCCTGCCACAGGTCCGTGGCCAGCCAGGTCTCTGGTGTGCGGGACACCCCAGCCAGCCAGACCTCCTCGATGTCCCGGGTGTTCGCGATGTCCGCCAGGGGATTGCTGCCCAGGACCAACAGGTCCGCCCGGTAGCCGGCCGCGACCAGTCCGGCGTCCTTCCAGCCCCAGGCCTGGGCGGGCAGGTGTGTCGCGGCGGAGAGGGCTTCCAGGGGTGTCCAGCCCGCGTCCACCAGCTCGGCCATCTCGGTGTGCATGCGGGTGCCGTGGGCGACCAGCCAGTAGCCGGCGTCCGTGCCCACGACGAGCAGGTCCGGGTGCACCTCTCGGTAGACCGCCAGGTTCTCCCGGAGCTGCTGGGCCCAGCCTGCGCTGTCCTCGACCCAGCCTTCCGCCAGGACCTCGGGGTTCTGCTGGAGCCATTCCCAGGAGTTTCGGACGGCGGTGGGCAGGCCCTGCCACTCCTCGCCTGCCAGGTCCGCGCCTCCCATCACGTCCACGATGCCCGAGAAGGCGCTGACGGTCGTGGCGATCGAGGTGGGTGTGGGGTCCAGTGTCGTGGGTTCCCGGGGCTCGGCAAAGACCGGGTGTGCCAGGTGGTTGACCAGGGATGCGGCATCGAGTTCGTCCTGGGGTTCTGCGATGTGGGCGACCACTTCGACCCCCAGGTCGGCGATGGCAGCCAGGTCTCCCAGGTCCAGCCGGGGGGTGGGGTCTCCGAAGAAGCTGTTGTCCACCAGGGCCACCTTGAGCAGGTCGGCCCCGGCTTCCACCAGTCCTTCGGCGGCGGCCACCCCGTCCACGTCCACGAAGAGGCAGAGGTTCCGGTACCACAGGGTCTCGCAGGGGTGGCTGCCCTCGACGGTCAGGAAGGGCCCGGTGGCGCGGAGTCGGGGGCCCAGGAGGCTTCCCTCGGCGATCCGGTCTCGGAGGCTGAAGTTGACGGTCGGGCCGGCCACGTCCACCACGGCGGTGACCCCCCAGGCCAGGGTGGCCCGCAGGTTGTCCGCCACCAGGTCCCCCACCCACCAGGTGGTTCCCGGGTCGTAGATGTGCACGTGGCTGTCGATCAGCCCGGGCATGATGGTCTTGCCGACCAGGTCGCGGACTTCCAGGTGTTCGGGCCAGTCCTGTCCGGGATCGGTCACCGCCCAGACCAGGTCCGCGGTCACGATTACCGCGGCCGTGCGGCCCCCGGTGGCGTCTACCACCCAGGCATTGTCCAGCACCGTGCCGCTGGTGGGCCAGGAGACCGGAGCCGTTCCGGTGTCCGTGTCCGTGTCCGATGGTGTCGGGCTGTCCAGCGGAACCGTCTCGGCTCCAGTGCAGGCCAGCAGCAGCAACCAGGAGAGTCCCATCATCACGATGGGCCAGCCTACCCATCCCCGGCCGAGTTTGCCCGGTGGGGTGTCGACGGATAGCCACGGCGCCAGGGGCCGACGTCGGTCCCTACGGAGGATTTGTGGCGAGCGACGACCTGATCGAGATTGACGGCGAGGTGGTGGAGGTCTTTCCCGGCGGCACCTTCAAGGTGCGTACCGAGGCAGAAACGGACGTTCATGCCCACCTGGCTGGCAAGCTTCGCCGCTACCGCATCCGCGTGGTGCTGGGGGACAAGGTCACGGTGGCCGTGAGTCCCTACGACCTGAGCAAGGGCCGGATCGTCTTCCGCCACAAGTAATCGAGGGTCCAAAAACCCCTGTTTTCACGGGGTTATACGTCGTCGCTGTGCAAGCTTGTTCAAGCGAATCGCCGCCATTCTTGAACAGATTCTTGAACAACTCCGGTCACTGATTCGTCCCCTCCGGGAGTTCATGCGTCCCCGCCGGCGGAGCTGTTGGACCGTGCGGGGGTGACCTCGCCTGTGGCGGTGGAGGTCCGGAGCAGCCCGGCGCCGGTCCGGGTGGACCTGTCGGGCCTCACACGGGAGCAAGTCGATGCCCTGGCGGAGGGGGGGCTGGGGTAGGCTCGGGGTCGGAGTTGCCCATGCGTACTGTCCTTTCGGCTGCCTTGTTGTCCCTCGGCCTGGCGGGGTGTGGGGGGGATGA
>CAZMNK010000119.1:0-16873 GCA_964567625.1 uncultured Enterobacterales bacterium | reverse complement strand
CTGCCGAGGAAGCCGCCGCACCCGCCGAGGGTGACGAGACGGCTGCCGAGACCTCCGAGGAGGGGGAAGCCCACGAACACGCCGAGGCCGCCTCGTGCAGCTGCCCCGCTGGCAAGGAAGGCGACACCGTGTGGTGTGGGTCTTGCGGTAAGGGCTACATCGCAGGAGAGTCCACGACCGACAAGGGCGCCGTGGACGAGGCGTTGGCCGCCACCGAGTAGGGAAAGCACGGCTCGGTTCCGTCCTCGGGTCCTTCCAGTGGATGGGCCGAGGTGAGCCGGGCCGCCGCACCCGCCCAGGCCGCTACCTCGTGGGCTGTTCTCCACAGGCCAGGTGGCGGCTCATCTGGGCATCGCCGGGAAAGGCGCACAACGCCTGCACGGCGAGCACCAGCTCCGGGCAGGTCTCCACTTCGCCTGCCAGTTGCATCAGTCCGAACCACGCCATGGGTGTGGTTTTCTGGGCGTCCTCTTCGCCGGGCTTGAGCGCCTCGAGACGCTCACAGGCCACCGGCGCCGCCCCCTCGGTGGTCTCGAGGGCTGTGAAGGCCTTGGTGGCAGTGATGTAGTGCCCGGACGTGAGTGAATCGAACAGGTAGTCGACGTTCCTGGCGCGCTGGTTTCCCACCAGCAACACAGTCGGTGTAGCGACCACCAGGATCGCTGCGAGCAGTGCCGCCATGCGCTCGCGACTGGAAGGCCTCTGCAGTTTTGTGGTCCGGTACATCCTCAGCAGAGACGCGATCACCAGGATCGGACCCGCGAGAAACGCAATCCCGGTCATGGCCGCCGTCAATCCCCCGATGAAAGCGGCAGGCCAGGCAAGCCAGTAGATCCTGCTTCCCAGTCGCCACTCCGCCCTGGTGGCGTGACCGAACACAGCGAGTGCCGCAGAAGCCACCACGAACAGCACCAGGACCTGGCCCACGTTCAACACGCCCGGCATGGTGATGCGCGTGGCGGCATCTGCACAGATGTTGCATGCCTGTGCCACAGAGGTCATCGCCATCCACAGTGGGACCACGAGGGCTGCCCCCATGAGGGGATGGCGGCGAGCGCAGGTGGAGGTCAGTGGCATGCCGGGATCGTACAGCCAGGACCTGGGTGCCTGCTACCCAGGAGTGCCGGTCCTTCCGAGGCCGAGGGGCGTTGAAACACACGGCCAGAGGGCCCTGGTTTTCCCGTTTCCGGTACCTGGGGCGCCTGTCCGGGATGGCGTTGAAGAGAAACCGATGTGCCAGTCCCTGCATCCGTTGCGGTCGTGGCACCCTCTGGTAGCATCCAGGCCCCACGCTTCCTGCACGGACAGAGGTTCCAGCGATGTCGATCCTGATCACCAACGGCCGCGTCGTCACCGCCACCGACGACTACTACGCAGACATCTACATCGAGGGCGAAAAGGTCGCCGCCATCGGCACGGACCTGAAGGTCACGGCGGACCGGACCATCGATGCCCAGGGCAAGCTGGTCATCCCGGGTGGCATCGATCCCCACACCCACTTCGACATGCCCTTTGGCGGCACCATGAGCGCCGACGACTTCGAGACGGGAACCCTGGCCGCGGCCCATGGTGGCACCACGACCATCGTGGACTTCGCCATCCAGACCAAGGGGGAGTCGACCCTGGCCGGGCTGGACACCTGGCACGCCAAGGCCGAGGGCAAGGCGAGCATCGACTACGCCTTCCACATGATCGTGACGGACATGCCGGACAGTCGCCTGAGCGAGATGGACCGACTCCGGGACCTGGGGGTTACCTCCTACAAGCTGTTCATGGCCTACCCCGGCGTGCTCTACGTCGATGACGGCACCTTGTACCGGGCCTTTCGGCGGGCAGGGGAGAACAACACCCGCATCTGCATGCACGCCGAGAACGGCATCGTTATCGACGAGATCATCAAGGCAGCGGTCGCCGACGGCAAGCTGGCCCCTCGGTGGCACGCCAAGACCCGCCCGACCCGGATGGAGGCCGAGGGCGTTCACCGGGCCATCGCCATCGCCGAAGTCGCCGAAGTGCCCCTCTGGATCGTTCACCTGAGCTGCAGTGATGCCCTGGACGAGGTCAAGCGGGCCCGGGCTCGGGGCATGGATGTCCAGGCCGAGACCTGTCCCCAGTACCTGCTCTTCGACGAGACCTTCTACGATCGCCCGAACTTCGAAGGCGCCAAGTACGTGATGACCCCCGCCCTGCGGGAGAAATGGAACCAGGAAGTGCTGTGGCAGGGCCTCAAGTACGGCCACCTTGCCGCCATCGCCACCGACCACTGCCCGTTCTGCTTCAAGGGCCAGAAGGAGATGGGCCTCGAGGATTTCACCAAGATCCCGAACGGTGCTCCGGGTGTGGAGAATCGAATGACGGCCATCTACCACCACGGGGTGGTGGGCGGCCGGATCACCCTGAACGAGTTCGTGAACCTGACCTCGACAGCGGCTGCGAAGAACTTCGGCATGTTCCCCAAGAAGGGCACCATCGCCCCCGGGAGCGACGCCGACATCGTCATCTTCGACCCGGACGAGGTGCGCCGCGTCACGGTCGAAGACCCCCGCACCCACCACATGAACGTGGACTACAGCGCCTACGAGGGGTGGGAACTCCAGGGCTGGACGGACACGGTCCTCTCCCGGGGCCGGGTGGTCATCGACAAGGGCAACGCCTCGAACACCCACAAGGGTGACTTTATCAAGCGTGCAGGCACCGGCGACCTGCTGCGGTAGTCCCCTGATCCGCCTGCGCCAGGCTGCGGCCACCCGTCGGGTCGGCCCGTCGCCTCGACCCCTGCGCTATTCGTAGCCCAGGGCGTAGATGTTGACGTCTGTGTAGCTGGCCACGCTGCTGGGATTGAAGGGATCCTTCGGTGGACTTGTTGCGGTCGCATTGACCGAGGCAATGATCCCGCCGCTATTGTCCACGGAGATCTCCGGCGAGGAGGTTCCCCCGAAGTTCCAGGCCAGGAAGTAGTCGCCAGCCGGAACGTCCACGTCCAGGACAACATCCAGGTCGTTCCACCCCGAAACCGCCGGTTCCAGGAGGGTGTAGGCCACGAGGTTGGTGGGACTGCTACTACTCGATTCATAGAGGCCCATCACCACCGTCGTGTCGATGCCCACGGAGTGCAGGTAGATGCTCAAGTTGGTGATCCGGAAGTCCGAGTCGACTGTGACCAAATTGCCTTGCAAGAAGTCGGTGGACACCGAGAGCGGGGAAAAGATCGGGTCCGGGAACCCGTACTCCACTTCGGTCAGCTCGATGGCCGTGACGCTCGCCGAGGGTCCGTCATCCTCCCCGTCGTTCGGGGTGACCGTGCAGATCCAGGTCGACGCCAGGGATGAATCGACCCCGGGGACGGTGTCGTCGGTGTCGTTTGTCGTTGCTGGCCCGGTCGCCGACCCAAAAGCGTCCGGGTAGGTCAGGCCATCCGCCGTCCAGGTGAATGCGTAGCTGATCAAGTCTTCGTCAGCATCGACGGAATCTGCGTCGACGTTGCACAGGATGTCGTCCAGACCGGAGGTGAAGTCGTTGATGGAGATCGTGGGGGACCCCGGTTCCGTGTTCTCGATGGTGATCGTGCTCGATGTCTCGGCACTTCCGAATTCATCCCCGTCGTAGGGGGTGACTTCACAGCTCACCTCGTCGCCTTTGTCGAAGTAGGACGCGCCATCCAGAGAGGCGCTCGTCACGGACACGGGCGCTCCATCCACGGTCCACTCGTAGACCAGGGTGATGCTGTCGCCATCGTCGTCTGTCGCCGAAACCGAGGCGGAGATCACGTCGTCGGTGTAGACCGTGGACGGGGACAGGGTGAGGGAAAGAATCTCTGGTGGTGTGTTGCTGGAGGCGATGTTGACGGAGTCGTCCAGGGGTGTCCCGCTGTCCGTCCCGTCAAACGGCGTGACCTCGCAGACCACATCATCGTGTCTCGAGAAGTTGCTGGGCCCCAGGTCAGCGCTTGTTCCGACCACCGATCCCAGGATCGACCAGGAATACATGGACTGATCGGCATTCCCATCCGCATCGCTGTAGCCGGTGTAGCTGCAGGTCAGGGTATCCAGGTCGTTCGGTGAGGAGGGGCTGATCGAGACCGACGAGATGCTTGGCGCCGTGTTGTCCACGGTCAGAGGGGAGGAGGAGGAGGAGGTTCCCTCGTCGGTGCCATCGTTGCCAGTGACGGTGCAGATGACCTCGTCCTGAAAGACGAATTCACCGGACAGAGTGGAAGAAGTGCCCACCTCTGTTCCATTGACGGTCCAGGAAAAGGTGGAAGAATCGCCATCGCCATCGGCGTCTGCGTAGCTATAGCTGCAGGTCAGCGTGTCCGCGGTCACTGCGGGTTCAGGGGAGACGCTGACGTCACTGACCACGGGAACGGTGTTGCTGATGGTCAGCGTGTCGCTGTCTACAGCCTCCCCTTCGTCCGTGCCGTCCGATGGCGTGACCTGGCAGACCACCGTCTCGTCCCGGACGAAGAACGACGAGGACAGGGTGCTGCCCGTCTCGCCCGTGCTGCTTCCCGAGACTGTCCAGGCAAAGTCGTAGGACACCGTGTCGTCGTCAGCATCCGTTGTCGTCCCGGGGGTACAGGTCAGGGTGTCGCCGCCGTAGGCCGGATCTGGCGACAGGGTGGCCTCCGTGAGCACTGGCGCCGAGTTTGCGATGGTCACACTGTCACTGACAGCGGTTCCCTCGTCCGTTCCATCGTGTGGCGTGACCGTGCAGGTCACGTCGTTGTCCCTGGTAAAGCTGCCCGTCAGGGTGCTGTCCGTGCTGACCTCGAGCCCATCGACCTTCCAGGAATAGGTGCTGGCATCACTGTCCCCGTCCCCATCTTCGAAATCGCTGTAGCTGCAGGTCAGGGTGTCATCGACGTTGGGGTCCGACGGGGAAACGCTGACGCTGGCGATGCTCGGTGACGAGTTGGAGATGACGATGCTGTTGCTGTCCACGCTGGAGCCGTCGTCGGTGCCATCGGTTGGCGTCACGCTGCAGAACACGTCCTCGTCCCGGTCAAAATCATCGGAGGACAGGGTGCTTCCGGTCTCGCTGAGACTGCTTCCATCCAGGTACCAGGCATAGGTGTAGCTGACCGACTCACCATCGGCGTCGCTTGCCGAGCCTGGTGTGCAGGACAAGGTGTCCCCCTCGAAGGCCGGATCCGGTGACAGGGTGACATCGGTCAGAACCGGCGCGGTGTTGTCGATGGTGATGCTGTCCGAGAGTGCCGTGCCCTCGTCGGTCCCATCGCTCGGTGTCACGGTACAGGTGACCTCGTCGCCGTGGTAGAAGCCGCTGGAGAAGGTGCTGGTCGTGCCCAGGGTCGTGCCGTCCACGGTCCAGGCGATGGTGCTGGCATCGGCTTCGCCATCCGGATCACTGAAGTCGCTATAGCTGCAGGTCAGGGTGTCACCCGCCCGGGCACTGCTGGGACTGATGGAGACACTGGTGATGCTCGGCGCTGTGTTGTCCACGGTGACCGATTCGCTCACTGCGCTGCCTCCATCGCTGCCGTCGCTGGGGGTCACCGTGCAGGTCACGGTGTCACCACCCACGAAGCCACCGTCCAGTGTTGACTCCGTGCTTGCCTCCACCCCGTTGACGGTCCAGACGATGTTGCTCAAGTCGCCGTCGCCATCAGGGTCGTCAAAACCGCTGTAGGTGCAGGTCAGGGTGTCCCCGGTGACCGGGGTGGACGGGGTGATCGTGACGCTGTCGATGGAAGGCGCCGTGTTGTCGATGACCAGGCTGTCGTCCAGCGCCGTCCCGGTGCCAAAGCCATCGTAGGGCGTGACCGTACAGGCGACGGTGTCTCCACCGACAAAGCCACTGAACAGCGTGGAGTTCGTGCCAGCAGTGCTGCCATTGATGGTCCAGCGATAGGTCGACTCGTCGGCATCTCCGTCGACGTCGCTGTAGCCGCTGTAGTTGCAGGTGAGAAGGTCTCCTGTCTTGGCGGAGGTGGGATCGATGGCGACACTGGTGATTGTCGGGGCGGTGTTGCCGACGGTGACCGAGGCGCTCGCCTCGGTGCCTTCATCCTCGCCGTCGTAGGGCGTGACCGTGCAGATCACGGTGTCCCCGCTTGCAAAGGCCCCCGAGAGCAGGGTGTCCGTGGCCCCGGCGCTGTCTCCGTTGACCGTCCATTCAAAGGTGGACTGGTCCGCGTCGCCATCCACGTCCACGTAGTCCGCGTAGGTGCACGTCAGGTCATCGGTCACCGCCGGCGAGGCCGGGCTGATGTTGACTGACGTGATGGACGGGGCTGTGTTGTCGATCACAAGGCTGTCGGACAGTGCCGTGCCGTTGTCCGTCCCATCGTAGGGCGTGACGGTACAGGTCACCGTGTCCCCGCCGATGAAGTCGCTGGAGAGGGTGCTCTCGAGACTGACCGTCGTGCCGTTGACGTCCCATTCATAGGTCGACTGGTCTGCGTCCCCGTCGCCATCGCTGAACCCCTCGTGGGTACAGGTCAGGGTTTCCCCGGCCTGGGCACTCGTGGGCGTGATGGTGACGCTGGTGATCTCCGGTGCCGTGTTGTCGATGACCAGGCTGTCGGACAGGGCCGTACCCGCGTCCTGCCCGTCATCCGGCGTGACCGTGCAGGTCACGGTGTCCCCGCCCACGAAGTCACTGGACAGGTCGGTGTCCGTGCTGACCGAGCTTCCGTTGACGGTCCACACCAGGGTCGACTGGTCACTGTCGTCGTCGGCATCGATGAAGCCGTCATAGGCACAGCTGAGCGTCTCCCCGACCTGGGCACTCGAGGGGCTGATGGTGACGCTGTCGATGGTCGGTGGCGTGTTGCCGATGGTCAGGCTGTCGCTGCCTGCCACCCCTTCGTCTTCTCCGTCGCTGGGCGTCACCGTGCAGGTGAGGTTGTCCCCGCCCACGAAACCGCTGGACAGCGTGTCCGTGGTGCCCACCTCGGTGCCCGACAGGGTCCAGGAATAGGTGCTCTGGTCGGTGTTCCCATCGGCGTCGAAGAACCCGCTGTAGCCACAGGTCAAGGTGTCGCCGACCTGGGCACTCGAGGGGCTGATGGTGACGCTGTCGATGGTCGGTGCGCTGTTGGTGATGAGCAGGCTGTCGCTGACCGCGGTGCCGCTCTCACTGCCGTCGCTCGGGATGACGGTGCAGGTCACTTCGTTCCCGCCCACGAACCCACTGGAGATCTCGTCGGTCGTGACCCCGGCGTCCAGGCCGTCAATGGCCCAGCCATAGGTCGACTGGTCTGCGTCCCCGTCCGCGTCCGAGTAGCCGCTGTGGCTGCAGGTCAGGGTGTCGCCGACCTGGGCACTCGAGGGGCTGATGGTGACGGTGCTGATCTCCGGAGCGGTGTTGGTGACGACCAGGCTGTCGGACAAAGAGGTGCCTTCGGTGCTGCCATCGCTCGGGGTGACCGTGCAGGTCACCGTCTGCCCTCCCACGAAACCACTGGAGATCGTGCTGCTGGTATCCACCTCGGTGCCGTCCACGTCCCAGGAATAGGTGGACTCGTCGTCGTCGCCATCCGGATCGATGAACCCCTCGTAGGTGCAGGTCAGGGTCTCGCCTGCCTGGGCATCGGCCGGGCTGATGGTGACGCTGGTGATGCTCGGTGCGGTGTTGTCGATGACCACTGTGGCCGACACCACGTCCCCGTTCTCATTGCCGTCGTAGGGGGTCACGGTACAGACGACGGTGTCACCGCCCAGGAAGACTCCGGCAAGGGTGGTGCTGTCGCCTTCCTCGCTCCCGTTGACCGTCCAGTTCAATGTGGACTGATCGGACTCCCCGTCCGCGTCTGAGTAGCCGCTGTAGCTACAGGTGAGGGTGTCGTCGATTTCGGGGTCCGTCGGGGAGATGCTGACGCTGTCGACCACCGGCGGGGAGTTCAGGATGTCGATGCTCTCGGAAACAGCGGTCCCCGAGTCGGTGCCATCGTCAGGCGTGACCGTGCAGGTGACCGTGTCTCCCCCGACATAGCCGCTGGTCAGCGTGGTGTCGGTGCTCACCGGGGAGCCATTTACACTCCAGACATAGGTCGACTGGTCCGCGTCCTCGTCGATGTCGACGTAGCCATCATGGCTGCAGGTCAAGGCATCGCTGGTGGTCGCCTCGCTGGGGCTGATGGTCACATTTTCGATGCCTGGCGCTGTGTTTTCGATGGTGATCTCGGCGCTCAGGGCAGTGCCCTCGGCGCTACCGTCACTGGGGGTGACCGTGCAGGTGACGGTGTCCCCTCCGAAAAAGGCCCCGCTGAGCTCGCTGTCGGTGCCCACCGTCGTGTCTTCGATCGTCCAGGCAAAGGTCGACTGGTCCTCATCGTCATCGGGGTCGGAAAAACCGTCGTAGTTGCAACTCAGCGTGTCGTCAGCCTGGGGGGTCGGAGGGCTGATGGAGACGCTGGCAATGCTCGGTGCGGTGTTGTCGACAAAGACCGTGTCACTCACCGGAGTGCCCTGTGCTGCGCCGTCGTCGGGGGTGACGGTGCAGATGATCGTGTCACCGCCCACGAAATCCCCGGAGAGCGTGCTGCCGGTGCTCGCCGAGGACCCGTTGATGGTCCAGGCATAGGTCGACTGGTCTGCGTCTCCGTCCACGTCGGAGTAGCCGCTGTGGCTGCAGGAGAGCGTCTCTCCGGTGGTTGGGCTGGCGGGGCTGATCGTGACGCTGTCGATGGTGGGTGCGGTGTTGTCGATGACCAGGCTGTCCGACAGCGACGAGCCGGTGGACTTGCCGTCATAGGGAGTGACGGTGCAGGTGACCGTGTCGCCGCCCACGAAATCTTCGAGGGTGTCCGAGGTGGAGATCGTCTCTCCGTCGATGGTCCAGGCAAGGGTGGACTCATCGGGGTCGCCATCCGAGTCATCAAAACCGGTGTAGGTGCAGGTCAGGGTGTCTCCGACCACCGCAGCAGTCGGGCTGATGGCGACACTGTCGATGCTCGGCGCGGTATTTCCGATGGTTGCACTGGCACTCACTGCCGTGCCCGCGTCCGTTCCGTCATCGGGGGTGATCGTGCAGACCACCAGTTCTCCGCCGATGAAGCCGGAGGAGAGCGAATCCGTGCCAGACCCCGCCGAAACACCGTCGATGGTCCACGAATAGGTCGAGGCGTCTGCGTCCCCGTCCGCGTCGTCGTACCCGCTGTAGGTGCAGGTCAGGGTGTCTCCGGCCTGGGGAGATTCTGGAGACAGGCTCACGGCCTCGATGCTCGGGGCCGTGTTCGTGACAGTGATGGAGGCCGAAACCGTCGATCCCGCATCCTCGCCATCATCAGGCGTCACCGTGCAGGTCAGGACATCATCCCGGATGAAGGACGTCTCGAGCACCGAGGAGGTGCCCACCGTCGTGCCATTCAACGACCAGGAATAGGTTGACTGGTCAGCATTGCCATCGTCATCGGCGTAGCCGCTGTAGGAACAGACCAGGGTGTCGCCGGCATAGGCCGTGGTGGGTTCGATGCTGACACTGTCGATGGTCGGTGCGGTGTTCGTGACCACCAGGCTGCCGGAGACCGGCGTTCCCGGGGTCGTTCCATCATCGGGGGTCACGGTGCAGGTGACGGTCTCGCCGCCCACGAAGACCCCGCTCAAGGTGGTGTCCGTGCCCACCTCGACGCCATCGACGTCCCAGACCAGCGTCGACTGGTCCGCATCTCCATCCTCGTCGACGTAGCCGCTGTAGCTGCAGGTCAGCGTGTCGGCGGCCTGGCCCGGGTCCGGGGAGATGCTCACCGTATCGATGGCAGGGGCCGTGTTCACGACACCGATCGTGTTCGACGTGATCGGATCCCCGTCGTCGGTGCCATCATTGGGAGTGACCACGCAGGTCACGGACTGATCCCGCCCCCAGTAGCTGTCATCCAGGGTCGAACCGGTGGCGGTGATGGGGCTTCCGTCGACCAGCCATGCGGTGCTGTAGGTGAAGCCAGTGTCGCCATCGACATCTGTGGTTGTCCCCGGCGTGCAGGTCAGCACCTCGCCCGCCGCGGGGTCTTCCGGGGTCAGTGCGGCATCTGCCAACACCGGTGGCGTGTTGGAGATCGTGATCGTGGCCGTCGCAGCATCCCCATCCGACAGGCCGTCATTCGGCGTCACGGTCACCGCCCACACCTCGTCCCTGTCCGTCACCGCAGAAGGCAGGGTGGTGCCCGTGCTGGCGCTGGAGATCACCCCGTCCACGGTCCAGGCGTAGTCATAGGTGACGGAATCCCCCTCGGGGTCCGAGCTGTCCCTGGTGATCGTCAACACCAGGGCGTCTGTCGTGAAGGCCGGGTCGGGGGCCAGGGCAAGCTCGGGCGCGTTGGGCACCCCATTGACCACCAGGCTCAACAGGGCTTCCCCTGAGAACCCATCGGTGTCCGTCGCCGTGACCGTGACGGTGTGGGCGCCCTGGGACAGCTCCGAGGACTCAAAGGAGGCGATCCCGCCACTGTTGGCCCCATCGCTGGAAAACAGCCCATTGACGTCGGAGACCCACGTCATCGTCAGGTCCTGGGGACTGTGAGTGGCCGAGGTCACCGTCGCCTGGAAACGGATCGCCTCTCCCGCGCTTGAGATGCTGTCGTTCTCGGGGTCATCGATGACGATGACGGGGTTGGAGCCCACCGTGTAGGAAATGGCCTCGCTGCACGAAAACCCTCCGGTGTCCTGGGCTGCGAGGGTGATGGTGTGGGTACCCAGGGAGAGGTCATCGACCACAAGCTCGACCTCGCCCCCCTCGTGGCGATTGAAGGCATCCAGGTCCCCATCCAGGTCGCTGGTCCAGGACACCACCAGGTCCGCGATGGGGTCCTCTGTGTCTGAAATGAACCCGGTAAAGGTGACCTCTGTCCCCGCCACATCAGCACTGCCATCCTCGGGTGCGGTGATCTCACAACTGGGTTCGGTGTTGGCGGGGAAGACCGTGATGGACACACTCGCTGTCCCCAGGGCTCCCGTGGAGTCCTCGGCAGACAGGGTGATCCCGTGGGTTCCTTCGCCCAGGAGGGCGCTGCCGGAGACCTGGCCCGATTCGTCTGCGGCACTCTCGGGAGAGATGGGCCCGTCCAGGTCTGAGTCCCACCAGACCACCAGGGTGTCCAGATCATCCAGGTCGTCGCTGACCAGCCCCAACAGGTCCACCGCCGTGTCCGAATAGGCAATCAGCCCTTCTTCCGGCGCCAGGATCTCCACCACGGGCGCCTCGCTGACCTGGACAGCAAGCAGGATTGCCGCTGACCCCAGAACCCCGTCCTCGTCCCAGACCTCGAGGGCCAGCTCGACCTCGCCTGCGGCAAGGGCCTCGTCTTCCAGATCCACCAGGGGCTCGCAGGACACGCCGTCCGAGGCGTTCGGATGCAGTCCGGCACAGATCTCCTCGCTGTCCAGGTACCAGGACGCGGTCAGCTCTTCCGGGCTGGAGTGATCGTCGGTGACCCTTCCGGCAAAACTTTCGGCCCAGCCCTGGGTGATCACGTCCCCGTTCACATGAGAGGTGATGAAAGCTTCGGGATCTTCATTGGTACAGGCCAGCAGGACCAGCGCACAGACAATCGGAGGGGAGAAGCGACGACGAACCATGAAATGCCTCGTACCGCGCGACCTGTGGAGGCCAGAAGCTCAGCAGGCTGATTTGCGGCAGAGTTGAGAGTTGCCCAGAGAGGCTACCATCCAGAAATAGGCCCCGGCATCCCGGAAGAATCTCTTGAACCCTGGAAAATCAAAACCCTCTTGCCGGGCACGCCCACCTCTTCTCTGTCTCACTCCGCTGTGACGTCCGTTTCACAGTCCCTGACAGCCTGGCCGTGTCAGTCTCGATCCGGACATCTCCCGCCGCGACCAGGGGTCTCACTGGCCCGAGGCAGAGTGGTGCATGATGGCGGTGAGGGGTACGCGATTCGATCGCACACGGCACAATGAACCACAATGACCCTCGACCTGGACTCACTGCGCTGCTTTGAAGCGGCCGCAACAACCCTGACCTTTCGAGCCGCCGCGTCTCGAGTGGGTCTCTCTCCCGCCGCCTTCAGCGAGCGCATCCGACGGCTGTGCGATTGCGCAAGACGGTGCCCTCTGGACCGTGGGTGGTCGTATCTCCCAGCGGCCATTGAACGAGGGGATCATCGGCTACCAGGGTTCCGACGAGCCGCCTCTGGTGGTCCTGGACTAGTACCTCTGGGGCAGGTCAAGGCGGGCGGGGTTCCGATGGCCCTTCGCTCCATGATGGCTCATCCCTTCTCTGGGCGTCCTCAGAACCCCCAGCCAAACCGAAAGACGTACTGCCTGTGACCGTCCACCCAGACCTCCATGAGGCCCTCCAGGACCCCAGGAAGCAACACTCCGCCTTCGAGCATCGCCAGGGGAATCCAGATCGAGCTCATCCCCACCCCAAGTCGTGCCACGGCTGAACCGGACTGGGTGGGCGGCCTGACGCCAGCCATGCCATAGAAGCTCATCCAGGGAACCAGGACGTTCGCGTAGCTCTCGCCATCGCTCGGCAGGGAGATTCCCACCCGAACCATGGGAAACAGGAGCAACCCCATGGTCCCGTCCGGGCGAGCAACGAACTCCAGTTCAAATCCCGTGGCCAGGTAGGGGCTCACGTCCGCTGTCACCACGGGGTGAAAGGCGACTCCACTCCAGAAGACGGCCCCTTCCGCTGCAGCGTCATCGCCCAGGTTCAGACCCACGGCGTAGTTGATGGCAAGGGAAGGCATCACGTAGGTCGGCGTGCTCTTCAGGAACCCAAGGGCGTTCAACTCCCCGGCCTGGGCCGAGCCCGTCCAGCCCATCATCCCGGCCAGAAGCCCGAGGGCGGCGAGCTGCAGACGCCATTGCCTGGTCTTCATCGGATGCCCTTGGGAGAGGCCCCGGCAGCCCCTTCAGAAGCCAGTAGAGCACGATCCGGCGCAGTTCCAGGAGGCAAGTGACCGGCCTCTCAATTGGTGCTGGTGGGTGGAGACCACCCCCTGGACTGACGCCAAAGAGACACAGGTCAGGGAAAGGAGATTCCCCGGCTTCGGTTAGTGAGTTTCGATGCCCGTGGTTCCGCGCTCCTTTTCCGTTCGAGGGTCCGGCAAGCCCCTCCGGCTGCAATGGACGCTGAAGACCCCTCGGGATCTGGAGGCGACCTGGGCGGTCTTCTCGGACACCGACCGGTTCAACCGGGCCGGGTCTTTCGGATACCGTCTCGAGGAGACCGTGAACGCGGCAGGGAACGTGGTTCGAATGGGACGAACAACGGAGTTCGGCCTCGAGATGAGATGGCTGGAACGGGCCTTTGACTACGAGCGACCCCATCGATTCTTCGCCGAGCGGGAGTTCCTGAACGGTCCCCTTCGCGGCTACACGCTCGGAGCCTCCTTCGAGAGGCAGGGCACGGGTACGGGGATTCAATACAGCGTCACCGCCTTCGCCCGTTGGGGATTCCTGCGTCCCCTGGTCTGGTTGATCCTCATGTTCCGGATTCGGCCCCCGATCCACCTGGCGCTCAGCCGAGTTCTGGAGAGCCTGGAAGACGGGGTCACCCTGCCCGTGCCGCCGATTGCCCTGCGAGCAGACGCGCTCTCGCGTCTCGAACAGGCCACTGCGCAGTTCTCGGACCAGAGGGTCGCCGCACGCCTCCAGCATCACCTGGTCCAGGGGACGGAACTCGAACAGGCCCGTCTTGAACCCCTGGAGCTTGCCGGTCGGTGGGGACTCCCGGTCGGTGCGGTTCTCGATGGGTGTTTGCGGGGAGTGGCGGCGGGGATTCTCAGTCTACGCTGGGACCTGCTCTGTCCCAGTTGCCTTGGGGCCAAGGCCAGCCTGGAACAACTCATCCTCGTGCCTGGGGAGGCGCACTGCGCCAGCTGCAACATTCGCTACGATGGCAATCTTGCCGAAAATGTCGTGGTGAGCTTCAAGACAAGGCTCCATGACGCGACGGCTGCGCCCCAATGCGTCGGGAATCCCAGCGCGACACCACACATCCTGTCGCGGCAGGATCTGCAGCCCGGGGAAAGTCGGAACCTGGACCTGGAGTTGTCTCCCGGTCGCTATCGCCTGAGACGGACCGAGGAACTGACGGGCAGCCTGCTCCTGGTGGGGAACGGCGAGGTGGGGGCGGTCTTCTGTCTGGAACCCCATGGCATGGCCCCTCACCGGGTTCAGTTGCAGGAAGGACTCCTTCGGATCACCCTTCAGAACCACACTCGCGTCGCGGCCAGGTTGGTACTCGAAGCCACGGATGGGCCGCAACCCGGCATTACCCTGGCCCAGCTCCTGAACCGGCCGGAAACCATGGCCCTGATACCGGAGGAATCACTGCCCCCGGCCCTGGAGGTGGAGGTCCAGCGACAGGCCGTGGTTCGGACGGAGTTCTTCGTGGATGCGGACACGGTCCTGCCTGCGTTGCGTGAACGGCTCAAACCCCACCTTCCCACCTGGGAGACCGCTGGACCGCGAGGGCTGGTCATGGGTTTTCCCCAGATGTCGGATGCCCTGGACGGGCTCGAACAGATCGCGGGATGTCCTGACTTCCTGTCCTCCGTGAGCATGGGTTTCATTCTGACAGTGGGTTCCATGAACGACAGCCGGCACCTGGGACCGGCCTTGGACCAGAGCCGCGAGGCTCTGGCCATCAGTCTTCCGGGGGGTGCGAGCCTGGCCCAGGAGTGTGCCGCTGACACGGAAGTCCTGGCCAATTTCGCGCCCATGGCCCCGGCCCGACGATTGGTCCCAGGACCCCTGATCCGAGGCCGCATCGACCAGCTCATCGAATTCCAGGGGAAACGCGCCTGGGAAGCAAGGCGCCCTCCCTCACCGATGGATGCCGATCAGCTCATTGGACGCGTCTTTCGGAACCGCTACCGCATTGATGCGGTGCTGGGAGAGGGTGGCTTCGGAACCGTTTTCAACGCGGTGGAGTTGGAGACCGATCGCGACGTGGTCGTCAAGGTTCTCCATCCAGAGCACGGACGAAAGCCGTCGGTGGCCCAGGGCTTCTTCAACGAAGCGCGAGCCTGCATGGCCCTCGACAGTCCCTACATCGTGCGAATGACGGACTTCGGCCACACAGAAGATGGCATGCTCTTCTGCGTCATGGAGCAGCTCCTGGGGCGCTCCCTCGCCGAACTCTCCAACCAGGCCCGTACACCGGGGCTTGTTTTCAATGTCTGTCTGGATGTGCTTCGCGCCCTGGTGGTCGTTCACGAGGCGAACCTGGTCCACCGGGACATCAAGCCATCGAACATCTTCGTGGTCCACGGACCCGATGGCCATGCCGGGGGAAGGCTGATCGATTTTGGCATCGCCATTCACCGGTTTGAGCCTGATCCCATGGCGCGGGAAGGCATGGTCCTGGGGTCTGCGCCCTACATCAGCCCGGAGGTTGCCAGGGGCGCTCAGCCGAGTGCTCTGGCCGACATCTACGCAGTCGGCATGGTGTTCTACAGGTGTCTTGCCGGGAACTATCCGTTCCCCCGCCTGCCTCCCGTGGAACAGGTCGCCCGACGCATTGTTGAAGACGTTCCCTCGCTGGCAGGGGTCTCCCGCCACCCCCTTCCCGACGGCCTTGGGAACCTGGTGGACCGTGCGCTGTCGCGGAATCCCGGGGATCGTCCCGCCTCGGCGGCAGAATTCGTCCGGGCGCTCATGGAAGTCCTGGGACAACAGGCCGGGTCGGACTGACGTTTCTCTGTTCCAAGGCCAGGGGGGAACCCGTGCCTGGAACCCAGAGAGTGCTCTCCTTCCTGGCTAATCGGTCCGCTCGATCGCCTCCCAACGCCAGGGAGACAGGACTTGCCCGAGGTAGTTCCTGGGAAAGCCGGGCAGATCGCTCAGGCCGATGTTCTCGGAGGCTTCCTGGTCTCGGGGGTGGTGGACGGTTCCGAACACCAGGTCCCAGAACAGGATGTTGTTCCCGTAGTTGGAGTTGGCCTCCTCGAGCTTCAGGGAGTGGTGCCAGCGGTGGAGCTCACACATGCTGAACAGGTAGTTCAGGGGCCCGAGCCGCAACCGGATGTTGCAGTGCTGAAACAGGCCGTGGACGGAGATCCAGACGGTGAAGAGCAGCAGCACCTCGGAGCCAGCCCCCAGGAGGATCAGCGGGGTCAGGGCCACCGTGGAGAGCAGGACCGCATCCAGGGGGTGAAAACGGCCGGCGTTCAACCAGTAGAGCCGACCCGGGCTGTGGTGGGTGGCGTGAAGTCGCCAGAGCAGGGGAACCTCGTGCAGGGCCCGGTGGGCCCAGTATTCCCCGAACTGGGAGATCAGCAGGGCGGGGACGAGTTGCAGCAGGAGCGGCCAGTCCTGGGGCCAGAGGGAACCTCCGGCCACTTCGGCCAGGTGGATGGCCAGTCCCAGCAGCGCGATCCGTAGCCCTGCGTCAAGAAGCTGGGCGATCACGACCATCGAGACGAATGCGTGCAGCAGGTCCGTTTTTACGTCGTCCTGCGAGATGTTCCAGGTGTCGTGTTCCGGCAGGACCCGCTCAAAGACCGCCACCACCAGGATGGTCCCAAAGGTGACTCCACCCAGGATGACCTGCTCGGACACGCCTTGCTCGATGCCCTCGATGGCGGCCGAGAAGGCTGCTATCCAGGCCACGGGGAAGAGCAGGTGACTCAGCAGCCATTCCACGACAGGGGATCTGGTGGTCGGTGAAATGGGAAAGATCTTCGGGCGTGGTGTGCGCTGGGTACCCTCGGCATAGAATCCGAGAGCCTGGAACAAGGACCTTGCATGATTAACACCCTTCTTCTGTTCTTCTGTTCTTCTGTTCTTCTTGGTCGCTTGCGGGGGTGACGACACGACATCTGACTCGGGTACGACAACGGCTGACAGCGACGCCGACGCCGACACCGACACGGATGCGGATTCAGACACGGACGCAGACGCAGACGCAGACGCAGACGCAGACGCAGACGCAGACGCAG
>CAZMNK010000118.1:0-17012 GCA_964567625.1 uncultured Enterobacterales bacterium | reverse complement strand
GTCGACACCTACGGCACCGGCAAGGTCGCCGACGAGCTTCTTGCGGATTGTGTCCGGGAGTTGTTCCCGACCAAGCCAGCGGACCTCATCCGGCACCTGGGGCTCCTGTCCGGCGACGTGAGCTACAAGGCCACGGCAGCCTATGGTCACTTCGGCCGGCCCGAGTTTCCCTGGGAGGCCACCGACAAGGCGGACGCAGTTCGCTCCTTCGTCGGCGCCTGAGCTTCTTCTTCGAGTGGGGCTTCACCCCGGTCCCCAGGTCTCCTGGGCGCCGGGTTGCTAGGTCGCCAGCACGGAGAGCATGCCGCGCAGCATCCGGGCTGCCAATGTGGGCCGTCGCTTCTCCAGGGTCTCAAAAGCGTCCTGGGTGAGGACGGCGGAGTGCGTGGTACTGGTGGCGGTCACCTGTGTCTCCTCCGATGACCCGTCCGCGAAGAGGGCCACGCCAAAGGCATCGCCTGGATTCAATTCGATGGCGCCGGCCTGTGCGGTTCCCGACAGGAGGATGTGTACACCTCGCTCCAGCTCGAAGACATCACCCTCTTCTGAGGTGACCTCTTCGAGAAAGAGCGGAAGCATGAGATGGTCGGCGTCGCTCAGTCGGCCAAAGGTGGAGCAGGACGCCAGGATCTCGGCCTGGGAGTCGGCCGCGGCACCGGCGGGGCCATCCTCCACCCGGGTCAGCAGCAGGGTGATGTTGTCCGGTCCGCCGTTTTTCAGGGCTTCTGCCATCATCTTCTCGGCGGCGTCGTCCAGGTTCTCCGTCGAGGAGAGGATTGCGGTCAATGCCTCGTCGGACACCGGCCCGGTGAGTCCGTCCGAGCAGAGCAGCACGATGTCTCCCGTGGCCAGCGGAATGTCGAGAAGGTCCGGGTCCAGTTCTCCCTGGGTGCCCAGAGCCTGGTAGAGCATGTGCTGGTAGGGGCTCTGGTCGTGCTCTTTCTTGGTGATGAGTCCCTGGCGAAGCCTTACGGCGGCGATGGTGTGGTCCTGGGTGATGGGTCGCAGGTGACCATCGCGAAAGAGGTAGGCCCTGCTGTCTCCCACGTGGCAGATCACCAGGTGTCCTCGGGTCAGTACGCCGCTGACCAGGGTCGTGCCCGATGCCTGGCCCTGGGTTGCTTGCTGGATGCGCTGAGAGGAGATGTGGCTGAGCACTTCCATGGCCTGGGCCAGCTGGATGCGGTTGGCGCTCGTCGGGTTCTCATCCGCGGTGTCGATGAGTGGCTTCAGGACCTCAGCGGCCGCCTCCAGGGTCTTCACGGCAGTGGCTGAGGCGACTTCGCCCAGGGCAAGCCCTCCCATGCCATCGGCCACCGCCAGGAGCCCGAGGTCCTGGGCCACCAGGTGATTGTCTTCGTTGTGATCGCGAACTTTGCCGACGTCCGTGCGCGCGATGACTTCCTGGAGCTTCAAGCCTAGCCTCCTGATTGGGGCCATCGCGGCGCAGACCGATGGCGTTCAGCCTGGGGATCATAGTCCAGTGTCACCCCGCCGGCACTGGCATCGGCTTTCCGCCTCGGCTAAGGTCGCCGTCCCTTCCACAGGAGCGACATCGATGGCGACCGCGCAAATCGGTGGGCACGGCACTGGTCTGCCCAAGACGCATCGCAAGGACAGGTGGTGGGTCACCCCGATGGTCCAGGGGTCGATCTTCCTGTTGTTCTCCCTCTATGTCACGGCGGTGGCCTATACGGGCGACAACTTCTGGTACGACGCGGGCAGTGAAGGCTATGGCGGCTATCTCTCGCCGTTCTACTCCCCCGTGCTCTGGGCCTTCCAGGGTGGTGAGTACGTGGCCGGTCTGGACCACGCCTGGTTTGGTCCTGCGCCCCAGTGGATGGTCGACATCTGGCCATCATCCTGGCTGCCCTACAGCCCGTCCTGGTTCATCTTGATGGGGCCCCTGAGCTTCCGTCTGACCTGCTACTACTACCGGAAGTTCTATTACCGGGCCTACTTCCTGAGCCCGCCAGCCTGTGCGGTCGGCGGTCTGTGCCAGAAGAAGTACAGGGGCGAGACAGCCCTCTTCCTCTTCCAGAACCTGCATCGCTACACCTGGTACATCGCCGTCTGCTACATCGCGATCCTGTCCTATGACGCCTGGATGGGGCTCTGGCGAGGTGGCGAGCTTGGTATCGGGGTCGGCACCCTCATGCTGATTGGCAACCCGATCCTGTTGGGGGCCTATGTCTTCGGGTGCCACGCCTGCCGTCACCTGGTCGGCGGTCGCAAGGACTGTTTCTCCTGTGATGCGGGCAGTCAGCGCTCCTTGAGTGTCTGGCGCCGGGTCACGCGACTGAATGAAGAGCACCAGTTCTGGGCATGGGTTTCCATGTTCTGGGTCTGGTTCACCGACATCTACATCCGCCTGGTCTGTCTGGGCGTGATTCCTGATCTCAACACCTGGAGCTGATTCGACGTGGCTACCGACATCTCCGAGATCGAGACCTTTGAGCATGATGTGGTCGTGGTGGGTGCGGGAGGTGCCGGCCTTCGCGCTGCCATCGAGTGCTCTGCCCTTGGCCTGAACACAGGCCTTGTCTGCAAGAGTCTGCTGGGCAAGGCCCACACCGTCATGGCGGAGGGGGGCGCTGCTGCTTCCCTGGGCCATACCGACGAACGGGACAACTGGAAGGTCCACTTCCGCGACACCATGCGGGGCGGGAAATTCCTGAACCAGTGGCGCATGGCCGAACTGCACGCCAGGCATGCGGCGGATCGAATCCGGGAACTCGAGGCCTGGGGGGCGGTCTTCGACCGCACCAAGGATGGCCTCATCAACCAGCGTCCCTTTGGGGGCCACCGCTATGCGCGCCTGGCTCACGTGGGGGACCGGACCGGGCTGGAGCTCATCCGGACCTTGCAGGACAAGGGCGTACACACCGGGATCCAGGTCCACATGGAGTGCACTGCGCTCCAGGTACTCAAGGATGGGGACCGGGTCGCTGGACTGCTTGGCTACTGGCGTGAGCGGGGGCGGTTCGTGTTGTTCCGCACCAAGGCCCTCATCTTTGCCACCGGCGGTGGGGGGCGTTGCTGGCGCATCACCTCCAACTCCTGGGAGTACACCGGGGATGGCCTGCACATGGCCTACGAGGCCGGTGCGCAGCTCATCGACATGGAGTTCACCCAGTTCCATCCCACGGGAATGGTCTGGCCCCCATCGGTTCGCGGAACCCTGGTCACCGAGGGTGTGCGCGGTGAGGGCGGGGTGCTTCGGAACAGCGAAGGCGAACGCTTCATGTTCCGCTATGTGCCGGACCGTTTCAGGAGTGAGACCGCGGAGACCGAGGAAGAGGCCAATCGTTGGTTGGGAGGGGATGACAAGGCTCGTCGTCCGCCCGAACTGTTGACCCGGGACGTGGTGGCAAAGGCGATCACCAAGGAGGTCCAGGAGGGGCGGGGAAGCCCCCATGGTGGTGCCTTCCTGGACATCGCCAGTCGCCGGGACGCCGAGTACATCAAGAAGAAGCTGCCATCGATGTACCACCAGTTCAAGGAACTGGCGGAGGTCGACATCACTGCGCAGCCGATGGAGGTCGGACCGACACTTCACTACTTCATGGGTGGTATCTCAGTCGACAGTGACACCCAGATGTCCCGGGTTCCCGGGCTCTTTGCCTGTGGCGAGTGCGCAGGAGGGATGCATGGGGCCAACCGACTGGGGGGCAACAGCCTCTCGGATCTTCTGGTGTTCGGCTGGCTCGCCGGCAAGGGTGCCAAGGCCTACCTCGACGGACTGAGCGATACCCCGGTGGAGCCGAACCCCGATGACGTGGGTGCGGGTATTCGAGGCGCCACAGCCTGCCTCAACCGGGTGGACGGTCCGAACCCCTACCTGTTGCACGAGGCGATTCAGGACATCATGCACGACGGGGTCAACATCGTCCGGGACGAAGGGGGGTTGACCGAGGCCCTGTCCAAGCTCGAGGCTCTCAAGGAACAGGTCGCCGTCGTCAAGGCCCATGGTGCCAGTCAATACAACCCCGGCTGGCACGAGGCACTGTCGCTTGATTCGATGATGCTGGTGGCCGAGGCCGTCACCCGTGCAGGCCTGCTGCGGCAGGAGTCTCGAGGCGCCCACACCCGGCTCGACTACGAAGGCGAACAGGAGGAGTGGGGCAAGGTCAACCACTTCATCTACAAGGGGCCGGACGGCAAGATGTTCGTGGAGCCGGTGGACCGTGGAGAGGCTCCTGGGGAGTTGGCGTCCATCGCCCGTGCAACCCTGGACGAGCTCGATGGAGGCATCCATGTCTGAGACCCGCACCTTCCACGTCTGGCGAGGCGACGAGAGTGCCGGTGACTTTCAGAGCTACCAGGTGGAGGTCGAGGAAGGCATGGTGGTCCTGGACGTGCTCCTGCGCATCCAGGCCCTGCAGGCCAATGACATGGCCATCCGCTGGAATTGCAAGGCGGGCAAGTGTGGCTCTTGCAGCATGGAGATCAACGGCAAGCCGGCCTTGAGCTGCATGACCCGAATGAATTCTCTGCCGGAAGGGGAAGTCTCCGTCCAGCCGATCAAGGCCTTCCCGTTGATCAAGGACCTGGTCACCGACGTGTCCTGGAACTACGAGCAGAACAAGCGAATCGCGCCGTTCAAACCGGGCCCCGTTCCCGAAGACGGTCGTTATCGCTTCAAGCAGGAGGACATCGACCGGGTGCAGGAATTCCGGAAGTGTATCGAGTGCTTCCTGTGCCAGGACGTCTGTCACGTGCTCCGTGACCATGGCCGCAAGGACGCCTTTGTGGGCCCCCGCTTTATGATCCGGCTGGCCAGCCTGGACATGCATCCCCTGGACGAAGAGGATCGCATTCCCGCCATTCGCGAGGAGTACGGTTCGGGCATGTGCAACATCACCCGGTGCTGCACCGAGGTCTGTCCAGAGCACATCGGCATCACGGACAACGGCATCATTCCGCTCAAGGAACGGGTGGTGGACCGCTACTACGACCCGATTGCCATGCTCCTGCGGAAGCTCTTCCCCAAGAAGGCGAAGGGCCAGAGCCCCAAGGCCACCTGACTCGAGGCAGAATCGGTTGGGACACTCCGGAAATTCCCTGGGGAGGTCTCCCCAGGTCGTGGCCACGCCCACCACGCTTTGAGGGTGGCGCAGGGCCCCGCCAGCGCTTATCCAAACCCTCTACTGGGGGCCCTGGGGCGGCTTTGCAAGAGGCTCTGAGGCCCCCCGAGGCGTGGCCACGCCGAGGAGGAGCAGCGGGATGTCGGATCCGAATGAGGTTCTGTTAAAAGTCACACGCGGACATCTGAACACCGGACTTCGTGGCGTTCCAGTTGGGACCGTCCGGACCTCATTCGTGGACCCCCAAAAGGGCATCCACTACTGCGGTTACCCGATCACCGATCTGTGGGATCTGGACCCCGAAGCCGCGGTCTACCTGCTCTTCCACAAGGCTCTGCCCAACGAGCAGGAGCTGGCTGACTTCAAGGCTAAACTCGTCGAGCGCTCAGCGGTCGATGCGCGGGTCTTCTCGCTCATCCAGGGATTGCCCAAAGAGGGGCACCCCATGGAGTGGCTCATTTCCGGGCTGATGTTCCTGGGAATGACCGGCAAGGCCGAGGATTTCCGCGAGGACGGCCTCCGCGTGGTCGCCCAATTGCCCGCGGTCCTGGCGGCCATCTTCCGGGTTCGTGAGGGGTGGGGGGCACCCATTCCGTCGGAGCCGGAACGAGGCCTGATCGAGAATTTCGTCCATATGCTTGGCGTTCCAGGGGGAGACCCGGAAGCGATCACCAAGCTGATACGCGTCTTCTACACGCTGCACCTGGACCATGGCGGTGGCAACCTGTCCACCTTCACCGGCAAGTCGGTGGCCTCGGGACTCGCGGACATGTATGCCTCGCTGGCGGCGGCCATGGCGGGCCTGTACGGACCGTTGCACGGTCGGGCCAACCAGACCTGTTTGAACTTTGTGCGCAGCGTCAGGACCTCTGACCCGGACCAGGTCGAGGCCTTCATTCGCGGAGAGCTGGCAGCCAAGCGGCTGATCTACGGTTTCGGCCACGCGGTCCTTCGAGCAGAGGACCCTCGTGCCACCATCCAGTACCGACTGGGCAAGGAGATCTGCCCGGACGATCCGCTGTACAAGACGGCGATCGCCATGCGCGAGCGGGTGGTCAAGGTGCTCCAGGAGAACCCCAAGGTCTCCAACCCCTACCCCAATGTGGATGCCATCAGTGGCACCCTGCTCCAGGCCGTGGGGCTGAGCAACAGCGATTACTACACCTGTCTGTTTGGTCTGAGTCGCTGCTCCGGGATCGCAGCCCAGATCATCGACGAGCGCTGCAACTTCCGAGAGGGGCGAGGAGTGCCCATCTACCGTTGCAAGTTCATCGCAGAAGACCAGCCGGTGCGCAGCCGACAGCGCTGAATCGGCTCCCGTATTCCTCACTTCTCGACTCTGTTGGAGGGCCCTGAGCAATGGCCTCGTTTACCCATCTTTCTCCCCCGATGTCGGGCGAGGCGATCACCGTTGACGCGGCGGGTCACCTCACCGTTCCCGACAACCCGATCATTCCTTTCATCGAGGGCGACGGCATTGGCCCCGACATCTGGGCCTCTGCGGTCCGGGTACTCGATGCTGCGGTAGAGAAGTCCTACAAGGGCGATCGCCGGATCGCCTGGTTCGAGGTCTACGCAGGTGAAAAGGCCCACGAAAAGACCGGCGAGTGGCTTCCCGAGGACACGCTGACCGCCATTCGGTCGTACCTCGTGGCCATCAAGGGGCCCCTGACCACGCCGGTGGGAGGCGGAATCCGGTCCCTGAACGTCGCCCTGCGACAGAAGCTGGACCTCTACGCCTGTGTGCGGCCCATTCAGTACTTCGATGGCGTGCCGAGTCCCGTGAGGTCCCCGGAACTGGTCGACATGATCATCTTCCGGGAGAACTCCGAAGACATCTACGCAGGCATCGAGTGGGAGGCAGGGTCCCAGGAAGCCCAGAAGGTCATCGCCTTCTTCAAGGACGAGATGGGTGTGACCAACATCCGTTTCCCGGAGACCTCGGGCATTGGCGTCAAGCCGGTGAGCTCCCAGGGCACGGACAGGCTGGTGCGTGCTGCCATCCACTATGCCATTGCCCAGCGGAAGGACTCGGTCACCCTGGTCCACAAGGGCAACATCATGAAGTTCACCGAGGGAGGCTTCCGGGACTGGGGATACGCCCTGGCCCGTCGGGAGTTCGGCGCCGAGTTGCTGGATGGGGGCCCCTGGTGCACGATCACCCTCGAGGATGGTCATGTCATCACCATCAAGGACGTCATCGCCGATGCCATGTTGCAGCAGATCCTGACGCGCCCGGCGATCTACGACGTCATTGCGACCCTGAACCTCAACGGCGACTACATCTCCGACGCTCTTGCAGCCCAGGTTGGTGGCATCGGCATCGCGCCGGGGGCCAACATCAACTACGACACGGGCCTCAGCCTGTTCGAGGCGACCCACGGAACGGCTCCCAAGTACGCCGGCCAGGACAAGGTCAACCCCTCCAGCGTTATCCTGAGCGGCGAGATGATGTTCCGTCGCATGGGGTGGAACGAGGCGGCAGACCTGATCGTCAAGGCCGTGAGCGCGGCCATTGGGGCCAAGACCGTGACCTATGACTTCCACCGCCTGATGGAGGGTGCCACCAAGCTCAAGTGCAGCGAATTCGGTGATGCCCTCATCGCTCACATGGACGACTGAGCACAGCCATGAAGATTCACGAATACCAGGCCAAGCAAATCCTTCGACGCCACGGTGTGGCCTCCGGTACAGGGTTGCCGGCCACAAGCCTCGCCGAAGCCGAAAGTGCCATCGAGAAGCTGCCCGGGCCGGTCTGGGTGGTGAAGTCCCAGATTCATGCCGGTGGGCGTGGCATGGGCCGCTACCTCGAGAACATGGACCCGTCCGACCTCTCGACGGTGCTGGCAGGTCAGGAGGCTCCTGGAAAGGGCGGCGTGCGCGTCTGTTTTGATCGGGCCGCGGCCATGGAAGCTGCCAGGGACATGTTGGGAAAGACCCTGGTGACCAAGCAGACGGGCGCTGGGGGACGACAGGTTCAGTGCCTCTACATCGAGCAGGGCTGTGACATTGCCAGCGAGCTCTACCTCAGCATTCTCCTGGACCGTTCCCTCGGGCGTCTTCTGCTGATGGCCTCCACGGAAGGAGGCATGAACATCGAGGACGTGGCCGAGCACACCCCGGAGAAGATCGTCAAGGTCTGGGTTGATCCGGCGGTGGGCCTGGGGGCCTGGCAGGCTCGCCAGCTCGCCTTTGGCCTGGGTCTGAGAGGCAAGTCCCTGAAGGCCGGCGTGAAGCTCATCATGGGTCTCTACGGGGTCTATGTCGCGGAGGATTGCAGCCTGGTCGAGATCAACCCGCTGGTCGTGACCGGGGAGGGTGATGTGCTCGCCCTGGACTGCAAGATGTCCTTTGACGACAATGCGCTGTTCCGGCACCCGGACACCATGGCTATGCGGGACCTGGCCGAGGAAGACCCGGCCGAGGTCGAGGCCGGGGAGTACGACCTCTCCTACATCGCCCTGGACGGGGAGATCGGCTGCATGGTCAATGGTGCGGGACTGGCGATGGCCACCATGGACATCATCAAGTTCTTTGGTTCGGAGCCCGCGAATTTCCTGGACGTTGGAGGAGGAGCCACCACGGAAAAGGTCACGGCGGCCTTCAAGATCATCACCCGCGACCCCCAGGTCAAGGCCATCATGGTCAACATCTTCGGAGGCATCATGAAGTGTGATGTCATCGCCGCAGGCGTCCTGGCGGCGGTCCAGGAGATCGGCCTTGGGGTGCCCCTGGTGGTGCGGCTCGAGGGCACCAACGTCGAGAAGGGCAAGCTGCTCATCGAACAGAGTGGGTTGCCCGTCATCACCGCGACGAGCATGGCCGATGCCGCCGAAAAGGTCGTGAAGGCCGCACGAGGAGAAGCCTGATGTCCGTGCTCGTGAACAAGAACACCCGGTTGCTCTGCCAGGGCATCACAGGCGGTGCTGGCAGCTTTCACTGTGGCCAGATGATGGAGTACGGCACGAACCTGGTGGCTGGCGTGACCCCCGGAAAGGGGGGCCAGGTCTTTGGCGACAAGGTCCCCATCTTCGACACCGTGGCGGAGGCAGTGGCCCAGACCGGTGCCAATGCATCGGTCATCTTCGTTCCGCCGCCTTTTGCGGCCGACGCCATCCTGGAGGCCGTGGATGCGGGTGTCGAACTGGTGGTTCCCATCACCGAGGGAGTGCCGGTCAACGACATGATTCGGGTCTGGCGGTACATGGAAGGCAAGTCCGCCCGGATGATCGGTCCGAACTGCCCGGGGATCATCACCCCGGGAGAGTGCAAGATCGGCATCATGCCCGGACACATCCACATGCCGGGCCGGGTGGGTGTGGTCTCGCGGAGTGGCACCCTGACCTATGAAGCCGTGGGACAGCTCACCGCTCTGGGCCTGGGCCAGTCCACCTGCATCGGAATTGGGGGAGACCCGATCATCGGGACCCGCCACATCGACACCCTCAAGCTCTTCAACGAGGATCCGGACACCGATGTGGTCGTCATGATCGGGGAGATCGGTGGCACCGCGGAAGAGGATGCCTGTGCCTGGGCCAAGGAACACATGACCAAGCCGGTGGTGGGTTTCATTGCTGGTGCGACGGCTCCTCCAGGTCGTCGGATGGGCCATGCCGGCGCGATTATCAGCGGTGGCAAGGGCACAGCTGAGGCCAAGTATGCGGCCATGGAAGAGGCCGGCATCCACATCAGCCGCAACCCGTCGGGCATCGGCACCACGGTCCAGGGGCTGCTTTAGGGGCCCCAATGATGCTGGCGTCCGGTTGCGCCTCATCCTTTTGGACAGTAGTAAGGCGGCCCCTCATCAAGGAGTGCCGAGATGGCTGTCGAGCGGACCTTCAGCATCATCAAGCCTGACGCTGTCAGTCGGAACCTGATCGGTCGAATTGTTGCTCGCTTTGAAGAGGAGGGGCTTCGCATCGTGGCGATGCGCAAGGTCCACCTCTCCAAGAAAGAAGCGGAAGGCTTTTACGCCGTGCACCGCGGTCGCCCCTTCTTCGGCGAGTTGACGGACTTCATGTCCAGTGGTCCCGTCGTGGTCCAGGTCCTCGAGGGCGAGAACGCCATCGCACGCAATCGGGAGATCATGGGTGCCACCAACCCCGCCGAGGCCGCACCGGGGACCCTCCGGGCACTCTACGCCCAGAGCCTGGGCGAGAACAGTGTGCACGGCTCGGATGCTCCGGAGACCGCAGCCACCGAGATCGCGTACTTCTTCCGGGAGACCGAGCTGAGCTGAATCGCTGCTCTTGTGAAGCGGCTCCAGGTCACCGTTCGGTAGACTGCCGGGGCACGGAGTTCCCATGGCCCACGCACCCAAGCAGATCAGTGATGGCTACCACATGGCTCTGTCCATCGGACGGAGCCTGTTCACCGAGTTGCTCTCGGCCAGCCTGCCGGTCACGGTAAAGGAAGGCGAGTTCGACCTGGTGAAGAACGCCCGGGATCTCGCTCGGCAGCTCCAGGTAAAGGAAAAGGTGCGCGGCCTCATCGAAAGCGGTTCGGCCCCGGACGCGCTGGTCCGCGTCAAGGACAAGGCGGAAGCCGTCTGGGAGGGTCGCCGGGACCAGGTCTACGAGCTGATCGACGAGTTGCTGTCGGTGGACGGGACCTGGAAGGTCGAGGTGGACCGAGATGGCAGCGAGTTTGTCTACGCCACCCAGGAAATCGGTGCCCAGGCCTTTTTCAAGTTCAGTGCCGAGGGCAAGATGACGCTCCTCAAACAGAACCTGGAGGTGCCCTTTGACCTCTCCAAGCGCCTGGGAGCCGAGGTTCACCTCAAGGAGATTCACTACAACAACGAGACCGGGGAGCTCCAGGGACTGCTCAAGGGTGTGACCATTCGCTTCGGCGATCACCCGTTGTGGAAGTACGTCGACGACATGGCGCAGAAGGTCATCGACCAGCAGATGGTGCGTTTCAACCCGGTGCCCATCCTGAAGCGAGACCAGCTCGAGGGCATGCTCGGCGGAGAAGAGGGGCTGGGCCCCCTGAAGGTGAAGATGGGGGTCGAGGACCTCGCCCTGGAGGTGGGCGAGGAGTACATGACCCTCAAGGTCCGCTTTGGCTTCAGCCAGCGCCAGCTGGCCGAAGGCGCCTAGCACACCGCGGGTCGAGCCGGCGGCAGACAGGGACTGGGGCCAGCGTGGAAGCGCTCCGGTCGCTATTCGGGACGGGAGGAGGCGCCCGGGACGGGCTTCTTCCAGGGACCATCGCGACCCCGTATCGCCACCTGGCGTCGCCAGGCGCCCTTGTCGCCGACCCTCAACCAGACCAGATCTTCGATGCGGTCGGCATCCAGAGGGCCCCACCAGCGACTGTCCAGGCCGTGGATGCGATTGTCGGCCAGTAGCCACAACTGGCCTTCGGGGACCTGCTGTGGAGGGAAGTCGGCGCGGTCTCGATCGAGTCGACGCAGCACCAGGTACCCGTCGTCCTCCGTGAGAGTCAGGGTCTCGTCGTCTCGACCCATCTCCCGGATACGGAGGCGGTTTCCCTCGGCGACCACCAGACCCTCCTCTATTCCCACGGTTCTCCCTGCCGTTCCGAGCACTCGGCGGAGGACCCGGCGTCCTGGCCAGGCCGGGTCGTCCAGAACCACCACGTCTCCCAGTAGAGGCGTTCCCGGGCCCAACAGGACCCAGTCGCCCGGGACGAGGCTCGGGGCCATGTCCTGGTCGGTGATGGCGACCCATTCGAACGTCAGCCAGACCCAGCCAGCAAGCGCTGCGACCACACCGGCAGAGAGGGCCCGTCCTAGGGAGATCATGGTGTCCGAGGGTACCGCGGACGTCGCTTCGCTTCCGGTCAGGGCTGGACTCCCAGGCGCTCCAGGGGCTTGCGAAGGTCCGCGGGCAGGGGACAATCGACCTGCACGCGGGCGCCCGTGGAGGGGTGATCAAAGGCCAGAACCGCCGCGTGGAGGGCCAGTCGCCACAGGCCACAGCGCTCCCGGAAGAGGCGATTGACCTGGCCATCTCCGAGAGAGACGTCGCCGATGACCGGGTGATCGATGCGGCGCAGATGCCTTCGGATCTGATGCATGCGCCCGGTCCTGGGAACCACGTCCAGCCAGGATGCCCGTTTCACCTTCTGCAGCCGGTGAAACCTGGTGAAGGCCTCGACCTGGGGACCGCCCTCGGTTCGAGGAAGAGGGGAGTCGATCACGCCATCCTCGGGAGCCCAGCCACGGACCAGAGCTCGGTAGTGCTTGGTGACGGTCCGGTGCTCGAACTGGTCGTGTAGCGCCCGGGCTGCCTCGGGGTTCAGGGCCATGAGCAGGGCCCCGCTCGTGGGCCGGTCCAGCCGATGGACGGGAAAGACATGCTGACCCAGCAGGTCCCGCACCCGCTGGAGGGCAAATGTCGGGTCCTGGGCCAGTCCCCGGTGGACCGCCAGGCCGGATGGCTTGGCGACAACCACGAACAGGGGGTCCTGGTGGAGGATCGGAATTGGAACGGTGCGGGTGTCCGGCGGGGTCGGCCGAGGAAAGGTCTCAGTCACTGGTGACTGTGAACACGCTGCTGGTGAGTTCCTGGGGAGTGCCATCTTCGGTGGGAAGGGCAATCTGGAGCTGGTAGTCGCCGGGCGTCAGGGAGGCGGCCCCTTCGGTGGGCTTCTGGACCGGCATCGAGAACTTCCACACAAAGGTCCGCTCTGCGGCCTGCTCCTCGTCTTCATAGGAGGGCTCCACCGCGTGGTCGATCCAGAACCGGGAGCCGTCGCTGTCGATGGCGGTGCCATTGGGTCGGAGCACGGGCTCTCCGCTCGCGGTCTGCAGGGTGGCCAGGGGGGTTCCAAGCCAGGCGTCTCGGCCGTAGACGGCGACTTCGACGAGGTCCTGAGGTCCCAGTGAAGTCTCGACATCCTGGGCCAGGGTGCCCGGCGCCACGGGTGTCTCCGGCACATAGGGGTCCACCAGGGGATCGTCGAACGGGAGGATGGGGTCGGGTTCGATGCCCATGATGTGGGTCTTCATGTAGGTGCCGAAGGCCAGGCCGTTCCAGAACCGCAGGTGTTCGCCCTGGCGGGGCCCCCACAGGGCACCGGAGGCTTCGTAGCCCCCTTGCCACCAGTCCTCTTCGAGCAGGGAATAGCCAAGGTAGTCCTGGGCGTAGCCGAAGAACGCCAGGTCCTCGACCTCCTCATGGCGCTCCCGAATGTCCCCGATGAGAGCCTCGGCCAACAGCGTTCCAGCCTCGCCAGGCCAGGTGATGAAGAAGAGCTCACCGACCTGCCCGGCGGTCACCACGGTCTGGGTGGGAGCCGGGTAGTCCGCAGTGAAGGGAATGCAGCGGCTGTCCAGGTTCTCCTCGAAGGTCTCGGGATCGCAGTCGTCCTCGCCTTCGCAGTACACGCCCCCGTATTCGTAGTCGAATTCGCCCTCTTCGTACCCGATGATGTCGCGGTCGATGTAGACACGGCTGGTGGTGGCCCCCAGCGTCGGTTCGTTCTCCCACGCGATCGTCTCGAGGGCCTCCTCCACGGCGTCAGCGACGGCGAGGCCCGCCCCGTCCATCTTGTCGTATCCCTCGGGCTGCACTCCCCCGGTGCGTGTGGGCAGGCCCGGGTCCTGGGGGGCCATGTCGGCGCCCCAGGCATTGAACATCAGGGCTTCCACCGGGTGGTCGAAGCGGTCTTCCACCGCCTCCTCGATTGCGCCCGAGACGTCCTGTCCCAGGGTCAGGTCATCGATGCTCATCACGGTGCCGTGCACCGCATAGCTCATCACCACTGCGTCGATCTGTCCCTCCCGCTCCACGGCGATGACCGGCAGCAAGGGGTTCTCGTAGTCCAGGCCGTCCTCGCAGCGCCGATCCGAGTGGGCGTCGCTACAAGAGGCCATCACGTGGCCCACCCTGGCGGGCTGGAGATCGGTCAGGGCCTGCTCTACGGTGTCGGCCATCGCATCCAGGAAGGCGACGTAGAACTCCGGGAAGAATCGGTCTGCGATCAGGTCGAACATACCCCCGGCATCCAGCACTCGACCCGGCCCGGAGTGTGTGTGTGTGGCCCCCATGATCAGCGCGTCGTCCAGGTCCCGACCCAGGCGTTGTTGGAGCTCCAGGACCAGGGCTCGCCGCATCTGTTGGAAGACGCCCACGGTGTCCAGGCGCACGAAGATGAGTTCGAACCCTTCGCCTCGGGACAGGGCCACGACCTTGATCTCCGGGTGACCATGCAGGCGCCTGGTCGCCGGGTAGATCTCGGAGAAGGGCGAGTCCGACGATGGCGTGTCGAAGGGGCTGTTTCCGGCGGTTCCAATGCCCACGGGGGCGGGAATTCGGGACTGGGCAATGCCGGCCATCAAGGGCCCGGGCTCCGGAGAGGCCTCCGGATCGACGCCCGAGCAGGCGAGCAGGGCGATCAGCAGGGGAGGGGACACGAAACACCGGTCAGGAGCGCTGCAATCTAATGGCACTGGATAGAGGCGGGGACCGGGAGGTCTCCAATGGGTGCATTTACGGGCAAAGTGGCCTGGATCACGGGCGGCGGCAGTGGCATCGGCAAGGCTCTGGCCCTGGAGTTTTCTCGGAGAGGGGCCCGGGTGGCGGTTTCCGGAAGACGGGAAGGCAGGCTCGTGGAGACGGTGTCGGAAATCGAGGCTTCAGGAGGCGTTGGCCTGGCGGTGACCTGTGATGTGTCCTCTGAAGAAGCCGTCCGAAGAGCGGTCAACCGGGTCGTCTCCGAGTGGGGTCAGCTCGATGTGGTGGTGGCGAATGCGGGCTTCGGGGTCTCGGGCAAGGCCGGAAAGTTGACCCCGGCGGACTGGCGCCGGCAATTCGAAATCAACGTGTTCGGACTGGTGAGCACCGTGCATGCCGCGCTCCCGGAGTTGGTGAAGACCGGTGGGAGGCTGGCCCTGATGGGCTCGCTGGCCTCGGTGGTGAGCTACCCGACGGGGGCCGCCTATGCGGCATCCAAGGCGGCGGTCGCCAGCTTTGGCGACACCCTGTACGTGGAGCTTGCCAGGGCCGGGGTGAGTTGCACGGCGTTGCACCCGGGGTTCGTCGAGAGCGAGATCGCCCAGATCGACAACGAGGGCCAGTTCCACGGCGACTGGAAGGACCGTCGACCCCAGGGAATCATGTGGAAGGCAGATCGGGCGGCCCGGGTGATGGTCACGGCCATCGCCCGGAGACGACGGCGGAAGGTCATCACCGGCCATGGCCTCTTCGCCGACTGCGTCATGCGGCTGTGCCCGGGGCTGGTCTACTGGCTCATGGGGCGCTTCGGCCGGTAGCCCAGCGGGTCACTTCGAGGCGGCTGCCTGGGTGTCCAGGATGGCCCGAATGCCCAGGCGTACCCGGTCGATGATCAGGTCCACCTCGGCGCCGGTCAGGGCGAAATGAGGGGTGAAGCGCAGGCTGTTCTCCCCGCCGTGAATCACGCCCAGGCCATTCTTCCGCAGCCAGTTTTCGATGCCGTCGAATCCCACGACTTCGATTTCGGAGGTCAGTTCGCAGGAGCAGAGGAGGCCTGTTCCCAGGACCTTGGTGACCACGCCCGGGAACTCGTCGGCAAGCTGCGCAAAACCGGCGACAAGCTCCTCGCCTCGGATCCGGATGTTCTCCCGGATTGCCGGGGTCAGGCTGTCGAGCACAGCGCAACCCACCTCGAGGGCCTTGGGGTTGGTGGTCATGGTGTTGCCGTAGATCCCGCGGGTGTAGAGCGCTGCGGCCCGGTCGGTCATGGCCAGCACGCTCATCGGGAACTGCCCGGCATTGAGGGCCTTGGAGTAGGTCTCCATGTCCGGGGCTTCACAGTCCTCGAAGCCGGGGTAGTCGACAACGGACAGGTACCCAGTGCCCCGGATTCCGGCCTGGATGCTGTCGACGAGCAGCAGTCCACCGTGGGCCATGGTGAGTTCCCGGGCCGCGCTGTAGAACTCGGGGGTGATGCTCTCGCCCGGGTTTCCTTCGCCCATGACGGGTTCCATCAGGAACAGTTCCAGGAAGACACCTTCCGCATCGGCCTGAGCGAAGGCGGCCCGGAGGGCAGGAATGTTGTTGATCGGCACCGTGACCAGGTTCTCGTTGGCCTGGTGGGATGCCAGGTGCTGCCTGTAGCTCCCGATGCAGGAATCCGAGGCCTGGGCCGGTCGGTCCGTGCGGCCGTGAAAGGACCCTTGGAGGGAGAGGAACTTGATCGTCCTGCCCGCGTGCCGTTCGCCATCTCGCGTCAGCTTCCTGGCGTTCACATCGCTGATGCGACAGGCGACGGTCACACTCTCCGACCCGGAATTCATGCAGATGAAGCGGCTGAAGGGACAACCTCCCACGGTCTGGCCGATCTCGTCACGAAGGCGGTTCGCGAGGCGCTTCTGACTGGGATTGGCGGTCATGACGTTGGCCATCACGTGGGGCTGGGAGAGCACCTCCAGCACCGCGGCCGGTGCGTGGCCCATGCCCAGCATCCCGTAGCCACCGTTGTCATGGATGATGGCGCCATGGCTGGTGACGACCCAGGGGCCCCGAGCCGCCAGGGCCACGTAGGGATTCACCGTCTCCGGTGCGTAGAAGTTCACGAACTCGGCCTGGAGTGCTGCCACCAGGGTGGCCTCGTCCCCTGCGAGCTGTTCGCCCAGGGTCTCCTGGAGGGCGTTGTGCTCGGCCAGGGCTGCCTCGATCGCGTCACTCAGTTTGGGATCGCTCTCCAGGAAACGGGCGATGGTGGTGTCGTCCAGACCGATCGTCTGGCGTGCGCCAGCGCGGTCACGGAGTGCCTTCAGCGAGGTCATTGCAGCCGTCATTGGAGTACCTGGGTGAGGCCTCCCCCATACCCTGTCCCGGTCTGGATCGGGAGGCCCCGAAGCCTTCTCCTGACAGCCTTGATTCGATTTTGAAACACAACGAGGATCCCGTGGCGCCGTCCTGATGATGGCGAACCTGGTCCCTGGGCCATGGACCGACGCCGAAGATCACG
>CAZMNK010000117.1:0-17038 GCA_964567625.1 uncultured Enterobacterales bacterium | reverse complement strand
GGGCCAGGAACAGCAGGCTCAGGGCGAGGAGGACGCTGCGATGGAGGTGACGTGGAACGGTTCTCAGGGCGACGAAGCTCCCTGCACTCCAGGCTGTGTAGAGGAGGAGGAAGCTGCCGGATGCCGCCACGGCTTCGGTGAGGATCTCGAGGGGGGGCATGGTTCCGGTCATCGTCCTGGCCCGTACGCCCGTCGAAAGCGTCGCAGGAGAACCGGGGCCGGGATCATGGCTTCTCGCTGAAGAGCATCGCGGCCTCTCGCTGCAGCCCGCCCCGGGCGAGCTTGCCGGTGGCGCTGCGGGGCAGGGCGTCCCGAAACAGGAAACGTGTCGGACACATCCAGCCGGGCAGCCGCTCGGCGCACCACGCGGCGAGATCGGGGGCTTCGTTGTCCCCATCGAGAACCACGAAGGTCACGGGAAGCTCCGTGAGCTCGGCGGGGACGCCGACAGTGGCTGCTTCGGAGACGGCGGGATGGGTGCAGAGGACCTCGTCGACTTCCTCGGGGTAGATCTTCATACCCGCCCGATCGATCACGTCCGTGGAGCGCCCGCGCAGGTGCAGGGCGCCTGAGGCGTCCAGGGATCCGAGGTCGCCGGTCTGAAACCAGCCGTCCGTGGTGTACGCGGTCGCGGTGGCCGTCGGGTTGTGCCAGTAGTGGGTGAAGAGTTGCGGACTGCGGACCTGGACCCTGCCGAGTTCCCCGGGGGCGGCCTCCACGCCGTCATCTCCCATGACCCGCAGGGTGCCGGGGGCGGGCCGTCCGACGCCGGAGGAGGGGGCCGCGAGGACGGGCCAGGCGCACCAACTCGAGGTCTCGGTCATGCCGTAACAGTCGCGGAGCGGGAGCTCGAAGCGGGCCTCGAAGGCCTCGCGAAGCGCTGGCGGCAGTCGCGAGGAGGCGCAGGTGGCCAGGCGCAGCGAGTCACTCTCGCGATCAGGGGAGAGACGGACGAGGAGCTGCACGAGCGCGGGGACCAGGCTGACGTTGGTTGCCCGGGTCTTGTTTGCCCGGTCCCAGAAACCCGAGAGGCCCCACACGTCCAGGGTGTCGATGAGGACGGTGCCCCCCGCAACGAGGGGGGCGAGTGCGGTCATCAGCAGGCCGTGCCCATGGTGTAGTGGGAGCACCGCGAGCATGCGCGTGTCCGTTGTCCAGCCGAACACCTGCTTCGCCTGGGCGAGGGAGGCTGCCACTGCGCCCTCGGAGAGCAGGACGCCCTTGGGGTCGCCGGTGCTTCCGCTGGTGTAGAGCAGGAGCCCTGCGGTCGTTGCCGGGGTGGCCTGGACGTCGCGAGGGGTCACGCTGGCTGGTTCGGCGCTGAAGGGGTCCAGCGCGAGTTCTGAGAGACCCAGGGCTCCGCTGAGGGGACTGTCGACGGCGAGCACCGCGGCCCGCCCTTCAGCATGAGCCACCAGTCGCTGTAGCCGGGAAAGGGGAGAACTGGCGTCCAGGGGGACCGCTATGGCGCCACTGGCCAGGGTCGCCAGGACGCCGATGACGTGGGCCGGCGTGTTTCCTGCCCCGACGATCACCCGGTCCCCGGCGCGGACACCGAGGTCGTCCAGAGTGCTGCTGACCCCCTGGATGGCTGCCATCAGCGCCGGGCCGGCCAACTCGTGCCCACCAGCGCTCATCACCGCCTGGGGAGAGCAACGCACCCGCTCCGGGTACCTCACCCTTGGCCCTCCACCGCGGACGCGACCCAGCGTCCCAGGTCACCCAGCGTGCCCACCCGCTCGGGCGTGATCTCGGTCGCGTCGAGACGGATCCCGAAGCGTCCCTCGAGCATCACCAGGAGATCGAGCAGTGCAAGCGAGTCGATCATGCCGGCTCGTCCAAAGACCTCCGCCGTGTCGGGGATCGGGCCTGTGGGAACCCGGGCTCCGACCTGGCTCCGAAGCCAACCCACGATCTCTTCGCGAACGCTCTCGTACTGGCCAGTTGACATCGTCAATGGACCTGGCCTGGCGCCGCCAGGGGTCGAGAGGCGGACCCCTCTACCGGGAGGTGCATGGTCATTCTGTGGGCTCTTTCCGGGGGAGGACCGAAGGCACGACCGCGTCTGCATAGGTCGCCAGGACGTGGTCAGCGACGTGTCTTGCCAACAGGTGGCTGCCGAACTTCGTGTAGTGCCCAAAGGCGAAGGGGTAGTGGGCGTCGATGAATGTCTCTGCCGGGGGGTGGTTGAGGAAGACCTGCTCGGTGTCCAGAAGTGCCACTGCGGGGTCCGACTGCGCCGCCTCCGGCACGAATCCCTGGAGGACCTCGATGGGGAAGGTGGGGTACTGCACGAACAGCAACCTGGTGTCGTGCTCTCTCGCCAGGTCGTAGACACGCTGGAAGTTGGTGGCGGTGAACGGCACGTTGTCCCGGGCGACCGCCATGAGATCTCCCAGGTCTTTCCGGCGATCTTCCCGCAGGTAGAGCTTGGACATCTCGTAGTACTCACCAATGCGCGTGCTCTGCTCCACGGACATCGCCTTGAGCTCGGCCTCTGCCGCGTGGTCTCCTCGCTCCTGGAAGATGTCCGAGAGCAGCTTGACGGCCGTGTAGTAGTAGCGTTGCTCGAGGACTTCCTTGAGCATTTTCTCGGCTTTATCAGGCTGACCGAAGCTGTAGAACAGGCTCGCATAGGTGATCTTGGAAGTGTGCAGTGTGTGGGAGAGGGCGTTGTGCCCGATGCGTGCGAACTCGGGATGGTCCATCTGCTTCTGGACCATGATGCGACGGTCCGAAGCGGACAATCGCAACAGTTCGATTCCCTGCTCAGGGTGACCCTGCTCCAGGTAGAGATTTGCGAGCTGGTTGCGGACCAACAGGTCGTCGGGGTGTCGCTGAAGGGCGGTGGTGAGGGCTTGCTCGGCCAGGTTGGCCTCTCCCAGTGCCGAGTAGGCCTTGCTCAGGTATTGGAGGTACCCGGTGCGATTGGGGTACCGATCCAATGCCTTCGTCAGGACATTCACTGCGTCCCAGGATCGGCCCTGCATCAGGTAGATGTGGGCGAGCAGGTTGTGGCCGACATCCCACCGATGAATGATGTCGCGGGACAGGGCCGCGGCCTCTGTCAGCTGTCCTGTGAACTCGTGGTACAGCGCGAGTTCGGTCGACACGCGAACCCGCGACCAGGTCGGCTCGTCAAGCTCTTCGACCTGGGTGTATCGGAAGCGGAGGTAGAGGTCTCGCTCGAACTGGCTCTTCAGGCGCGGCGGTAGATCGCTCAGGGATGTGGCGACTCCGACCCCCAGGTCTCCCGAGCCGTGGCGCACGAGGTCGAGGAGCATGCTGGCCAGGCGAACCGTCCGAAGCCGTCCCTGCCAGATGTCCTGGCGAGAAGCCTCCGTGCTCTCCTGGTCCGGGCCGGCCGGCAAGACCTGGTCCTTCATACCCATCATGACGAGGATGAGGTGGGGGCGGTAGTTGTCCAGGTACCTCGGCAGCGTGTCGAGAACGCGATCGGTGTCCCCCCCCATTCCGCCACGGTTGACGACCACGAAGCGGCGTTGACCCTGGCGGGCGTTGAGTATTTTCTCAAGCTGGGCAGGGTAGGCCGTCTCGCGGAGCAGCAGGGACCCCGAATCGTTTCCGGCCACTGCAGTGGTGGACTCGCCGATGGCCAGGACACGGATCTCGTTCGCGGCATCGGTCACGCGGACAGATGCCTCGGCGTCCTGTGCTGCGATGAACTGACGATAGGCGACGCCGAGCAGCCACTCGCTCAGGACGAGGAGGAACGCACAGCCAAGCAGGAAGGCGATCAGCTTGCGGAGCCAGCTTTGGCCCCGAATGCCTGTGGCGAGGGTATTCGCCGAGGAACTGTCTGGGCGAGGAGGCGGCATCTTGGAACCCATAGCCCAACCTCAGCGTGAGCGACCCGGATTGGCCGCTCCCCTGGCAGAGACCTCGGTTCGGTCCACGTAGCCGTCCTTGTTCACGTCGAGCTCCAGGAAGCGATGGGATGCTCCGCTGAACTCAGTCGGGTCGACACGCCCGTCGCCGTCGGTGTCGAAGAACTCGATGAAGGGTGTGTCCCCGCGTTTGGCCTGCCCCTTCGTGGTGCTGCGGCCTGGGAACTCGTTGCGGTCAATATAGCCATCGCGGTTGCTGTCCAGCTCGACAAAGCGTTGCTCTGGGCCTGTGAACTCCTCCTGGGAGACCCGGCCGTCTCCGTCTCCGTCGAATTTCTCGGCGAAGTGCGGGCTCGAAGAGGGGTCCTTCTCTCCAGCGCCTGGACCTTCCAGGCGCACGTTGCTCGCCAGGCCGATCGAGAGGCCGACGACCAGCACCACACCCGGCCAGACCACGGGCTCCTTCAGGAATGGGCCCCGCTCATCGTTTGGAACAGAAGACATCCTCAGAGGGTGAAATCTACCCTGGTGGATGGCGCTGAAGCAAACTGTTTAGCCGCCCCACGATCCCTCCGCGTGGTAGCCTTCCGCGCCATGACAACCGCCAGGGGACCGCGATGAAGAGGCAGATGATCCCGGTCGGAATCGCCCTGGTTCTGGGCGCCGTTGTGGGATTCGTCCTGGCGCCGAAGGGCGAGAAACCCCCGATGGACGCGGTGTCCGTCAAGCCCATCGCCACCCCCCAGGTCACCTGTCCCCACTGCGGGCAAGCCTTTCCGATCGTGCTCCGGGACAACAGGGGTGCCAAGCAGGGCTCCGGCCAGCTCTCGAGCACTGAGGCGCAAGCCGACGCTCCGAACTCCCGCCAGCGGGCCGAGCGCTTCATCGTGCTTTTCGACCAGGACGGCGACGGGCGTGTCTCGCTGTCGGAGTGGACGGGAGAGCAGGAACATTTTGAGATGGTGGACGAGGACCAAGATGGTTTCCTCAACCCGGACGAGGCCTCCAGGGGCAAGCGGGCCGAGCGCTTCATCGTGCTGGCCGACAAGGACGAAGACTCCCGTGTCTCGAAGTCGGAGTGGATGGGCCAGGACGAGCGCTTTGACACACTGGACAAGAACGGCGATGGCTTCCTCGACCTGGCCGAGGTTCCGCGGGAGAACTCCGCATTCATCACCTACTTCGACCTCGACCAGAACGGGACGGTCTCACGGGAAGAGTTCAGCGGGCCTCCGGCGCGTTTCGGTCGTCTCGACAGCGACAGCAATGGGGTCGTCACTGCCGAAGAGGTCGATCGGAGCCTGAACGAGGAGGAGCGATCCGACTCGAAGAACAAGACCCGCGACGGCTCCAACGGCCCGGACAAGACCGGTGGAGCCAAGGCGGACAAGACCGGTGGAGCCAAGGCGGCCAGCCGCTTCATCGAGCTGGGTGACAAGGACAGCGACGGGCGCCTCTCGAAGACGGAGTGGGTGGGCCGGCCCGAGCGCTTCGTCCAGCTGGACAAGAACGGCGATGGCTTTCTCGAACCGGCCGAGGCTCCTCGGGGTCAGCCTCCCTTCATTGGCTACTTCGATGTCGACGGAGACGGAACCGTCTCGAGGAAGGAGTTCAGCGGGCCGCCCCAGCGTTTCGCCAGCCTCGACGACGATGGCAACGGGATCATCACCGCCGAAGAGGTCCAGGGCAACCAGTCCTCTTCCAGCAAGGCGGCCGGGGGAGGGGGGGCTGCGGTTCTCGAGTTCCACAGCGACGAGGGATCTGGGAAGTAGACACGCATCAGGGAGGACTGTGGACGGTCGCGGCGTCCTCGCCTCGGCCAGCAGGGTGAACCTGGGCCCAGATTGGTTCAGTTCGTGTCGACGCTGCTGGGTGGCGGGCCTCCTCATTTCACTCGCGGGGGCGTCCTCCAGCGCCAGGGACCCGGGCCCTGGCATGGTAGATTGAGACGGATGAGTACGGCACTGCACGCCATCCCGGTGCCGCAGCAGGGTGCCCGGAAGGGCTCCGGGTGGATCTACCTGGATGCTGCGGCCAGTACGGTGATGGACACTTCCGTGGTGGCCCGGGTCCAGCAGGTCTCGGCCGACCTGAACGCGAATCCCTCTTCGGTGCACAGCGGCGGTGTTGGCGCCTCGATGGTCATCGAGGAAGCTCGCCAGGCCATCGCCAGGCGCCTGGGGTGTGAGCCGGATGAACTGGTCTTCACGTCTTGCGCCACCGAGTCCAACAACCTGGCGCTGAAAGGCCTGGTGCTGGCGGATCCGAGGCCTTCCAGGCACCTGGTGGTGTCCGCCATCGAGCATCCCAGCGTGCTCGACACAGCCCGCTGGCTGGAGGAGAGGGGCCTTGCCGAGTTGACGGTGCTCCCGGTGGACCGCGAGGCACGGGTCGACCCCGAGGAGGTCGCTCGCTCGCTGCGCCCGGAGACGGTCCTGGTCTCGGTCATGCACGCCAACAACGAGGTCGGCTCGATCCAGCCCCTTGAAGCCATTGCCGAGGTCTGCCACGCCGCCGGAGTGCTCCTGCACGTGGATGCCTGTCAGGGCTTCTTGAAAGCCCCGCTGGACGTGGCGGGATGGGGTCTCGACCTGGTGACCCTGAGCAGCCACAAGGTGCACGGCCCCAAGGGTGTCGGCGCCCTGGCGATCCGGCGGGGTCTCACCGTGACGCCCCTGCTTCACGGCGGTGGCCACGAGTCCGGCCTTCGCTCGGGCACCCTCAATGCACCGGGCATCGCTGGATTCGCCGAGGCCGTGTCCCGCTACACCCCGGAAGACATCGCTCGCATGTCCTCCCTGCGGAGCGGTCTCCTGGACTGGCTCCAGGAGCGTGTTCCTGGTCTTCGGGTCAACGGGCCAACACACGGCAGCCTGTGCAGCATCCTCAACGTGTCCATCCCGGGGTGGACGGGCAAGGACCTCGCCAAGGCTCTGGATCGTCGGGGTCTCCTGGTCTCCGCCAGTTCCGCCTGCCACGCGACCCGTCTCACTCCGAGCCACGTGCTCCTGGCCATGGGCTGTTCCAGGGACGAGGCTGACGAGGCCCTGCGAATCTCTCTCGGCCGCTTCACCACCGAGGCTCACCTGGTCGCCTTGCGCCAGGCTCTCACGGAGATCCTGGGGGACTCCCGGTGAAAAAGCTCCTCTTCATGACCCGGATGATGCGGGAGATGCTGCAGCTGGTCGGAGAACACAAGCTGTACTTCCTTGCGCCGGTGCTGCTTTCCCTGGTGACGATGAGCGTGCTCGTCTACTACGTGGGTCCCACCGTGGTCATCACTTTCATCTACGCTGGAATCTGATGGCAACCCTCTGCCAGAACTGCGTGCTCCCGGCCATCCCGCCACACATCAGCCTGGATGCCGAAGGTGTCTGCAACATCTGCCGCGAACACCAGTTGAGGGAGGCCACGCCTCTCTACCTGGAGTCCGATTTCGTTCGCATCCTCGACAAGAAGCGAGGCAAGCACCGCTATGACTGCCTGGTGATGTGCAGCGGCGGCAAGGACAGCACCGCGGCGCTCTACTTCATGAAGGAGCGCTACAACTGCAACCCGCTGGCTTTCACCTTCGATCACGGGTTCGAGCAGCGGGACTCCCTGGCCAATGTCCGCCGGGCCGTCGACAAGCTTCGTGTGGACTACGTCTTCTTCAAGACCAACTTCATGAAGGACATGTTCAAGGAGATGATCCGGTCCAAGTCCAAGGCCGTCATCTGCCATCCCTGTTCCATCTGGTACATGGACCTCGCCTACAAGATGGCGAAGCGCTTCGACGCCCCCTTCATCATCGCCGGCTGGACCAAGGGCCAGTCCCAGAAGCAGGAGGTGCTGTCGAGTTGCGGCTGCAACGTTCACCAGGCCGAGTACAAGGTCATGGCGAGGGAGACCCAGCGCTTCCTCGACGATCACCTCGAGGGGATGCCCCAGTACAAGAACTTCCCCCGCACCATGGAGCAGATGCTCAAGCGGGCCAAGAAGCACCACAAGGCCACCGTGCTCTCACCCCACTGGTTCCTGCCCTACGGCCCCGAGGACTACGTGAGGATCATCAAGGAGAAGCTGGACTGGGAGTACACCGAGGTCAGCTACCCGCGAAAGTCGACCAACTGTCTCTTGAACTTCATCTCGGCCCACAACTCGATGCGGGACTATGGCTACACCCACTACCACGTGGAGGCCAGCAAGATGGTGCGCGAGGGGATGATGAGCCGGGACGAGGCTCTCGAGAACCTGGACATGGAATTCAACGACGAGCTCCTGTCCGGCATCCTTGGCCGGCTGGGGCTGCAGGTCAGCGACATCTGATGTCCGCCGCAGTGACTTCGGTGACCCCGGGCACCCTCTGCCGCCGTTGCGTGTTGCCTCACGCTTCGCCCGACATCCTGCTGGAGGACGACGGGGTCTGCAATATCTGCCACAACTACGACCGCCAGGCCCGGGAAGCACCCACGGACGAGCGGGAATTGTTGGAGACCGACTTCCTCAAGATCCTGGACAAGCACCGGGGCCGCAACGAATACGACTGCCTCTGCATGCTCAGCGGAGGCAAGGACAGCACCGCAGCCCTCTACTACGTGGTGCGACGCTACAAGCTGAAGCCCCTGGTCTTCACCTTCAACCACGGTTTCGTGCCCGAGGAGCACCTCGACAGCGCCCGGAAGACCGTCAAGAAGCTCGGCGTGGACTGGCTCTACTTCCACACCGACATCATGAAGGACATGTTCCGCAAGATCGTGAAGACGAGGTCCAAGGTCGTCATCTGCCCGGTCTGCTCGCTCTGGTACATGCTGAAGACCTACGAGATCGCGGCGATGTTCGACATCCCGATCATCATCTCCGGCTGGACCAAGGGCCAGACCACCGGGGGTTCTCGCACGGTCCTTTCCAAGTGCGCCTGTGACACGGATCCCGACGAGTTCAAGGCCATGAGTCGGGCCACCCAGGAGTTCATGGACAAACACGTGCGCACGGACCCCAAGTACCGGGACTTCCCCCGGTCCATGGAAGAGGTCCTCAAGATCGCCAAGAAGAAGTACAAGTCCAAGGCGGTGGTGTTGTCGCCCCACTGGTTCGTTCGCGGGGGACCCGAGGAGTACGTGCCCATCATCCAGGACAAGCTGGGCTGGGACTACCCCGAGCGCTCCTTCCCCAAGAAGTCCACCAACTGCGACATGAACTTCCTCGCCACGACACTGGCGATGAAGAACTATGGCTACAGCGTCTACCACATCGAGATGAGCAACCTCATCCGCATGGGTATGACCACCCGGGCCGAAGCCCTGGAACTCCTGAAGATGGACTTCGGCCAGGAGATCCTCGACGGCATCCACGATGAACTGGGCACGGCGGGGTCTTCGTGAGCCTGTTCGAGCGCTTTCGGGACCGGAGCCAGGCACTGGGGCAAGGGGTCCAGCAGGTCGTCGTGACGGTGCTGCTGGTCCTGGTCTACCTGGTGGGGTTGGGGGTCACCCGGGTGCTTGCCACGGTCTTCTATCGCAAGGGCCTGCAGCGATTCGTCGCCGGGGACCAGCCGTCCTACTGGGTGGACGCGGAGGGCTACGAGAGCGACCCGACCAGACTCCTGAAGCAGTTCTGAACGGGATCCCGCAGCCAACATGATCGTTCTCGGGATTTCCTGCTACTACCATGACGCCTGCGCGGCCCTGATCCGGGATGGCGAGGTCGTCGCCGCTGCCCAGGAAGAGCGCTTCAACCGGGACAAGTACTCCCCGGTCTTCCCCCTGCAGGCCATCAACTACTGCCTGCAGGAAGCGGACATCACCATCTACGACGTGGACGAGGTCGCCTTCTACGAGAAGATGTACCTGAAGTTCGAGCGCACGGTGCTCAGTCACCTGGTGGGCTGGCCACGCACCCTTCGCAGCTTCGTCGAGACCATGCCCCTCTGGCTTCGGGACCGCCTGGCGGTGGGCTTTGCCATCGAGGATGAGCTCTGCTTCAAGAAGCCGGTGCTCCACGTCAAGCACCACCTCTCCCACGCCGCAAGCAGCTTCCTGTTCTCCCCCTTCGAGCGAGCGGCGGTTCTGACGGTGGACGGTGTCGGCGAGTACGCCTGTGCCACCTGGGGCACGGCCTCCGGGACCCGGATCGAGATCCAGAAGGAGATGCACTATCCCCACTCCCTGGGGCTGCTCTACTCCATCTTCACGGCCTACCTGGGCTTCCGGGTGTTCGCCGGCGAGGGCAAGGTCATGGCCCTGGCGGAGTACGGCGAACCGGAGTTCGAGGACCACTTTCGCAAGATCCTGGACCTTCGGGACGACGGGAGCTTCCGCCTCGACACCTCCTTCTTCCGCTTCAACAGCGGCGACAGGATGCACGGAGACAGGCTGCTTGATCTCTTCGGGCCGGCGCGAGAGGAGGGAGGGGAGCTGACGGACCGTCACAAGGCCATCGCCTGCAGCCTCCAGCGCCTCACCGAGGAGGTCCTGCTGAAGATGGCACGCCATGTCCACGCCCAGACCGGCGAGCGTCACGCCTGCCTGGCGGGGGGTTGCTTCCTCAACGTCACGGCCAACAGCGTGCTCCGTGACCAGGGGCCCTTTGACGACCTCTTCATCCAGCCGGCGGTGGGCGACGCAGGAGCTGCACTGGGGGCCGCTGCCTACGTCTACCACTCGGTCCTGGGCAACCCCCGTACCTGGACGATGACCCATGCCTTCCTGGGTGGCTCTTTCAACGACCACGCCATCGAGGTCCTGCTTCGAAACAAGCGGGTCGACCACGTCAAGCTCGAGGAGAGCGAGCTGATCGAGGAGACCTCTCGCCGTCTCGCCGAGGGGCAGATCGTGGGCTGGTTCCAGGGCCGGATGGAGTTTGGCCCGCGCGCTCTCGGCAACCGCAGCATTCTCGCTCACCCCGGGGATGGAGCGATGAAGGAAAAGCTGAACCGTGTGATCAAGCACAGGGAGCCCTTTCGGCCCTTTGGCGCCAGCGTGCTCGAGGAGCGGGTGGGCGAGCACTTCGAGGTGGACCGGCCCAGTCCCTTCATGCTGATGGTCTCCCGGATCCGCGATGACAAGGCCGCCGAGATCCCCGCGGTCACCCACGTCAACCAGACTTGCCGGATCCAGACCGTGTCCCGGCGGGACAACCCGCTCTACCACGCCCTCATCGACGCCTTCCGGGTGCGCACTGGACTGCCGATGGTGCTCAACACCTCCTTCAACGACTCCGAGCCAATTGTGCAGAGCCCCGAGGAGGCCTGGCGGTGCTACGAGGACTCCGAGATGGACGCCCTCGTCATGGGGTCCTACCTGGTGAGGCGGGACGCCTGAACCGCGGGGGGAGGCGCTCTCAACTGCGGGTGTTGATCGCGTCGGGACCGAGTTCTTGCACCCGTTTTCGTCCCTCCACAAACCAGGCCTCCTGCCGGGGTCGTTCGGCCAGTTGCAGGTCTGGCGCTCGGGTCAGGCGATGGGTTGTCAGCACCCGTTGCTGGGTGGCCGAGTCGACCTGGACCCGGTTGGGTTCGCCATGGGCCTCCAGACGGGCGGCAAGGTTCACGGTGTCACCCCAGATGTCGTAATGGGGGCGTTGCACGCCGATCACGCCAGAGGTGATCGGGCCGGTGGCGATACCGATGCGGAGTTGGACCGGTTCACCCAGGAAGGTCAGGTCCGTGGTGGCGTCGATGAAGGCGAGCGCGGTGTTCACGGCCGTCACGGCGGGAGCCGTGGTCCCGGCCAGGCCCGCCACCGCCATGTAGGCGTCTCCAATGGTCTTGATCTTCTCGATGCCGGGCGCGACAGTGACCGTGTCCAGGGCCCTGAAGACCTGGTCCAGTTCCCGGACGACGACATCCGAGGGGGCATCCCGCACCCGTCGCGAGAAGCCCACCATGTCGGCGAAGAGGACGGAGACGCAGGGGTGGTCCTCTGCGTAGAAGCCGCCTGTGGTCTGGAGGTGTTCCGTGACCCGTGGGGGCAGCAGAACCTCCAGAACCCGGTCGGCCCGAGCCCAGGCGTCCCGAAGCAACCGGGTGATCTGGTCGTAGCTGGCGGCCACCAGACCGATGATGAGGGCGTTGAGCAGGTTGGAGATCAACAGGCTCAGGGCCACGTCGATCTGTCGGTCCTGCACGGTGGGGTAGGTGGCCACCAGTTCTGGTGCCGTGATCTCACCGACGTAGACCAGGACCGCCGACAGGGCATAGAGGCAGGCAACCCCCAGGCGGTTCCAGAAGTCTTGGACGAGAAAGACGCTGATGAAGAGCGCGGAAGCCCAGAAATACTGGGTGCCACCGGCGGAGCCCCCATTGGTGAACCAGCCAAGGGTGGCGTTCAAGTACAGGATGCCCAGGGCCACAGGAATCAAGATGAGCCGCGGACTGGTGAACCGTCCGATGGCGTAGAGGGCAAACAGGGTGACGGATGAGCCGCCAGTCAGGAGCACCAGGTAGGGGTCGAGGCCAAGAGCCGCGTTCTGGATGGCGACCAGCGCGAACAGTGTTCCCCCGAACAGCCCCAGGGCCAGGTAGAGGCGTTCCCGGAGCCCCAAGAGCCGTGCTGGCCCGAAAAGGACCTGAAAGACACGCTGCATCCAACTGGGTTGCGGGTCCGAATCCAGCGCTGGAATGATCAGGAGTCCCTTCCCTTGGGTCGATGCGGCCCGTGAGTCCTGGCCGGAGACATACTAGACATGGCCTCCAGAGGTCGCAATGCAGGGGTTGTCCCCAAACTGTAAGGGGTGTTCGGACGGCCTTCCCGGTGGCGACGACCGGTCTCTGGCGCGGCTCAGGTCTTTCGCAGCGTCACCAGCAGGCAGAGAAAGGCCACGCTGTAGAGCAGGGCCACGGTCACTGCCAGCGATGCATAGCCGGTGGCCATGCTGCAGTACTCGATGACACCGCCCAGGGTGGCTCCCAGCAGGTTCCAGCCGAACAGGTGCTCCGCCCGCTTCTGCCGGGCAAAGATCAGGCTGAACAGCAGGTTGGCGAAGAAGATCGGCGAGAACGTCAGCAGTGACGCCAGCAGGAAGCGGGTCACCCGGCTGTCCAGGGCCAGGAGATCGGAGAGCGGCACCGCCATCGGCACGAGACACGACACCAGCAGCAGCAAGTAGACGGTCCGCAGTGGAGGAGGACCCCGGAAGAGTGCTGCGGTCCAATTCGCCAGCAGCACCAGCAAGAGGATCCCCAGGAACACCAGCGAGGCATTCACCCAGGTGGTCCCGAAGAGCAGGCTGAACTGGACCACGCTCTTGGTCTCCAGCAGCAGGAACGCGGTCCCCAGCAGGACGAATACCGCCTTCAACAACAAGGGGTGTTGCAGGGTTTCCCCGTGCGCCTGGCGGCGGGTGCTCCACTGCAGGAGTCCCATCAGGCCGAGCACCAGGGTGGTGAGCCCGGCGATGACCCAGGCGTAGATGCCGGGGATGCCACGGTGCTGCAGGTAGAGGAAGGGCCAGTCGTCCGACGGCGTTGCGATGGGTGCCGGCCCTGTCTCGTCCCACTCAGGGCTGGTTCGGCCCACGCCGAGGATGGCGAAGTCCCGCTGGGCGAACATGACGGCTGGCTGGTGGCCCGACGCGAGCTGCTGGGTCCACAGCAGCTTGTCCAGCAGCCATTCGTGCCGGTAGTAGTTGTACAGCACCAGGTCGCCGGTCTCGCTCAACAATGAGAAGGCCCGAACCATGGCTTCCTCGGTGAAGAGGTAGTTCTCCAGCCGCAGTTGGGCCATGGCGCTGGCCTTGACCAGCGAGTCCGTCAGCGCGAAGACCACGAGGTCGTAGGGCCCCTTGGCCCGGTTCATGAAGGCCCGTCCGTCGTCCACGTGGACCTGGACCCGTGGGTCGGCGTAGGGCCGGGCCGGGTGGTGACTCTTCCCCAGTGCGAAGATGCCCGGGTCGATCTCGACAACATCCACGAGCTCGGCCCCCGCCGCCAGGGCTGCGGCCGCGTCGTTGCCTGTTCCGCCACCGATGATCAGGACCCGCTTGTAGGGGGGCAGGTCGCTCTTCTCGGCTCGCAGGCGATACGGAATTCCGTAGAACCCTCGTTCTACCGTCGCGGCGTCGTGGAGCCCCTGGTGGGCGACTCCGTTGGCGAACACGAACGGGGATCGACCGCCGCCCTCGATGTACTCCAGCTTCTGGTAGGGCGACCAGGTCACCTCCAGAGTGCCGGCGAAGTCCGAGTCCACCAGCAACTGCTGGTCCTGGCTGTGGACCACCCCTGCGGACAGCAGCACCAGCACCGCCATCCCCCAGCGACTCCGCCCGGCGGGCGCCCCCACGCCCAGGGGCCCGATGGCGAGCACGAACCAGAGAGCGGCCGGAAGTTGCAGCGCACTCACCGCCATGAAGGCCAGGATTCCGGTGCAGGCGCCGCCGATGTCCAGGGAGTAGGCCACCAGCGGTTCAAAGCGGGAGAAGAGCTTGGCCGTGCGCTGGGAGATGGCAGCGAAGACGGCCACCACGAAGAGGAACCAGACCCCAAAGGTCCAGATCCCACCGACCCCCGTGTCAGGCACAGCCGTGAAGTACAGTTCTCCGCCGATCTCGCCGCCCCAGTTGGAGTCGAACCCGGGGACGGCTGGATGGAACAGGGCCACGAACAGGGTGAGCAGCAGCAGCAGGGCTCCGGAGCTCGTGAAGACCGTCCGGGACCGCTGGGGGTCCAGGTAGTGGTGGAAGACGAAGCCCACCCCCATGCCCACGAAGACGGCGATCAGCACGAAGTTCGGGAAGTAGCCCAGGTTCCAGATGCTCCCGGCCAGGTAGCGGATGAGAACCAACTCGAGGAACAGGGTGGCGAAGCCCAGCGAGAAGAGAGAAACCGCGGCGGGGATGGGAGGATCGGAGCTCACGTCGCGAGTATACTGACGTCTCCTGGCCCCTCTCCGCGGTGCTCCCTGGCCTTGCCCCGACGACAACGGGTCGCTGCGCCGGGCACAACGGTTTCAAGGGGTCCGTCAGGGGAGTCCTGGCGGTGTGGATGACTAGAACGTCATGCCGGCCCCGACGATGGCGCCACCGCGGATCGGGGCGATGACCGGCGACAGGCTTGTCGTTTTCAACCGGTCCAGGAGATCCAGCCACGGTGGCCAGGACCGCCCATTGATGTCCCTGCGATAGCGCCAGGCCTGGAGTTGGATCATCGAGACCCCCACGAGTTGCGCGAAGGCGATGGAGGCGAGCATGGCCTCGGGGTTCCTGGGATCGGCGCTCCCTATAGCCCAGGCCGTGCCCAGGCTCAGTGCGACGAGGCCAGCCGTTCGCCAGTAGGGCCGGGTGGGCTCGCCCCGGTGCTCCCGCAGGCCACGTCGTGACTGGCTCACAGAGAGCAGGCCAGCTGTCACGGCAAAGGAGGGCCAGAGATAGGTCGACAGGACGAGGCCGTCCCCTCCGAAGTACCAGGCGGCCACCACGGCGGTCTCACTGGTCAGAAGCAGACCGCGACAGATCCAGCTGTAGGTGATGGAGCGTCTCAGGCGCAAACCCAGCGGCCTGCGGATGTAGCCATCGGTCACCCCCAGGTCGATGACCTCCAGTCCACTCGTCTCGGGTTCCTCTTCGCTGTCCTGTGCCTGGACCGTTGAAGGGGACAGCACCAGCAACCACAGGAACAGCCAGTGCCAACACCGCGTTCTCGGGTTCAAGACCGCCTCCTCTGACAAGCATGCCACGGGCGCCCGGCAGTGCCCCCTCAAAGCAAGAGGTAGGGTGTCACCGATGTGGAAGCCATCCAGGAAGGTGAGATGCCCGGCCCCGCTGATGGGCAAGGTCATGCTGGGGTACGCGGTGCCGGCCAGGACCCGACTGGCCGGGCGTTTCTGAGGCCGTGGACCTCGCACGGAAGGACCTGGGACCCGGCTGCCTGGAGTTGACGGCGGACATCTCCTTCAACGCCTTCGCCGAAGACCTGTCCCGGGGGGGAGACGCGGCCGGGAGCCTGGGGGAGTTCATCTCCAGGAGCGCGTCTCGGGCCCTGTTCTGGGAGACCCCACCCACGACCTCTTCGACCCGCGACCGGCCCTTTGCGTGCATCCTCCAGGATGCGCCCGCACTGGCGGGCCTGAGACCAGACCCTTCGCCCTTCCGACGCGAGTTGCGAGGCCCGGTGAGCGCCTTCTGGAACCTGGGCCGAGACGCGGTGCTGGTCGCGCCTGAGCCGCCAGGTGCCTATGCCCACCTCGCCGCGTTCTGCCGCAATGCTCCGCCCCGGCTGCAGCGAGCCCTGTGGGCACGGGTCGGTGTCGAACTCCTGGCCTGGTGGGACCGCTGCGACGACCCGGTCTGGGTCAGCACCTCGGGCCTGGGCGTGTCCTGGCTGCACGTGCGGCTGGATGCCTGTCCCAAGTACTACACCCACGGACCCTACCGGGACGCCAATCAGCCGGATGAGGTGCACCCGGGTCGAGACCCCGGGTGAGCATGAGGATCTCGCGAGCAGGATCGACTACCCCTTCACCGAGCACCAGGTCCGTCCAATGAGGGCGGTTCCGAGGCAAGACACCCTTTAGGAAGAGGCCCCATGCACGACGACCCCGAAGGAACGTCCCGGCACCCGGTCCTGGTGGTCGGAGGAGGACCGGCTGGTGCCACCTTTGCCGCCCTGCTCGCCAAGGAGGGCGTCCCGGTCCTGCTGCTGGAGCGGGCGGTCTTCCCCCGCTACAACATCGGAGAGTCGCTGCAGCCCGCCACCATCGGGATCCTGGAGCACCACCTGGGGCTCGGGGCTGCGATTGCTTCCCAGGGATTCGCCCGGAAATTCGGCGCGGTGTACACCTGGGGAAAGACCCGCGAGCCCTGGTCCGTGCTGTTCGACGAGCGCCTGGAGGTGGATCTGCCCGGGCTGAACGAGAGCCAGTTGCTGGCAGGTGGGTACGAGCTGGCCTGGCAGGTGGAACGGGCTCGCTTCGATGCCCTGATCCTCGAAGAGGCCGTGCGAGTCGGGGTCCAGGTTCGACAGGAGGTCGAGGTCCTTGAACCCGTGTTCGGCGAGGAGGGCAGGGTGGTCGGCGTGCGGGTGAAGACCGGCGGTGGCGGAAACGAGGTGATCCACGCCGACCTGGTGGTCGACGCCACCGGTCGGGGGCGCCTGCTCGGCCGTGCACTGAACCTGACGGAGCCCATTGACGGTCTGAACACCGCGGCCACCTGGGGCTATGTCGAAGGCGCCGGGGGATTCCCGGGCCCCCTGGGACGCCACGTCCAGCAGGTGG
>CAZMNK010000116.1:8656-17237 GCA_964567625.1 uncultured Enterobacterales bacterium | reverse complement strand
TGCCTCGGGCTTGGGCTCGGGCTCGGGCTCGGGCTCGGGCTCGGACTCGGGCTCGGGCTGAGCCTCTTCGGGGGGCTCCAGGGTCGGGCGCCGAGAACGGACCTCTTCCTCTTCCGGCTCCGGGGTGGAGCGATCGCTACCCCGTGCAGGATTCGCACTGGCTGGGGTCTCTTCCGCCGGCTGTTCATCGGCCCGCTGGGCCCCGCCGCGTCTACGGACCGGCCGCCGGCCCCGCCGTGGATTCCTGGAAGCCCCGGGCTTCGCCTCAGAATCGGCCTCTGGCGCGGATTCTGCCGGGCTCTCGCCCCCCGCCTCTCCAGAGTCTCGGGCATCGTCAGAGGAAGAGAGGATGTCCTCGATCCGCTGGGCCGTCTGCCCTCTACCCTGAGAGCGTCCTCGGCGGCCCTGGCGATCCGACGAAGACTTCAGCTTCTCCAGGATCTCGTCGGCCCCGGAGCGATCCGGGCGGCCCATGGACCGGCCACCGGCACTCTCCTGGTCATCGTTGCTGCCTCGAGCCGACCGAGCCCGCCGGCCCCGAGTCGGCTTCTTCCAGCGATCCTCTCCGCCCCCATCGTCCTCTTCCGGTGCTGGGGCAGGGGCCTCCTCGATGGGCGCCGCTGAAGGCAGATCCTCCTCCGCCTCGGGGCTTCGGGCCCTTGGGGCACGCCGCGGACGACGGGCCAGAGAGGGCTTGAAGCTCTCTCGGACCGCCGACGGAGCCGCGGCCTCCTCGCCCTCGAGCTCCGCCACGGCCTTGCGGATGGATTCCGGATCCAGGGCCATGGTCTTGCCTGCTTCAAGGCCCTCGCCCGGCGGACGCTTCATCTCTCCAATCCGGTCCATGACCTCCATCAAGGACGGTCCCATGGCGTCCGCACCAGCAAGCACCTTCTGCACTGCCTGCAAGAACTCATCCCCGTCCTCGTGGCGGTGTTCCGGGTCGGGCTTGAGACAGGTGCGCATCAGGTCCAGGGCCGCCCCGGGAAGCTGCTCCTTGAATCGAAAGAGCCGCCTGGATCCCTCACCCCGGGCCGCCTGGGTCCGGATGTCGTTGACCAGACCGTCGTATACCGGGCGACCCGTCATCAGTTCAAAGGCGATCAGCGACAGGGAGAACAGGTCACTGGACAGGTCCTCGTCCTGGGCCTCCATGCGCTCTGGAGGACAGTAGCGAAAGGCATCTTCCTTGGGGATCTCCTCGGGGTCCGCATGGAATTGGAGGATCTCCACCTGGGGCACCGCATGTCCGATGATCTGGACTTGGCCATCTGCCTTGACCAGGACCCGCCAGGGCGTGAGTCCACCATGGGAATAGACCCCATGTGCTTCGCCGGACTCCGCAGCCTCGATCAGCACCTGGCCTGCAGCATAGAGAAGCTCCAGCCCCGCACGAACTCCGGCGGTCTGCCCCATGTCTGCGAGCTTGCGAATGACCTCGTGCACCGACCAGCTCTCTCCGGTCGGGTAGATAAATGCCCCTTCCTCGGGAACGTGGTCCACCAGTTCCACCATGCCGGTCACATACGGTGCCTCCAGGAAGGCCTTCACGACCTCGAATGCGGCACCGATCGCCGGATGATCGCGATACTGCGCATGAAAAGCGATGGCGGTATGGGGGAACCCCTCCTCGTCCACCAACTCAATGAGATCCGAGGCCGGTCCGCGGGTCACACGGCCGGTCTTCTGAAAACCCGCCAGGGTCTCCATTTTCACCTCTCCAGGACAGGGAACACTATCAGATCCTGACGCATGCCAGGATCCTCACTCAAGGAGGACGGTTCCATCTCGACGAGAGACAAGAAGCAACGCCCTGAGCAACATCCACAGAAACCCGTGGACAAGGGGAAGCCCCGGCACCTGGATGGCCAGGAAATGGGCCGCATGGAAGAGGGCCAGGAGCTTGAACCGAACCAGGCGAGCACCCTCCAGGAAGGTCTCGGCAACCAGGCGTTGTTGGGGCTGATGGCCAGACAGAGCGGCGCGCAACAGACCACGCCGAGTCTCGAGATCGAGATCGAAGAGGAAGGTGCAGAGTTCGAAAGTGACCAGGAGATGGAAGAGATCGGGTCCGAGTCCTCTGTCTCGAGCCCCCAAACAGCCATCCTGGACCTGCCCGACGACGAGGCTCTGTTCTGGGGCAACAAGGAGCTCGGCGGTGACGAAGATCCCCCCAAGCCACCTGCCGGGCGCCCACGCCCTCGACGAAGGCGACAAAAACCAGCATCACTGCCCGAAGATCCACTCGACTCCACGGACGGTGGCGCCACCAGGAAACACGAAGAGGACCTTCAGGACATCCGCCTGGAGACCCCTCTGGACCGACCGGAACAACTGCTCGGGGACGAGGTACACGATGCCCTGTGGGGCTGGATCCAGGATCCGACTGCCCTGGCGCAAGTGCCCCTGGAGCCCGAGTCTTTGACGGGCCTCGGCGACACCCACCCGCTGAGTCGTTGCGCCACTGCAGGCGCCCTGCTGGGAGACTGCTCGCCAGTCCCGGCCGGAAGGGCGCTGGGCAAACTGGCCCGACCCCTGCCCGGCCCGTCCAGCCTCTCCTCCGTGGTCGCCAGGGCAGCGGCCATGGCCACACTCTCCCAGGCGGTCACCGCCCGAGCCACAGGCGTCCAGGCCGTAAACCGGGCGGTCTCCCTGGTACTCGAAGACGACGCCTTGCCCCAGGCCCGGCGCATGGCATGGGAGCTTGCCCGGGCATCTCGCCTGTGGGCACCGGCGATCTTCGAGAGGTGCATCCGACCAGCCGGGCCAGATCCACTGGACCACGGTGGTCAAGGAGCCAGCCCCCTGGGATCCGCCCTGCTGGCTACCGCTCTCAGCCGGGTGGCCGGGCCCTCTCGCCTCCAAGAGGTCCCACCCTGCCCACGCCCGCAACCAGTCTCCCAGGAAGACCAGGACCTGGCCTGGCTGGACGCCATGGTCCCTGGCAAGGGGCACCCCGCTGGACCGGATCTGTTGACCTATTCCGCCCTGGTCCCCGTCATCCAGGGCGTCCAGGGCGCCGTCCGATCGGCCGCCGAACTCCAGGTCGAGTTGGCGGCAGCCGCGACTGCCGCCTGGCGAGTCGCCGGAGCCCCTGTGCGATTCCAGCTGCGCGGGGTGCTGCGGGCACTCTGGCGCGAACTGGGGATTGTGGCCCGGGAAGCCCTGGGCGTGAGCGAAGGGTTGGAGCGAAAGGTCGGACAACCCCTTGCCGAGCTCGAGGCGGCGATGGACCGGGCCGACGAATGCCTGGGTGACCTTGGGCAACGCCTCACCTTCCTGCGGGAAGATGGTCTCGCCGCACTGGCGGTTGTCCTGGCCCGGGGCACCCGACCCGTGGAACAGGTGGTGCCATGAAGGAACTCGAGAAGAGACTCCGAAGGATCCGGGCGGCGGTCGCCAGAAGACGCCCCCGAGAGGCCTGGGGCCTGGCCGACCGGGCACTGGCGGATGCAGCTCAATTCCCGGAACTCGCCGTCCTGGCGAGCCTGGCAGCCAGGGACCTCGCTCGCGCCGGATCCGGCCCCCAGTTGACCGAATCCCTCGCCGCCGGCCTGGGCAATCCTGAGGACCGAATCGACGGCTGGATCGCCGTGGCCGAGGACGCTGACCAGCGGCGACAATGGGGAGAAGCGGAACAGGCATGGATCTGCGCCGTGCAGGAGTCCAACCACCGGCCAGACCTGGTGCTGGCCCTGGCAGGATCCCTCCTGAGAGCCGGACGAAACGAAGACGCGCTGGTCCACCTGATCCGGGCCACAGAGAGCCCGGACACGGCCACGAGCCTGGCGGCATGGCTGCTGTTGTCAGGCCAATACCTGGCAGAGAAACAAATGGACCCGGCTCTGGCGGCGGCCCAGGAGGCACTGGTCCTGGCCGAGGGCCGCCACAACTGGCTGGCCTTCGCGGCAGCAGCCATCGACATCAGCGAGGTCCAACTCGTCCGCCAGGACCCCAAGGTGGCCCTGCAAGGATTGATGGCTGCACTCAAGAAGTGCCGGAGGCGCGGGGACCCTGGCACCTTGCTCGTGGCCCGATTCCTTGAGATCCGGAGTCTTGGTTCCGCCTGACCCCAGGGAGCACTTCCCGGGTGCTCCGGGCGGGCCAGACGGGCTTGACCTGTTCCTGGATGGTGCCCGGGACAGTTAGCCTTCCTTCGTGATCACCACCCTGCTCCTGAGCGCGGCGATTGCCGTGCCCCTCCAGGCTGACCTCCACCTGGACACCCCGACACAGCTTCACCGCAAGGGCCTGGCCCTGGACGCCGCCCAGGGCCTGGAAGGAGGGCTCCCGCAGCTCCAGGCCGGTGGAACGAACCTGGCCGTCGAGGTCCTCTGGCCACCGCGCACAGCGGACTGGCGGTCCCACACCTTTCGGCTCCTGGGCCTGCTCGAAGCCGAGGACGCCCGACTGGAAGGGTTTGAACTGGCCCGGAGTCCAGCTCAGGCGCGCACCATCATCGAGTCCAACCGAATTGCCTACATCGTGTCGCTGGAGGGCGCTCACGGCCTGGGGTCCGAGGACTGGCAAGGCACTCTGGACAGCCTGCAAGCCCGAGGACTGGCCATCCTGGGAATGACCTGGTCGATGTCCAATGACTTTGCGGGCAGCTCCGGTGACCAGGGTCTGGGCCTGACCGAACAAGGACGAGCCCTGGTGGCCCACGCCCGTTCCAAGGGCATCCTGATCGACCTCTCACACGCAAGCCGGCAGACCACCCTGGAGATCTGCCGTGACGCACCAGCACCCGTCATTGCCAGTCACTCCAATGCCCACGCCCTCCAGGCCCATCCTCGAAACCTGACCGACGAGGAGATCCGCTGTATTGCTGCCACGGGTGGCGTCATCGGCCTGGGTTTCCACGCGCCTTTTGTGGGAGGCGCACGTGATGTTCAGGCCGTGGCCAACCACGCCGACCACCTGGCCGCCGTCGGCGGCCACGCCGCCGTGGCCCTGGGCAGTGACTTCGACGGTCTCATCACCACACCAAAGGGCCTGACCACGGCCAGTGACCTGCCGTTGCTCTGGGCCGAACTCCAGTCCCGGGGATGGACCGATGAGCAGTTGCGGGGGGTCCGCGGTGAGAACTTCATGCGCGCCTGGTCCGCCGCGCAAGCCACCGCAGACAACTGACCCGAAGCCTGCTAGCCGAGCTCCACCTGGGGCATGGCCAGTTGAAGTGCCTCCAGATCCGCCGAGGTCAGGCCACAGCCTCCGAGGCGAACGGTCTCCAGCTCCGTCAACTGGGGCAGGACCGTCAAGAAGGCCGGTTCCACCTCAGTCCCACGAAGATCCAGGTGACGGAGTTGGCGTAGATGCCCCAGGGCCCTGGCGGCCTGGCGGTTCATGCGGTTGTGGGCCAGGTCCAGCCGCTCCAGCCGAGACAGTCCTGCAAGCGCGGTGACCGATCGGGGGCCAAGATCACAGTTCACGAGGCGCAGGGTCCGAAGTCCCGAGAGGCCCGCCAGCGCCCGTGCCCCCCGCCAGCCAATGGTGTTCCCCGACAGGTCCAGGCTGACCAGCGGCAACCCCACCAGCGCCTCGGCCCCGTCGGGTCCCAGGCCCGCACCGTCGAGACGAAGATCCTGGAGGCAGCTGGAGGCCCCCAGATGGGCGGCCCCCTCATCGCCCACCGGGTTCCGACTGGCAATGAGGATCTCCAGGCCTGGTATGCCACCGAGAGCCCTGGAACCCTCGACACCGATGCCGTTGTCGCAGCAGTCCAGGTGGCGCAGACCTCGGAGAGAGCCCAGGGCCACGGCCCCCGCGTCCCCAAGCCCATTTCCTCGGATGTCCAGCCGCTCCAGGCCCTCCAGTCTGGACAGGACACTGGCCCCCCCTGATCCCAGGCGATTGCCACTCAGACTGAGCCGCCGAAGCCGTGGAAGGCTGGCGATTGCCCGGAGCACGCTGTCGTCCCCCTCGACCCTGAACAACCAGATGTTCTCAGGGCCAGGATCGAGATGCCTTCGCCGGGGCCCCAGCGCATTGCCCTCCAGTCGAAGATCCTCCAGGCCCTCCCACCGAGCACCCACCAACAGGTCTCGGGCAGCCTCTGCCCCCACCCCGCCAGCGAGGATCAGGCGCAAGATGCCTCGATGTGCCTCCTGTCCAAGTCCGAGGACGGCGGACACCGCGGCATGGGATCCAACCCGCAGCGCCAGACCCTTCTTTTCCGGCACGGGGCGAACCCGCAACTCGTTTTCCGGAAGGTCAGGAAGAGTCCATAAAACCGGCACGGGGGTGGTCACGGAGCCAGTGTAGCGCTGACGTCAATTGCACCTTGTCCAAGCTGTCCGTTAAGCCCTTTGCAGGAAGGTGAACGTGCCCCTGGCTCTGAACGAAGTCCTGGCAATGCCCGTCGAAGAACGCATCGATCCGCTGCTCACATTGGGGCGTTCCCAAACCAATGGCTCCGATGCCCAGCAGCTTGTCACTGCTCTGCTGGCCGTGATCGAGGCAGGAGTCGGCGGTGCCCGAAAGCGGGTTGCCATCGGTGAACTCCTGGCCCAATACGGGGACCCGCGACTGCGCAAGCCGTCGGATCCCGACTACTACGTCCCCGTTCCCGTCCACCAGGAAACGCTACTGGTGGGCCGCTTCCCCGTCACCACGGGGGAGTTCAATGCCTTTGTCGCCAGTGGTGCCTACGACGACCCGAGCCACTGGACCGAGGAAGGCCTCGCCTGGAAGGCCGAGGCCGAGTCTCCCTGGAAGGCCCATTACGACCGGCTTGAGGGGGCTCTTCAAGGAGACAATCAGCCGGCCATCTACGTGAGTTGGCACGACGCCAAGGCTTATGCCAATGCTTCTGGCGCTCGCCTGCCCACCCAGATGGAACGACTCCATGTCATGCGCGGAGTGTCCAAGCGGCCCTACCCCTGGGGGGCACCCTTCGGCAGCGGCAACGCAAACACATCTGAAGAGGTGCTCAAGCGCCCCTGTGCCGTGGGCATCTACCACCGTGATGCCACCCCTGAGGGCGTGATGGACCTGGCTGGAAACGTGGCTGAGTGGCTTGGCGACGAGGCCGCAGGGGGTCGTCTGATCCACCCCGGGGCCTGGAGCCAGCCTTCCATGGCCGCCTGGGCCAAGGCCCGCTTCCTCATCGAACCCTACGTCCAGGGACCAGACCTGGGCTTCCGGCTGGTACGAGAGGCCTGATCGCGCCAGACCTGGCGCCGCCACCCCACGGTCAACAACACAGGCTCCAGGTCTCGATCCCTGGCGAATCGGGCCAATATGGGGGCGGTCAGCCCGGACTTCCCTGCGTCCATTGGCCGCAGATCTCACATTTGCCCTCTTCGGTCTGGCCTCCTGCAGCCGCCCGGGCCTGGTAGCAACCGGTGTGGAACACCTGGCCGCACCGATAACGGCAGTGCGTCTGCACCGTGACGTCCACAGCTTGCTGGCAGATGCCACAGCTCGCCAGCGCCGGGCCGGCCTGGGCCTGCTGTGTGGCGGCCACAGCCTCGGTTCGAGCGGGAAGAGGCTCAACCGCCCCCCACCAGGCCAACCAGCCCACCAGGATCCCCAGGAGCCCCAGGATCCAGCCCGGCGCCACCTCGCGAATGACCAACGCCGCATCCTCCCCGTAGAAGACCGGCACAACCACGGTAAACGCGCATAGCAGCACCAGCACAGCGGCTCCGACACCCGCGACACGTCCCCGACGCCCCTCTCCTCCGAACAGGTGCCGCGCCAATGACACGCACAGGCAGCCCAGGGCGAACCCCGGCAAGAGAACCGTCCAGAGACTCCGATCCACGGAAAGTGCCAGGCCCCAGAGGAGGGCCCAGACGATGACCCAGATGCCGTTCAGGACCAGGGCCATGTTTCCCCTGGCCGGGTAGCCACGGGTCTCGGGGTAGTCCGGAACCTGCTCCACCACCTGGGAGCCTGCTGGAGGCTGGGGAAGCAGGTGAAGCAACTCACCTCGCACGATGCCCAGGTCTCCCAGGGTGTCCTCCTCCTTCATCACCAGTCCGCGGGCCCGCAACCAGAACAGCCGCCTGTTGCCGTCCGGCCAGTAGGCACCGAGTCCGGCATCCCGAGCGATCCGCTGGGTCAGGTCCGCACTCTTCAGGTAGGTCGGCAGCTCCAGAGCCAGACTCTGAGGCGTGAGATCGACCACCTGGATCTGGACCAGGACGGTCGAAGCAACCGGAGAACCAACGTCCACGGTGCGCTACCGCTTGGCCTCAGCCGTCTTCTCCAGCTCCTCACTGATCTTGCCGAGGGGCTGCAGAAGTCGCTCGAACTTGTCGAACCACTTCAGCCACACATCGTCCGGCTGGTCCACACCTGGAATCTCGGCGTTGACCTTGCGCACAAAGGCCTTGAACTTGTCGATGCGAGCAATTGTCTTGGGCAGGTCGTTGTACCAATCATGGGCGTAGGTAATGAGCGTTCCTGCTGTCCGGTAGAGCACCCTGTCACTGGTCCCTTCCTCGATCAGCAGAAACTGGGAACTCACCAGGGAACTGTTCAAGGACAGCGCCGAGAGGGCGAGTTCCTTGACCAGGGCGGTCCGAAACAGGTTCTGCATGACGCTTCGGTTGAGCCGAATGAACTCGTTCAC
>CAZMNK010000116.1:0-8556 GCA_964567625.1 uncultured Enterobacterales bacterium | reverse complement strand
AAGTACTTCTTCTTCTTGGCTTCAAGCTCGACCTTGAGGCCCTGCACGACGCCAAAGCCCAACAGGTAGTGCGTGTGCCGATGCAGGCTGCGGCGGTGATAGGTCTGCTCGTCCTGGAGGTCCTGGGCGGTCAGGCATAGCCCCTCGAAAGCGTCGAGACGCAGGAGATCCGCTTGCTTGATCATCAGCCTTCCTTGAACTGGATGGTGAAAGTGATGTGGGCGGGCTTTTCCTGGGTGACGATGCGCGTGATCTGCTGCAGCACCAGGGGGGCCCGTTCCGAGAAGATGGCAGCGAATTGCTCCCGAGGGGGCAACTCAAGGACAAAGAACAGGGTTTCGGGACGATCCTCGTTCAACAGAAAGAAGGCCGGCGGTTCTTCCCTGGTGTACCGAGCAGAGACAGTCTGGCCACCGGAGAGAGTCGACCCACCCACCACCAGGGGCTGGGGTTTCTTTCGAGGCTGAACCCGGACCTCCGTGCCTGTAAGCACCCGGATCATCTCCTCCACTCCAATGGTGGTGGCGCGGGTCCGGTAGAGCCGGATGGCCCTGCGTACGAGTTCTCGCTGCTGATGAAGCGGCAGCGACTCGTCCAGGCTGAATTGCACCCAGGATGCAATCCAGGACAGAAAGCGAGCGTCGCAGGTGAGTGGATCGGTGATCGAGGGAATGCTCTCGACGTGGTCCACCACCGTGGTCATCAGGTGCTGGAAGAGCAGCAGGAACCTTCGGATGGAGTCGGCGTTCCGCGCGTCGGCCACCGGTCCCTCTGAGGGGGCAACTGCTCCCCATTCCCGCTCGCTTGCCGTGGTCGACTGGGCCGGAACCGACCGCTCGATGGTGCCACCGGCGCCCTGGAAGACCCGCGGCATAAATCGCAGGTAGCTCTTCACCGGAACATGGAGAATGATCTCGTCCTTGGGACCAAGCGCCTTGGGAGGCCCCCCTCGGGAGGTGATGACCCGAGCCCGCCGCTCTACCAGGCCATCTGGCGTATAGGGACCCGCCAGGCTGCCATCCGGAAGGGTTCCCACAGCCTCGATGTAGACAGGTTCGCCCCCCTCGGCCGGGTTGATCTGTATCGCTCGGACACAGCCGACCTGCTCCCCGCGGGAAGCCTCGACCAGCTGAAAGCCCACATGGTTGCCCAGGTTCCGCTTGAGATAGCTCCGCGCCTCCTGGATCGGGTGATTCACAACCACCACGGTCTCCAGGTGGAAGTAATCCCCCGGTACCGGGATGAACTGCTGGTTCGCTGGAACGGGAAGATTGCGCGTCAAGACATCCCATCCTCGAACTCGATGCGCACCCGCTGGCAGTAGAACAGGTCAGACTTGTCCAGGACGAGCTCCTGGGAGCCCACGCCTTCCTCCCATCCAGGACGTTGTCTTCCTGTGCGGCTGGCCGCCTCAGTCCGATCGTAGAGGGCCACGCCCGAGACATGCCGGGCCTCGTCGATCTCGCTCACCAACCGGGCGAAGTCCTGGGCGTAGAGCGTGCCTCCAAAGGGCCACCCACTACTGTCCAGGCCCCCATCGTAGGGATCCAGGAAGCGCCGGACCCACAGGCTGGCCGACTCGCGGACCATGATCGGATTCGCGTTCCCCCGCAGGCGTACCGTCAGGGAGACATCGACCGGCATGAACGTCGCCAGGCGAACCTTGGGCTGGACATTGATCAAGCTACGCCGACCCAGGTATTTCTCGACATGGTCCCGGGTACTCGTGGCCAGGAAGGGATCGGGAATGACCTCTCCTTCCCGGCGATGGGGCAGGATGACCACTTCCACCGTACCGTCCAGGCCCATGTCCCCGGAACAGGCTGCCCGACTCACCTCTCCCGAGGCTTCCCGGGCAATGATCTCAAAGTCCTGCCGGGTGACAGCCCGGTCCCGACTGGTCAAGATGCTCGGGGCCCGCCGCATGATCTCGGCGATGGACTCCGGGTCCCGTCCACCGGTGGCAGGCAACACGTTGGTGACCTGGGCATCCCCCAGTCCATCGGCCACGATGACCTCGTGGGTGCTCACGTTGCCTCGCGTGCCTGGCACCCCGTAGTAGGTCTTGATCTGCACGTTGTGGGTGCCCACTGGAAGCATGCACCCCCGGATTCCGTTGCCGAATTTCAGGGTGCCATCGACCGGATCGACCTCAAATGCATGGGCGTCCTTGTCTGCCGTGATCAGGTTGCCGGTCACCGGCATCTCCCAGCGACCGGTGTTGCCACCGGACTCGGTCACGTTGACCTCGATGTCCTGGAAGCGTTCAGGCCGAGGGAAGATCTGCTGGCCCTGCTCCTTGGGATGCAGGTAGATCGGTCGACGGGTCAACTGGAGCACCTGGTTGGGCACCCCTTGACCCGAGAATCGTTCCTCAGTGAAGCGAACCAGGTTCACCGCGGACACGGTGTTCAACAACAGGTGGGTGACTGGTGGCAGGGCCGGGAACCGCGCCACACCCACGTCACCCTTTGCCTCTACACGACCTCGTAGCCAGAAGGTGCCGTCCTCTGGAAGGCCCTTGGAGGCGTCAGGCAGGGGGAAGCTCAACACGCCGGTTCCAGTCAACTGGTAGGGCCCCGGTCCTGTTTCGTCCGGGTCCGCATCGGCGCCAGAGACCACCCTGCGCCAGGCGGTCTTGCCATGGGCCTTGGGCTCCAGAACCTCCCAGTCTACGTAGCTGTCCTCCGGCAAGTTCGCCTCGCCCCGGCAACGGAAGTGCACCGCGTGGTGCGCCCCCGCCGGTAGCGGCTTGTCGAACTGCAGGTAGACGGCCAGGTGCTCATCATCCAGGTCGATGAACGGGAAGAAGGGATGGAATTCTCCGGTGCGTCCAGCGACCCGAGTGACACACCGGGTCAGGCGCCGGTTGTGCTGCCGGTGCACGACCTCGGCCAGCTTGGGGTTCGGCAGGGGCTCGTCGTAGCTGCCATCGCCCAGGGTCTTGTCTGCCCCGAGCCGAACCGCATGAATCCGTGGCACGACGGGGTGGAGCTTGTCCTCATCGTCTTTCTGGCTCAGGTTTGCCTTGGCCAGTTCAAAGCGGACCCAGGTGGTCTCGCGACCACCAACGTCGTGGCGAGCCAGGCCCTTCATCTGGGTCTTGGGGTCGAGCACGAAGCGAACCCGGCGAATACCCGCCTTCTTGTGGGCACTCTTGTCCTTGTCCAGCTTGGCAAAGGTAAACCCGGCGTACTTCTTGTCCTTGCTGTACACCACCCGCCAGGAGTCCTCGGCCCGGTAGGTCAACTGCAACAGGTAGTCCTTGACCGGTTCCGGGACGGGCTCCCCGTTGCACTCGAAGCTCAACTCGAGTTCGACCAGCACCGGAGCCTGCTTCCGGTTCTGGAAGAGGTCCGTCCCCAGGTACCACTTGCGACCGATGGTTGGCGTGACCGTCGGAGCGACCTGGAAGGGTGACCAGGGCCCCTCGTCGACCAGGAGTTCCTCGACCCGTCGAGGATCGTCACCCGAGAACATCGAGACCTCGATGGGCCGGGACCAGTTGATCTCCAGGTCGAGCTCTGTGCAGAGCCGTCGCATGGCCACGGTCTCAGTGCGTTCCGCCCGCAGGTTGAAACCATCGGGGCTCATTTCCACAAAGGGACCGGTGAGGGTGACCAGGGTTCCCTCTACCCGAACCCGCTCTGGTGGTACGGACTCCCAGATCTCACCGCGCCGGAAGGACCAACGGTACTCGGGCAGAGCCCCCCCGCGACCGGCGTGAACGCCCCGATCCACCAGCTGCAGGCGAACGGTCCAACCGGCCTTGATCGGAGGCAGGTCCTGAAGGAAGAACTCCAGCGTGCGGCCCGAAGAGCGCACCTTCCAGCTGTTGACTTCCCGCTGCTCACCGCCGCGGTCATCCTGCCAGAAGACGTTGAGGTCCTCCTCCATTCGAGCGGCCATCCAGCGCTCGTAGTCCAGCCGACCCCGGAACCACCACTTCTGCTCGGCCACGGTCTCCGGCAGTGCAAAAGCGTTGAGGTTCTCTCCGAACTGGTTCAGTGGGATGATCTCCGGCATCGCCGTGAGCAGCACGTGCTCCGGCATGCCGAGCACCTCCTCGGTCTCATCGTCGATCGGCACGGGCATCCAGCCTTCTTCGGTCGGGTATTCCCAGCGGAAGAAGTCGATGAGCGAGAGCGTGTCTCCCTCGCTCTTGCGCCGGATCTGCAGGCGTCCGAGCCGTCGCTTGCCATCGTTCTCCACCGACATCAGTCGAAGATCGTCGTGGCCGACGTAGAGGAAATGATGAGGGGAATAGGCCTGGGGGCCATAGGCCGAAGCATCGATGTCGAAGAGCTGGACCCCGCGCCCTCCACCGAAGACCAGGGCGGAGGAGTGGTTGTCCAGGTGGTTGAACGGGATCTCCCGAACCGCCGGTTCCGTGCCTCCTCGTACCGTGACCACCCGGAGGAGCTCGCTGGAATGGACCGTCAGCCCTTCCGTCGTGAAGAAGGTCGTCGCCGGTCTTCCTTCCCGCTGCCGTGTGGCCAGGCGAGAGAACTCCGGGACCTCCTGGTGAGACTCATTTCGCAGACTGAAGGTGACCGGGACCACCGACGGTGCCGCTGCACGGCGTTCTTCCCCGATGAAGTTGAGGAAGTGGATGTAGGTCTTGTCCGGCACCCGGTTGAGACGAAAGATCGTCATCTCCGTCATCCAGGCAAAAAGCTGGACCAGGGTCATGCCGGGATCGGCATCTCCGAGGTTGGTCCACTCCGGGCAGTACTGGGGGATCAGCCGGCGGGCTTCGTTGACGATGTCCTGGTAGCGGCGATCGTCTAGATTGGGAGGTCGGATGGGCATGCTTCAGACTTCCTGGGTGTGCCGTGCGGGTCGCCGGAGCCAACCTCGCCGTGGGCGCACAGTGGTGCTGTTAGCGGGTTGCGGAAAGGACGTGCACGACGACCTGGGGGCTACGAGTGGTCCGTATCGTGTACTCGACCTGGACGTGGATGGTGCCGGTGGACTGGGGCTCGCTCTTTACCCCGGTCACCTCGATTCGAGGCTCCCACCGCCCCAGTGCACTTCGTACATAGTGCGAGACGGTCGAGGCGGTTGCAGCGGTGTTGGGGGCAAAGAGAAGGTCATGGATCCTGCACCCGAACTCGGGGAGCATCTGGCGCTCCCCCGGTCGGGTCGACAGGATGATGGAGACGCACTGGCGGATGTTCTCCTCGTACTCCGAGAGCCCCACGCCTCCTCGCGCGGGATCGAAGGAGAATGGATAGCCCCAGCCTCGGCCGAGGTATTCCTTTGGACTGCCCATCGAGACTCCACAGCCCCACCATGAACGGTGCCGTTCATCACGGGGGTGGGGATTATAGGAGGTTCGGCGGGCCCCGTCAGCCGGCCTCGCCCTCGCTGGTCGAACAGAAGCTCAACTCGATGGTATAGCCAGTGCCTGCGCTGATGGTATGGCGGGACCCGACCACGAAACAGGTTCCATTGACCGCCGCCTTGATGCCAGAGAAAGTCACCATGGTGCCGGCGCGAACCTCTTCATTGCCGGCGATCGTCGCCGTGCCTCTTGCAAACTTCCGGGCGATCCGGTTCATCTCGGCCTGGGCCACCGCGTCCGCTGCGGACTGGCTGCTGATCGGAACGTCGGTGACATAGGCCGTGGAGTCTCCAAAAGTGCCCGCGGTGTCCACGCCCAGGCTCCCACTGCCGATCTGGTCCACATCCGAAGTCGTGGCCTCCCCCACGATCTCCTCCTTGGCCTCGATGTCCCAACCCCGCACCACCACGTTCTGCACCAGCCCTGTGGTGTTGTAGTGGATGCGGAAGTCCGTCATGTTCTCCCCCATCTTGATTTCGTAGCCGGTGCCCTCGAACTGAGGCTTCTTGAAGGCCAGTTTCCCGTCCGCGATTCGAAGGAGGTAGTTGTTCCGGGCCGCCAGGCGCTTCAGGAAGGCCACGTCGGACTCGTTGCGCTGAAGGATGTAGGGCAGCGTCTCATCGGTGGAGTCAGCGTCGACACTCAAGCCGGCCTCTCCACCCACGGAACTGACCACGTCGGAGTCGGTCATCTCCTCGAAGACGCGGGTCTTGCGGCCCCTTCCCAGGCGGTGAACCTTGTCGAGAGCCCGAACGGTCAGCGACGTTCCACCCTTGGTGCTGAAGGTCGGTTCCATGGCGATGATCTCACCCTCGAAGACCTCGGTGCCACTGGTGCCCATGGTCAGCTTGAGTTCGTCCCCCAGCGCACAGGGAAGATCACCGGAGTCCCCGATCTGGCTGAGACGCACCGTCACCATCGAGACCAGGTCGACGTGGTCCTCGAAGATGAGGGTGTCCAGGCCCTTGTTGTCCGCCTGGGTCATTTCATTGCTACCCAGCGTCAACGTGAAGCTGGCGGCACTCTGGGTCTCTGTATTGCTACTCATTCGGCGTCCCTCAACACGGATTCACAGGGTCCTGGCCCACCGGGAAATCACGATGGAACCACGATGGACAGGCCTGAAAGATCCGCGTTTGGATCGTCAATGCCGTTGGCTTCGCAGATCGCCTGGTAGGAGGACCCATTCTCGGCAGCCAGGGACACAGCGGTGTCCCCCGCCTGGGCCTCGACAACCTCGATCTCGGTCATCTCCCGGGCCTCCTGGCCGATCTGGCCAGACAGGTCGACCAGGTTTCCCACCCCGGTGACCCCCCCATCAGCACCCAGGAACTCGGCAACCTGGAACTCCTTCATGGTGACCGTGCACTTTGCCCGAACCGGGTTTCCATCCGAGCTGAACATCAGGTACTGGGTGGCGATCTTCTCCATGATTCCCACGAACTCGAAGTCGCCCCAGACGAACTTGACCAGCGGGGGGTACTTCTTCTCCCCGCCTTCCGGTGCACTGACACTGGGGTTGGTCAGGGCCAGAAGCCCTTCCACCCAGTCCCACTCGACGTTGGACTGGCCGTCATTGGTCGTGTCGAAGAACAGGTCCATCACCAGGGTGCGCGGATCGCCCTGCTGGAACTCAAAGGCGGCGCCGTCGCTGCCCTGCTTGTCCTTCTTCTTCCACTTCGAAGCCTTGTCGGACTTGATCTCCTTGGGGTTGTACTGCACCGAAAAGGTGACCAACTCCGATCCCAAGCTGCCATCGCTCGCGAATTCATAGCTGGTGAAGGAGGCCTTGCTACCACCAGTTGCCATCATTGTCCTCCTGGCCACGTTCGCGGCGCAGTTCGAGTTCGCGGCTCACACTGTTGAGCACTTCGCGCTTGAGCGCTTCCAGGTCTCCCGACTTGGCAGCAGCACGTGCACCCCCAGCTTCGCCCTGTTCCGCAGGTGACGCTTCCGCTCCTTCGGCTGCCATGCGGACCTGCCGCTGAGCATCCGAGAGGCGCTTCTCCACCTGGACCAGGTGGATCAGGTTCTGGAGCCGTGACGCCAGCTGGCCCAGCTTGCCGGTGCCGACACCACCCACCGCTCCGACAGTCGACGGAGACCGGCTCCCACCGCCCCGCACAACCCGCGTCGTGCTGGGCAGGCTCCGCGGCCGTCGGCCACGGATGACACTCGCACTGGGACTGTGGTGGGCATCTGCCGCACGTTGGGCGGCCAGTCTTGGTGGCACCATCTCCTGGGCGGCTGTGGCCCGAATCTGGCGAATGACTTCAACGACCGGGGTCGGCAGGTTGCGACTGACGGCAAGCCGATCCCCCCGCTCCAGGATGACCTGGATGATCTCGAGCGGGTCCCGGGCCTCAGCCAGGGACTGGACGAGATCGCCGGTGGTGTTCAGGAAGGTCCGTCCCGTGGCGCGAACAGCCCAGCCCGGAGCCCACTGTCCGGCGTGTTCACTGGAGACCCCGTCCAGGGTTTCGCGCAGCTCGGCACGAGGAGGCGTGGACGAGCGCACCACGGTCCCATCGGCTGCGGTCCATGCACGCCGAGTCCCCTGGAAGACGCCACCGGGTGTGCGGCCTGAACGGGCACCGGTGAAGTCCCCTGCCATCCCCACCGCCGCGCGAGCACCGGCAAAGTCCAGGGACTCTGCACTGCCCACGCGTGCACCGGAGAACTCCCGGCTCAGACCGGCACCGAGCGCTGCACCGGTGAATCCAGGCTCGTAGCCCGCCCCAGTCGCCGCACCGCTGAACTCACCGCGAGGGGTGACGCGGGACCCGGCGCCCAACCAGTCCCACTCCGGCGTCTGCCAGGCACTGGCTCCGGACCAGGTCCCACGGCCTGTGCGACCGGTCGCTGCGCCGCTGAATCGGCCACCGGCCGCAGTACCCAACGCAGCGCCACGCCAGGCCCGCTCACGGCCTTCTCCGGTCCCGGCACCCTGGAATTCTCCCGTGGGCGTCGTGCCGGATGCCGCTCCAGCAAAGGGCTGTGCCAGGGTCTGATCCGGCGAGCGCGGCGCCCAACGAGGCACCGGTGAAGCACTGCCACTGTCCTGGCTGACCGCCGAGGTGACCGCTGCCATGCGCTCGGAGGCGCGAACGGCTGCCTCGCCCACCGCAGGCCCGCTCTGGTCACGGGCGGCCGCGGCGGCCACCATGCGAACCGTGCGGGCCGGGGTGTAGGGGGTCTGGGACCAGGTG
>CAZMNK010000115.1:0-17293 GCA_964567625.1 uncultured Enterobacterales bacterium | reverse complement strand
TGCCTGGTGGATGCTGGCCGGGTTGCCCCAGTGCTCGGTCACGAAGGGCAGCACAGCCTGCAGTACCTCGGGCCTTGGAGGCGCCGTCGCGTTGTGGTCCAGGTAAACGCTCACGCCGTTCCGTTTATCTCCCAAGGCCCCCAGCCTGCACCATCAAGGATGGTCCACTCACGGCGACACGGCGACAAACGGGCGGAGGGCCTCCAATCGGGCGGGACCGATTCCCGGGACATCCAACAGGTCCTCGACCGATAAAAACGGCCCATGTTCCTCCCGGTGCGCCACCACGGCGTTCGCCAACACGGCACCGAGCCCAGGAAGCACCTGGAGCGCCGCCACGTCGGATCGATTCAGATCGAGAGGAAGACCAAAGACAAGCTCCTTTCCCGACGGCTCAAGACGCACTTCTCCATCTTCCAGGACCACCCGCCAGCCGGGCAGGAGGGGCAGGTCCGGCCACGGCGCCGGGTCTCCCCCAGCCGCAGAGACCGCCTGGTGAAGAGTGAGGCTCTCCAGCAGGTACCAGCCCGGTTCAGGCACATCGCCCACCACCTGTATGGGCTCGATGGGAACCTCTCCCAGGGGCAGAACGGAACGAACAGCGAGCAAGACCGCCCCGAGCAGGATGACCACCGCCAGCACGCCCACGCCACCAAGGCTCCGGGTCCGCTCGCGTCGAAAGTTCGGCCTGCGGCTCACCGGCTCAATCCAGTCCTGACAGCCAACGGATGGCCTGGGGCCCGGCGGCCTCGAGGGTCAACGTGCGAACCCCGACTCGAGGAATCTCCAGGGTGCCGTTCAGCCGATCCTCCGGCAGGTGCTCCGGAAAACGATCGGCCCACTCCACCACAGCGACCCCCTCCCCTCCCAGGAGTTCCTCCAGCCCGAGTTCCTGGCATTCCGATGCATCGCCCAGTCGGTAGAAGTCCGCATGGACAAAAGGGATTCGTCCCGACTCGTGGACCCAGATCAAGGCGAAAGTCGGGCTTGTCACCGGACCTCGGACGCCCAACCCCATTCCCACACCCTGGGCCAGACAGGTCTTGCCTGCGCCCAGATCACCGGTCAGGGCCAGGACAGCACCGGGGCCTGCCCGCTCTCCCAATTGCCGTCCGAAGGCCTGGGTGGCCTCTGAATCCGCAAAGGTCCAGGTTCGACGCATGGGTCTCCCTGTCCCGGTGGCGGGGCATCGTCAAGAACCATGCCCCCGGTTACCCGTTCCGCAGATAGCGGTCCAGGTGACCGTTGACCGTGTGAAGAGGCCTCCCCTTGAATCTACTGCTGGAACACGGGCTGCTGGCAGTCGTGGCCGCGCTCCTGCTCGCTCCACTCGGGCTTCCCATTCCCGAGGAGGTCTCCCTGATGGCAGCAGGCGCCTATGCCCGGGCGGGCCACGCGCCGCTGGAGCTCGCGCTGCTGGCTGGATACTCCGGCATCCTGGCCGCATGGGCCCAAACCCCACCGGGGTGATCGGTCGCCTCTTCAGTCCTCGCCGCATGAACCGCATCGTCCGCTTCTACGACCGTTTCGGAAGCTGGACGATCGTGCTCTGTCGCCAGATTCCCGGGATGCGATTCCCGGCGTTCTTCTTTTCCGGTGCGAGCGGAATGAGCCTGAAGCGCTTCCTGGCCCTCGATGGGTCGACAGCCACCCTGACCGCACTTCTCTGGGTCGGGGCCGGCTGGTGGCTGGGCCCCCGACTGGCCGAGTCCATCTCGACGGTCGAGAACCTGCATGAACTCGCTCTCGCACTGGGGCTGGTGCTCCTGGGTCTCTTCTTTTGGCGGCTCTTCCGAGATCCATCCCCCGGCGTTTCAGGGCCCGAGAATCACAGGTCTTCGTAGCTCACCCAGAGGCTCAGCCCGCCCTGTTCGACCCCCTCACTGGAGTCATCGCTTCCCGGTGCGCCGACCGCCAGGTCAAGCTGGCCATCCCCATCGAAATCCCCGGCCCCGAGCACTCCCCAGCCGGAGCGCTCCCCTTGTGCCTCGCCCGGCAGGAAGTAGCGAGCGTCCTCGGCAGTCAGTTGGCCCCCCGCTGCGCCCCAGTCCTCGCCGCTGAAGACATAGGCTCCGCCCCCGCGGGCGTAGGTGGTCTCGTTGTCGGTGGCTCCAGCGATGACATCGCCGATTCCACCCCCCTCCACATCGCCGACGAAGCTGACGCTGCCCCCCATGGCATCCCCGTCCGCCCCGACAATGCCGTAGGCCCCCCAACCATCGGAGCCCGTGCCCCCGACCCAGAGAAAGACCGCACCAGCACCGCTCTCAGCCCGCTTTGCCCCCACCAGGAGATCGTCCAGGCCGTCGTTGTCCAGGTCTCCCACATCCATGGCTTCTGCGGCCATGTCGCCCTTTGCGGCCCCTTCAAGCGTCATGTCAGCGTCGGTCGCTGACACCACCGTCGTCGGAGCTCTCATGCCCGTGTCACTGGCGCCGCTGTCACTGGCGCCCGTGTCCTCCGGCTCGGGCATCAAGCTCGGAAGGTCCAGGAAGACATAAACCACGCCTGTCTGGGTGGATTCAGGTTGAACAGGCGCCCCCACAGCCAGGTCCTTGATCCCGTCCCCATCGAAGTCCCCCACCGCCAGTGTCTGCCCGAAGTTGCCGCCATTGCCGGCGATCTCCACCAGGACGACATCGTTGAAAAGGGCACCGCCCCCCGGCCCCAGGCGTCTGCCATCGATCAACGTCACACTGCCCTGGTTGGTGCCGTGCTGGAACAGTCCGCCTGCAGCGATGTCCCCGACGTTGTCTCCGTTGGCGTCCAGCCCCGCCACCGAGCTACCCATCTTGGCCCCATCCGAGTCACCAGGGAACCACCACATCCCTTCCTGCTCGGCCTTCGTGGACATGGAGAAGCTGGTGGCACCGAGCCAGCTCGCCGACGGCACGATGGCCACCAGCCCGCTCAGACGTTCCACATCCAGGGCCTCGGGAGCTCCCACCAGGATCTCCACGACACCATCTCCATCCAGGTCCGGCACGGTGCCGAGGCTCGAGCCGAAGTACTGCTTCTGGTTCGGTGACGACAGGGTCAGATGGACCCATTCCGAGCCGGGCAGCGATGTCTCCGACTCAGTGACCGCAGAGGAGTTCAGCAGCACGGCGCCGCCGCCTTCCACACTTTCGACACTGCTGGAGGGCGTGGACACCAGGATCTCGTCCCGCCCATCCATGTCCACGTCCGGGAACCGCAGGAGCACCTCGCCCGCCCGAGCCCCCGGAACGTCGTAGAGCCACCGATATCGCATCGGGTCTCCCGAGACCTCGTGGCTGGCGCTGGCCGTCTCACCCTCATCTTCTCCATCACCAGGCGTGACGATGCAGCTGTAGGAGGCACCGAGATCGGGAAAAGACAGGATGGCGTCGGTTTCCGACACTTCGTGGCCAAAGCGACGCCAGGCGTAAGCGTAGGAGACCACGTCACCGTCCAGGTCGATGGAAGGCTCAAAAATGCCGCAGGTCAGGCTCGAACCGTCCTCCGCCTCCTCGATCAGGAGTTCCGGAGGCTCTGGAGGAGCATTGCCAATGACGATTGCCTCGGACTCCATCGCGTCCGAGGTCCCACCCAGGCCGGTGACCCAGGCCTCGACATACACCACGTCCCCTTTCTGCCAGTAGGTCTGACCGAGCGCATCCGAGTCGATGCCCCGTTCTTCCGGGTCGCCTTCGCCATTTTCGATGACCCACCATCGATAGTGAGGCTTGATGTCCAGGTCGTCCCCGGGATCGGGGTCTGCGGCTTCCGTCAGGGCGTGGAGGATCTCGTTCTCATTGGCCTCTTGCGGATCGATCGTGACGGAGACCACCGCCGGCGCCGAATCGACGATCTTCACCACGTTGGACCGGAAGTCCTCCGTGGGATTCGCCACGGGTGTCACAACACAGGCAACCCTTTCCTTCTTGTCGAACCAGGTGCCATCGAGGGTGGTGTCCACCAGGCCCGCAATGGTGACCCCAGCTATCTGCCAGGCCACCGTCGCCTCGGTGGCCCCCACCAGTTCATCCCAGGAACAGGTCAGGATGTCCTGTTCTGTCGCATCCTCGGGCGTGAGGCTCAGGCCAATGACCTGAAGACCTGTCGGATTCTCTCCGATACCCGTGCCGCCATCACAGGCAACCCCCACCAGGAGTAGTGACAACAAGCCGTTCATAGGTCCCTCCAGGGAGCCAGCTTACATCGACTGGTGGGCGACTTCACAGGCTGCGCCGCGCTAAGCTCCCGCCGTGTCGAAGCGCTTTCACGCAGCGGTACTGCTGGGCTCGGCGCTTACCGCCGCACTGCTCACGTGGCCCACCGTTCTCCACCTGGACCAGGCCCTGTTGGGTTCCGCGGAGGCGGATGCACCCAAGCACCTGTGGACCCTCTGGTGGATCCGCGCCGAGCTGCTCGAGGCCGGGCGCTTTCCGTTCTCCACCGACTACGTCAATTTTCCCACCGGCATGGACCTGTACCCGATCGAACCGTTGAACGGCCTGATCGTCAGCTTGCTCGGATTCGTCCCCCTGGTGGCCGCTGCCAACCTGGTAGCGCTCCTCAACCTGACCCTGACGGGGTACTTCGGAGCCCTGCTCGGTCGAGTCCTCTCCAAGAACGTCTGGGGTGGCCTCGCGGCAGGGCTTCTGTTGGAGTCCAGCGCCTTCACCCTCTTCACCGTACACGTCGGGGTTGGAGAACTGCAGCACGTCTGGTGGCTCCCCCTGGGATTCCTGACGTGGCTGCGTTTCCGACGAGACCCCGAGCCCCGCCGGGCCGTCGTGCTTGGACTCGTGCTGGTCGGTGCAGTGCTGTCCTGCTTCTACCACGGCTTCTTCCTGGCCCTGGGGGTGGCTCTTTTGGCCTTGATCACCATCTGGGCTGGCCGCCAGACCCCCAGGTTGATTCTCGGCTACGGGATCGCCGCCCTCCTGGCCCTGGCCCTGGTCGTGCCGGTCTCCCTGAGCTTCGCCACCAGCTATGGCACCGAGCCGCCACCGCGCCTGGGCCTGCAAACCTATGTGACTCAAGATGGCCACGGTCAACCGATCACGGATCCTCCCTCCGCAAGGCTCGACCCCTGGCAGTTGATCGTTCCTTCCAACGAACGAAGGCAGACCGCCTCTCGAGAAGATCTCGCCTATGGCGGAGGTCGCTACCTGGGACTGCCGGTACTGCTGATCCTGCTCGCAGCCACCTACCTGAAACCTCGGCTGGCCATCCCCTGGCTCCTGGTCGGCGGGGTGGGCATCGTCCTGGCGATGGGCAGCTACCTGGTGGTCGACGGTGAGACCTTTACCCAGGCAGGGGCCCGACTACGGCTCCCCTTCTTCTACCTGAACAGGGCCCTGGGCTATGCGGTCGAGGCTCTGAATTTCCCGGTCCGCTTCCTGGCCCTGACCGCCACGGCCATGGCTGCCCTGGCCGGGGTTGCAGCCGGGCGCCACTGGCGTGGCCGGCCCCTGGCGATCCCGGTCTTTGTCCTCGCTGCGCTCAATGCCCTGGACGTCCAGGCACACCAGCTCATTCCCCGGCCACTGCCCTCCTTTGACTTCGAGCGCTACGAAGACCTCCGGCTCCTGAGAGAAAACCCCGGACCTGTGGTCGACCTGTCGATCGTGGCCAGGGCGGACAACGAGACCCGCCGGGAGTCCCTGGCAGCCCAGATCAGCCACGGCCAGAAGGTCCACTCCGTGCCGGTAGAGCGCATCGAGTTCTTCGCCCGCGAGGGCTTTGACTTCGTCCGCGTCCTGCCGTTGATGGCGGCCTTGAAGCCCGCCTTTGCGAACCACTCGGTCCAGCTCGATCCCGAGGACTGGCGAGAGGACTTCGCACTGCTCTACGAGGCAGGCTACCGCTACTTTCTCCAGGTCGGTGTGGGGCAGGACCGGGTCGTGCCCGCGGCCGTTCGCACAGCCATGGAGGGCCTCACCGGTCCAGCCTTTCTCGAAGCCCAGAATTTCGTCGTCTACAGGTTGCCCCAGGTCGAGGCGACCACCCAGGAAATGGCGGACTGGAATGTCGCCCAGGAAGCCCGCCTGTTGTCTCTGCGAGGCTATACGCCGGGGGCTCCGCTGCGATGAGTGAGGTCCTCAACGGTCCTCGTGCTCCCTCCCCTCACTGGTCCTGGTGGCTGGCTGTCCTGCTGCTCGGCGCCTGTGCCGGGTTTGCCGGGATGCGAGGACTGGAGACCGAGCGTTCAGAGGAGGCCCCCGCCAGTTGGGACCGGGTGAGTCCACGCATCCCTTTTCGGCAGCCCAATGCCAAGGGCGCCTTCCCCCCGCGACCGGATGCCTGGAACCTGGATCACTACGAGTCTCTCTGGGGGCAGGAACCGGTCGAAAGCCTGGAGGTCACAGCAGTCGTGCCAGACGGGGCCGTCCAGCGCATCCTGTTGTGCTCCCTGCGCAAGGAGGGCCTGGAGGGCCCAGGCGTGGTGATCGACCGCAGCGAGTCTCCCGGTTCGATTCGAGGCGTCCGGCTGACGCCCCGTGCTCAGACGGATCTGAAGTGTGAAGGCGATGAACTCCCTCCGCCCACCGACGAACCCACCACGGTCCGGCTGACCCGGGGTGAGGAGATCGGCCGCTACACCATCCAGGTGGGCGAGGCCATGACGGAGTGCCGGGGAGCGGTGCCCAAGGACGGACCGGCCATCGTCGGCGGACTCCGACGTACGGCGGTTCTGTCGGTGTCCTCGGACGGGGATCGCCAGGCTCCGCTCTTTCACCCGGCTCTTCTACCCGTTGGCCTGTTGTTGGGCGGCCTGGTCTGGGGAGGTCTGTGCTGGTTCGAGCGGCGCCTGGGGGTGACCGCCGCCCGCACCCTGTGGTCCTCACTGCCCCTGCTGGCCTGCATTCCCATCGCCATGCCAGAACCCGAGCGGGTCGCCGAGTCCCTCCAACTCCAGAGCCTGGCCAACCCCTGGCTTGCCCTGGCAGCGGGGGTGGTCCCCTCTTTGATCTGGAAGGGTCTTCACCATGTGGGCCGGGCGAGCGGTGTTGTCCGAGGTGACGCCCCCCTTCCCAGGTCCTTTGAACCCTGGGCGATGGCTCTGTGCCCGGTCCTGCCTGCGGCCATCGGGCTGTCCCTGGTCCCGGACGAGGCGTCTCGTCCGAGTGTCCTGGGACTGTCCCTGCTGTCCACCCTGTTGGTGTCCGGGGCACTGATCGGCCTGTTTCGCCGGGGGGTCGGCCTGGACGGACCCTCCAGTCTCCGGTCGACCGGGGCTCTCTCGGGGGTCTTTGCAAGCGCCGTCCTCCTGGCCTGGGCGGGTGGCACGGGCCAGCGAGAAGCGGCTGTGCTCTTCGGACTGACAGCGACCCTTCTCGCCGGCGTGGCCGTGTCAGGCCAGGTTGGAGGAGACGGGCCCAGAGGCCCCATCCTGAGGACCCTGATGGTCCTGGCTGCGCTCAGCCTCCTGGAAGGCGGGGTCCGCCACACCAGTGTGGTCGACCGCTGGGTCGGCTCCCCAGATGCCCTGGCCGGGCAGGCTGCCGATGACGCCATGGACTCCTTTGCGGCCCTGGAACAGGGCGGCTTCGCCCAGGTGCCCCGCTCCGGAAACCCGGTGGCCTTCCCTCCCAGGGGAGACCGCACAAGGGTGGTGGTCTTCGGCGGATCTGAAGTGGCTGGAGGCCCCTGGAACGACGGATTGGAGTCCTATTTCCCCGCCCGGCTTCAAGACCTCACCGGTCCCGAGGTCGAGGTTCTCAACCAGGGTGTCGGTGACTGGACGACCTTCCACATTCGTCTGCACGTGGAGCAGCGTCTGGCCGAACTCTCTCCGGACGTGTTGGTGCTCTATGTAGGCCACAACGACCTGGTGGAGACACTCCCGGTCAGCCTGGCCGAACTCCACCAGCACTGGCAGGTACATGGGACCGCAGGGGATGCGTCCGTGCTCCAGGAACTCCGGCTGTTTCAGGGCCTGCGCGCCTTGTTGGCCGCACTCCTGGACCCCCGCCTGGCCCCTGCAGTCCCTGTGGGCGATGCCGCCGAGAACCTGGCCGTGCTGGCGGCAGCATCCCGGGCGACTGGAAGTCACATGCTGCTGGTCAAGCAGGGGCTGTCCCCCGACTCGGGGCCCCTGGCGGCCTACCACGCCATGCTCGAAGACCTGGCCACCGCCCAGGACGGGGTCGAGGTCCTGGATGCTGCCACGCTGCTACAGGAGGCTGGCCCAGGCCATTTCGTCGACGACCGGCACCTGAGCACACCGGGTGCTCTGCTGCTGGCCCAGGCCCTCCACCAACGACTGGTGGAACTCGGTTGGCTGCCGACCGGGCCTTGACGGCACAGGGAAGGCGCCAGCGCCTCCCGCCGGACCCTGCCCAGGGCGCTTCCAAAGCCAGATCAGCCCCTGAGTGCGGCCAGTGCGATGCCCGGCACCTTGAGCCAGGAAGGACTGGTCTCATACTCGAGCATGCGCTCCGCCACGTCGGCCTGGTTCCTGTGGTCTGAGAACCACACCGGCTTGGGTGCGATGACAAAGGGCGCTCTCAAGACCGACTTCTGGGGGTGGTCGAAGAAGAAGCTGTTGTGCACCACGCCTCGGCCGGACCGGATGTCGGTCAAGGGGTGTCCCGGGAAGGCGCCCCAGGTCGTCGACACCAGCCCGTAGATCACACCCGGCCAGAGGTTTACGCCAACCCCGCCATAGCGCAGGCCCGCCACCATCCGGTCAAAGGCGACCGTGTGGGACTTCTCGGTTCGTGGATCGATCATCACGCAACAGGACAACGTTCCCCAGCAGTCCTCGTTGGCAAACCGGGTCGCCTCCGCCATGAAGGCCTCCGGGGTGTCCACGTCCAGGGCCACCTCGGCGAGCACGCCGCAAAAAGCCTCGTTGGTGAGTGCGTATTCCCCGGCCTGGGGAGGCACCTCGGGCAGAACCGTCCAGGGCACGATGTCCTCGCCCCCTTCCGTCAGCCTCTTTGCATTGGGGTACTGATCCAGGAATCCCTGGAAGCGGGACTGGGCACCCGGGTAGTACGCCTTGCGGGCGGGAATGGCGGCCAGAACCTCCCGGACCCTGGCCAGGAAGGCGTCCTTTTGCGGCCAGCCGGCAGCCACCACCAACACCTTGGCCGCATTGCAGTTGAAGCTCGCGTTGTTGGTGACCATCGCCCCCACGTGCCGGGCCACGAAGTCGAGTTCCTTGGCCGACCACTGTCCAGGCACAATGAGCACAGGGGTGACGCACCCCAGTTCCGAGCTGATGGGCTTGTCCAGCAGGAGCTCATTTGCCGCCTTCCGACGGGCCTGCTCGTCCGCCTGTGTGCCCCAGAGAATGATGTCGTGGGTCTTGTCCGAGCCCGTCATGTGGATGGTGTCGACGTCCGCGTGGTGACAGAGATGGGAGCCGACCGCGGCCCCCCCATGAACCACCGCGAAAACCCCCTCGTCGACCAGGGGCTTGAGCGCCGCCTCCCAGTGTGAGCCCAGGTATGCGTTGACGGGATTGGTCTTGCAGATCACCACCTCGTCTTCCACGAAGAGCTTGTAGAGGGCGTCCATGGGCCCGATCGAGGCGACATTCCCAGCCCCCAGCACCAGGCTCACCTTGCCCTTCGCCTCCTTTCCGTCCTTCTTGTCCCGGTAGATCTTGCCCTGAGACGGAGACTTGCCCGGCTCGATCCAGACCTCCCCCACAAAGCCGGTGAACAGAGCCATGTCCTGGAGGTTCACCGGAAAGACCTGGGCCACGTGCTGGCCATCGGGTCGGGTCCAGGTCTTGGGGGGAGTCGGTTCCCCACCCTGTTCCAGTGCCTCGATGTACAGACGCAGGTTCCGGGCAGTGGTCATCGGCCCCCCCAGCCACTCCTCGCCCACGGTGGGATGGTCCTGAGCAATGCCCTTGGCTTGGCAAGCCTCGGCGACCCAGCCCTTGCCGGAAGCCAGGGTGGTGGCAAGGCAGGACTTCAGGAGCGCGATCCGACGGGGGACTCCCACCTGGACCCAGCGGTCCTTGTTGGCCACCAGGTGGGCCACAGCGGCATCACAGTCAGCGATCGAGGTGGCCGATGTCGACGCAGGCGGCTCAGGGAAGGCAGGTGAGGCCATTTCTGACTCCGTGGAGTGAGAGCGGCTGGGCACCTATCGCGCCGGACAACCCATCGCTCCGGGGTTTCCGTGTCGTGTCGGCAGGTCCTGGAGGTCCTCCACGCCAGCAGGCGCGAAAACCATTGAGGCCGTTCAGGCCCTCTTCTTCTTGGGTACTCGAGCGCCGACGCCCTTGCCTGCAGGGGTGTCTTTCATCGGGAGCTTCGTCCGCCAGATCCCGTCGTGCCCATGCATGGCTGCCGCAATGGCAGGCGCGGTCGGCACGAGACCGATCTCCCCAATGCCCTTGGCACCCCAGGGGCCCTCCAGGTCCGGATGCTCCACCAGCAGGGTGGTGATCTTCGGGCAGTCCTTGGCCTTGATGATCCCCAGGTTGCGGAACTTCAGGTCCGGTACACCGTTGTCGATGTTCAACTCCTCCGACAGGGCGTAGCCAATGCCCATGTGCACGCCCCCTTCGACCTGCCCCTCGCACAGGATCGGGTTGATGGCCCGGCCCACGTCATGGGCAGCCACGACCTCCTCCAGTTTCCCCTCGGCGTCGACGATGGCCAGCTGGGTCGCCCATCCATAGGCATAGTGGGTGACCGGCTGGTCCGTGGACTCCTCGGGCTTGTGGGTAGGCGGAGCCACCCAGGACCCGGTGAAGTGTTGACCGACCAGGGCGGACAGGTCCCCCCCGGCAGCCTCCAGGGCCTTCATCAGGGGCGGTGCCGCCGCCTTGACCGCGTTCCCACCCAGGTAGGTGGCCCGTGAGGCCGTGGTCATGCCCACGTCGACCGCCAGGGTGGTGTCGCACTCGACGGTGAACAACGCCTCGGGAATACCGGTCGCCTCGGTTGCGAACTGGCGCATGACCGTGTCGTGTCCTTGCCCCATCTCCGTAAAGCCGGTCTTGATGCAGATCTCGCCGGCACTGCGCACCACGAAGACCACCCGACCGACCTCCTCCAGGCCGTTGCCCATGCCGACGTTCTTGACCCCACAGGCCACGCCCACGTGCTTGCCGTCCTTCTGAGCCTGCTCGTAGTACGGACGGACAGCGTCGAGGGTGGCCTTGATGCCCACCGAGGCGCTGATCTTCTGACCGGTACCAAAGAGATCTCCGGCCTCCAGGGCGTTCTGGTAGCGAAGAGCCAGCGGGTCCACCTCCAGCTTCTCAGCCAGACGATCGATACATCCTTCCAGCGCCCAGGCCACCTGGTTCACTCCGAAGCCACGCATGGCCCCACAGACCGGGTTGTTCGTGTAGATCGTCCGGGCTTCCACGTCGACATGGGGAACCTTGTAGGGCCCGCAAGCGTGGCCCGCGGCCCGCTCGAGCACCTTGTCGCCCACCGAGGCGTAGCCCCCGGTGTCTCCCAGGAGCAGGGCCTTGACCGCCACGAAGGTCCCGTCCTTCCTGGCCCCCAGCAGAAAGCGCATCACCATGGCGTGACGCTTGGGGTGGAAGCGGGTGGACTCTTCCATGTTCAGGGAGATCTTGATCGGACGACCGGTCTTCAGGGCCAGGGCACAGGCGTGAGGCTGGACGTTGAGGTCTTCCTTGGCGCCAAAGCCACCGCCGGTCGGCACCAGTTCCACCACCAGCTTCTCCGGCGGCATTCCAAAGAGCTCGCAGAGCTGCTTCTGGTCGTCAAAGACCCCTTGCCCGGGTGAATAGACGTGGAGCCCGCCATCCAGGGTCGGCACCACCAGGGAACCCTCGGGCTCCAGGAAGGCCTGGTCGATCACCTGGACCTGGAATTCCTCCTTGATGATCACGTCGCATTCGCCCGCCTCCAGGGCCGAACGAATGTCGCCCTTCTGGACCCGAGAGGTCGCCAGGAGCGCCTCCGGGTCGCGAGCAGCCTCTCGGAGGTCGGTGACCGGAACGAGTTCCTCGACCTCGACCTCGACCAAGGCTGCCGCCGCATAGGCAATCTCCCGGGTCTCGGCAGCCACTGCCGCCAGGATATCCGCCACACAGCGGGTCTCCTCACCCTCGGCGATCATGATCGGCCAGTCCTTGAAGATCAGGCCCACTCGGCGGTCTTCAGGCAGGTCCTTGGCGACGACGACGTCGTGCACACCCGGCAGAGCCAGGGCCTTGGTGGTGTCGATCTTCACCACCTTGCAGCGGGGGTGGGGCGTCCAGACCAGGGCCCCGTGAAGCATGCCCGGCCGGATCATGTCATCGATGTAGGGCCGCTGACCCAGCACCAACAGGTGCCCATCGGACCTGGCCAGGTTGCCACCGACACCGGTGCCACTCACCTCTTCCACGGGCACATCACCGCGCTTCATCGCCGCGGCGAGCTTGATGCTGTCGTAGATCTTGGTCCACCCCGTGCACCGGCAGATGTGCATGTTCAGGGCCTTGCCAATCTGCTGGTCGGTCGGATCCGGGACCTCACCGATGAGCTTGAGGGTCTGCACCGCAATGCCCGGCGTGCAGTAGCCGCACTGGGTACCGCCAGAGCGCACGAAGGCCTCGGCCACCAGCTGGCGATCCTCCTCCGGGAAACCATCGAGGGTCTGAAGTTGCTTCCCGTTGATGGACTTGAACGGCAGCGTGCAGCCCAACCGGAACTTGCCGTCGATCAGCAGGGCACAACAACCACAGACGCCCTGGGGCGAACACCCCGGCTTGAGGGTCCGGTGGTCCAGATCCTCGCGCAGGACGTCGAGCACCGAGCGCTTGGGATTCGCAGTCACCGTCTGCTCCTGTCCATTGAGCTCAAAGGTGACGGTCATCAGATCAGGAGGGTTCTTGGTCATGGATGACTCCGGGCGCACGCACATCTTAACCCTGCCCCGTGCGCTGGAGGGGCCAAATGCGCTGAATGGGCAGACCTGCAAGAATCCCGTCCAACCCAGATGACCTCCGTACTCCGCCACCGCCCCCTCCTGAAGGACCTCCTGGTGGTCTGCCTACTGGTGGCCGCCTGCCTGGTGGCGGTATGGCCGGGACCCTTCGCCACAGGGGTTCTCGGGCACCCCGTTGGCGATGTGGCGGACCACTACTGGGGGACCTGGTGGTTTGGTGGCGAACTGCTCCAGGGACGCTGGCCGACCCACACCACAGTCACCCACCTGCCCCAGGGTGGGACCCTCTGGCACGTGGACCCTGTGGGCGCCCTGCTGGTTCTTCCCCTCCGCGGACTGGGCCCCACGCTGAGCTGGAACCTGCTGGTGACCCTCCAGGTTCTTGGAGGGGCGCTGGCCGGCTACGGACTGGGCCGGCACGTCTCGGGTTGCCGCACCGCTGCCCTGAGTTGCGCCCTGATCTGCGGCCCCAGTGCCTATGCCCTGGGTCTCATCCACAGCGGCCTGTCCGAGTACCTGGGACTGGCCTGGCCGGCGCTGTTCCTGTGGGCCCTCTTGCGGGCCTTCCAGGAGAACCGGGGCACAGCGCTCGCAGCCCTGGCCCTGTTGGCCTGCACTCTCCAGGCCTTCTACTACGGGGCCTTCGGGGCCTTGCTGATGGGCTGCCTGGTGCTCGGACCCGGCTGGCGGTCCCGGCTGCCCATCGTGGGAAGAATCGCTGCCCTGTGGATCGTTCCGGCAATGCTCTGGACCGCCGCCGCCCGCTCTACCCTCCAGGCCCCCGACGCGGTGATTCGTGCCGAGAGTGCACCGGGCTGGAACTACCAGACCCTGCCCACCACGGATCTGCTCAGCTGGGTCCATCCCGGGGCCTGGTACCACCCCGACACCCCCGCACTGGGCAATCCAGGCATCCTCCACGTGAACTACCTGGGATGGCTGGCGCTGGCGCTGGCGGTTGTCGGTTGGCTTCGTAGTGAGCGCCTGCGACCACACCGGGCCGGAGCGGCCGCTTTTGCCACCCTGGCCCTGGGACCAGCCCTGTCCGTGGGCCGGGTGCCCATCCGACTGGGGCCTGTGGCGGTGCTCCTGCCCCTGGCCCTGCTCTACCTGCCCGGAAGCCCGTTCCGATGGGTCCACCATCCCTACCGGCTCGCGGCGTTCCTCCTTCCCCTGCTCGGAGCCTGGGCGGCTCTCGGTGCAAGGCGCCTGCCTCGGCCCGCTCGTTGGGCCGCACCAGCACTGTTGCTGGCCGAGGTGTTGTTCTTGAGCCCGGCCCCCTGGCCCCTGGCGATGAGTCCCACCGCTCCCCCGGCGGTGCTGGCCGAGGTCGGAGGAGAGGGAGGGGTGCTGAACCTGCCACCCGATGGCACCTCTGGAAATCGTCGGTCCCTGCTGGCCCAACCGGCCCACGGCCGCCCCGTGGCAGCGGGAACCAATGTCTTCCTGACCCGGGACCTGGCCCGGGATCCGTTGGTCCGCCAGGTCATGGCCGCCCTTGACGACCCGCGAGCCCGGACCCGAAACCGGGATGTTCCCGGACCTCCCCCCCTCCTGGGGCCGACGGATGACCGACCTTCCGGCCTTCTCGAGATGGGTTTTGACACCGTCCTTTTGCACCGAGACCTGTGCACACCAGACGAGGCCAAACGACTCGAAACCGTGCTCACCGAGAGGCTCGGGCCCCCTGCCGCCGAACGCGACGGCGTGGTGGCATGGGACCTGGAGGGAATGAAATGAGGTTGACGCCCCTCCCTTGTTCCAGATAGACCTGCGGCCCCCCGGAGGTCCGCTGAATGAGAACCCTGATTGCCATCCCCGTCTTCGCGGGTTTGCTGGTCGGGTGCAACTCGGGTCAGAAGGCCTGTGAAGGCTACGTCGAGGCCTACAACGGGTGCATCGAGGCGTTCGGAAGCGGAAACGCCATCGACGCCGATGTCACCGGCTGTGAGTTGGTGGAAGACGACAACGCCGACTACTACGACTGCCTTGCAGATGCCTACAACAACGGCGAGTGCACGACGAACGAAGAGTGGGCCGCGACTGTGGAAGACGCCGCCACCTGCGCCTACCCCACCGACACCGAGTAGCGCATCATGGGGCCCCTCCTCCCGCTGCTCCTGCTGGGCTGCGCCCCGGGCACTGCCAGTTGCGAAGCCTACGTGGATGCCTACAACGCCTGTGCCGAGTCCTACCAGGGCACGACCATCACCAGCGAGACCATCGCCTGCGAAGAGGCCTCCAGCGATTTCGCTGACTTCTACGACTGCCTGGCCGAGGCCTACGAAAACGCCGACTGCACCACCACCGATGGCTGGCAGACGGCAGCGAGCGATGCCTCGGAGTGTGAAGCCCCCACGGACTGACCGCGCCGGTCAGTCGGCTTCGGCTGCCAGTCTCCGCTGACTCAGCCGCGCTCCTGTTCGTACCGGTCCCAGAGGTCTCCAGCCGTGCTCGCAACCGGTTTACCGGGGGGCAGTTGGCCGTCCTTCATCACCGGTCGACCCGCCACCCAGACATCCCGGACGTGACGGGCCTGGAGACCAAAGACAAGGTGCCCGAAGAGGTTGTCTGCAGTCAGCGGCGTCCGGTGGTCGGGGTACAGACGCAAAATGTCCGCCTCGTAGCCAGGCTCCAGCCGGCCGAGCTTCACCCCCAGCAACTCCGAGGCCAGCTGGTGGTTCTGGACCACAAGGCCCAGCACATCCACCTCGTGGCGATGTTCCCGAGCCGAGAAGAAGGCATCTCGAAGGGCTGAGAACATGTCGCTTCCCAGGCCATCGGTCCCCAGGGCTCCCCGGTCGCCAAATCGACCGGGCCGGGCATAGCCCACCCGGTTGTTGCGGTTGGAGGTGGGATTGTGCACCAGCCAACAGCCTGCCTGGTAGACCCGTTCAACCTCGTCATCGTCCAGGTGAACCCCGTGCACAATCAGTGAACCCGGCCGCAGCAGCCCATGGTGATCCAGCCGATCGACGACCCCTGCATAGCCGCGTCTCCGCGCATCCAGAACGTCTTCCTCCCCCTCTGCGCAGTGAATGTGGATCGGCCCGGGCAGGCTTGCTGCCGCAGCCAGGGTCTCCTCCTCGACCGTGAAGCTGGCATGAAAGCCCGTGATGGCCCGCAGGAGCCCTCCCGGGTAGCGGCGAGCCGCGTCGGCGTTCTCCGCGAGTCCTGCCTCCCCCTCGCCTGGCCCATTGCGGTCGGTGATCTCGTAGCAGAGAACCCCTCGTAGCCCCAGGGCCTTGTACTCGGCGGCCACGGCATCCAGGGACCCCCGGATCACGCCCGGCGAGGCGTGGTGGTCGATCACCGTCGTCGTGCCACACTGCAGCGCATCTCGGAGCCCCACCTGGGCAGAGGGCCCCAGGTCCTCCAGGGTCAGTGCCCTGTCCAGCGCCCACCAGATCTGTTCCAGGGCGCTCGGAAAGTCGGGAACCACGGGAGCTGGCATCCCCACAGCCAGGGCCGAATACAGGTGGGTATGGGCGTTGACCAGCCCTGGCATGACCCACTGTCCTTCACAGTCCAGGACCTGGGCATCCCCCGCCGAGAGCCCCTGGCCACGAGCGACGATGAGCCCCTCTCGCACCAGCAGATCACCACGTTCCACCCGAGAAGGCCCCAGGTCCACCAGGGTGGCATCGCGCAGAAGAAGAGGGAAGGCGCTCACTCGCTGAACAGGTAGAGCGTGCTGCCTTCAGGGGCCATGTGCAGTTCCTCGGCGACAAGACGACGAGCCCCCAGTTCGTACTGCTCCAGGATGCGGACCTGCCGGCGCAGGGCGGCATTGTGCAACTGGGTTTCGAGGATCTCTCCCTGAACCTGGACCCGGTGGCTGCGAAGGTCGTGTCGCTGGACCAGGCCATGCTCACCGAAGATGGCCATGAAGACGACGCCACCCATCAGCATGAGCGGAGCCACCGTCATGGCAAGCCGCCGAAGGAAGAGTGGTGTCATGAGGTGCGCAGAACCTATCAGAAAAGTCTTGACAGGACAAGACTTTGATAGTTGGATCCCGCTACTCTGGACCCTTGGGATCAGTGGCGATCGCCAGCCTGTTCAAGCCGGAGGAGCGGGCAAGGTCCATCACGCTGACCACCCGTCCGTGGTCCACGTCCTTGTCCGCCTTGATGATGACCAGGGTGTTCAGATCCCGGCTCGCTGCCTGGGAAAGACGTCCCTGCAGGCTCTCCCAGGTGACTGCCTGCCGGTCCAGGTAGATCGAACCACCGGCGGTCATCCAGACGTTGATGTCCTCCTTCTCCCGAATGATGGTGTCCGCGGAAGACCGAGGCAGGTCAACCTGGATTCCAGGGGAGTTCACAAAGGTGGTCGAGACCATGAAGAACAGGACGAGCTGAAAGATGATGTCGATCAAGGGCGTGACATCAACCCGCTCTTCCTGGCGTCGAACGCGGCTGAACTTCACGCTTCTCTC
>CAZMNK010000114.1:12688-17772 GCA_964567625.1 uncultured Enterobacterales bacterium | reverse complement strand
GAGAAGCCCCTGGGACTCCCGGTATCGATTCGATGGAGGAGGTCTTCGAACTGGCTTCAGCCAACGATGCGGAGTTGGAGGACTTCGAGATGGCGGATGGTGTGATGCTCCACGTCCTGCAAGCGGAAGAGGGTGGCCCGATGATCCTCATGCTCGAAGAGGTTTCCGATTCGCACCGCGAAGATGACGGCTGGGAAGACATCGACTGGGAGGAGATCTGATGGCGTTTCCGCTGCGTCTCCTGGCCCTCGTCTTGTGGGTGGGCCTGACCGTCCCCGGCAACAACGCCTGGGCTGACAGCCCCCCCAAGCGTCCTGCTGCCGCCCAGTCTCAGCGAGCGGAGCCTGCCGGCAAGGTCGGGGTACGGATCCTGGCTGTGGCCGCCAGCGAGGGGACTCCCCACCTGGATCCCCAGCTCAAGCACCTGGTGAAGCACCTGGCCTATCTGCGTCACGATCGCTACGAGCTGGTCACCAAGAAGCGCGGGATGATCGGAATCGGCGGGGAAGACCTCGAATTCCGTGTCCAGGATGGTCCTCGCGTGGTGGTGACCGTCCGGGAACTGGGTGGGAATCGCGCCAAGATCCGGGTTCGGATCTTCCGTGGACAGAAAAAGGTCGCAGACACGACTGTGGCGATTCAGAACCACGGGACCTTCATCCTGGCGGGGCCCAAGTACAAGGACGGCATTCTCATTCTTCCCATTCGGGTGGATTACTGAGGCGCCATGCCGACTTTGTTCGAAAAGATCATCGCGGGAGATATTCCAGCCGATCTTGTCTACCAGGACGAGTGGTGTGTCGCCTTTCGGGACATCAACCCCCAGGCGCCCACCCACGTACTCGTCGTGCCCCGCAAGCCCGTCGTCAACGTGGCAGAAGCCACGGACGAAGATGCGGAGCTGCTGGGACGGGTCATGCTGGGCGCAGGGGAGGTCGCTCGCCAGCTTGGGCTGGTGGATGGCGGGTATCGCCTGGTGGTGAACAACGGTGCGGGAGTCGGGCAGACGGTCTTCCACCTGCATGTCCATGTCCTGGCTGGACGACCGTTCACATGGCCTCCTGGGTAGCCACTGCCCCCAGGCGTGCTACGTTGCCTGCGCTCCCGAACACACCCCGCTCAATCGGAGGACACCAGCGGATATGGCCACCTATGACGCGTGCATCCATGTCCAGGCCTTTGAGGCCATGGAACAGGGTAAGAAGACCGTGTATGCCCTGTTGAATACGGATGACTACGGGGCCATCTGCTCCGGTGATCGACTGGAATTTGGAACCCTGGGGTCCATCACGGTCGGGACGGTCCGTCGGTACAAGAACCTCGAGGAACTTGTGGAGACCGAGGGGTGGCAGAACCTGGTTCCTGCAGCAGAGGACAGAAGCACGGCACTGGAGGACGTCCGAGCCATTGCCGAGTGGGACGACGACATCGAGAAGGACCGCGGTGTGCTCTGCCTCCGGGTGCGCGAGGCTCGCCGCAAGATCTGACCAGGCAGCCTGGGCCGCGACGTTCAGGAGCCTCCCGCGAGGGTTTTCATCAAGCCTGGCTCCAGTCGTTCCAGGGCGGACGTCACGAATTCGCCGAGGTCCAGGTCCTGGTCACTCTCGTAGCGTCGGGCTTGTAGAGCCATGTCCAGCTTGTCGCAAGCCTTCACAAAGCGGCCTTCGGGGCTGGTGCCGTGCTCATACTCGAGCCACAGGGCCTGGAGTTCCTCGGCCCGGGGCAGTCCCGCCAGCAGCTCGGCCAGGGCGTGGGTCTCGGCCGTCGACTTCTGGGCAGCGGGGACCCCGTCGTGGGGGGTGAGGTCGCCTACACGGACTTCGGGGAGATCGTGAAGCACAGCGATGGCCAGCGCTCGACCGCGATCCAGCTCGGCAGGGCACAGGGCCAGGACCAGCCAGGCCACGCCCCACGAATGAGCAGCCACACTCTCCGGGTGCTGAACCCCGGCGCGGACCCATCCAGCGCGGGCCAGATCCTTGAGAGAGAGCGCTTCGAGCAACCGGGCACGAAGCAGTTCTTGGGAGATGGCGGTCATGTCACCCAGGCTCGCTGCTCAAGACGGGTCATCCACCCGGCCGTGGAATGGAAGTTCCGATCGACGACAACTGCGCGATCGACCGCCATGGGCGGCCTCCTTCTCAGCGGGGGGAGGAGATGCCAGGCGACAGCCAGAAGAGCCCGCGGTCTATTGTCCACGCACCCCTCGGACCAGCACGTAGCCGAGGGGACTCTGGAGTCCGCGGCTGTGGATGGTTCGCAACCCCCGGGCTCCCAGGTTCAAAAGTGGTGGTGGATAAGTCGAAGGCATCAGGGTCCCTTCGAGCATCTGGGCCCACCGAGGCAGTCCCGGAAGGACACGGGGCCAGAGGTCCTCGATCACGATGTCCGTGAATCCATGGTGTTCCAGGTGGTGGCGCCACTCCTCCTGGGTTCCCAGGCCCCTGGATCCGAGGGCCTTTTCCGCCATGCGCAAGACCAGGCGGTCGTACAGGCGGCGGTTCTCCGGCCGATTGACCAGGTCGGTGAACACCAACGGTGCTCCAGGGCGCAAGACCTTGGCCGCCTGGTGGATGAACTGTCCACGGTCGCGAAAGTGAAAGGCGGACTCGATGCTGTAGACCCCGTCAAAGGACTGGGCCCTGAAGGGCAACTCGTCCGCATCAGCCCACAAGAAGTCCACGCGATCAGATGCCCTCTGTCGGGCTCGCTCCAGGTGGTCCTCGACGACATTGATTCCCGTCACCTGTAGATCCGGGCGTTCTCTGGCCAGGAACAGGGCCGGGCCGCCCACGCCACAGCCGACATCGAGCAGATGTCCCTGGTCGGGGAGATGTCCCGCCACTTCGGCGAGGAGTGCGTGCTGGGCATCGAGCCAGGCGTCTTCGGAACTTTCCCACAATCCCAGGTTGTAGAAGCCTGAGCCCTGACTGGCCGCCTCGAACAGGTCCCCCAACAGCTCATAGTAGGCACGGGTCCGCTTGACTGCATCCAGTCCACCCAGGACGCGAGACAAGTTGCGGATGCGATTCAATGGGGCTCCAGGATCAGGTGGCGTGTTGGCGGTTGAAGTCTGCCACCAGACCTTCGCGGACGCCGCCTTCGGCGGTCCAGAGGACCTCGCAGTTCAGTCCTTCGAGCAGACCCTCGACTATGACCAGGCCTGTGAAGAAGCTGTCCTTCCGGCGCCTGTCCATGCCCTGCAGGTTGGCCAGGTCTGAACGAGGGAGCAATTCCAGGTGTTGGCGCAGGGCCACGAGTTCCGCCAGCTTGATCTGGGCTGCGGCGCGACCCAGGGGTTGAGGCCGCCCGAAGTGCCCCTCGATCACCCGGGACACAGTCCAGACCGTACCCGATACGCCCACCAGTCGATCCCAGGGATGTGTGGCCAAGGGGGCCAGGCTGGGGCCGAGTGAGGTGGCGACCAGGGCCTTGAGCCTGGCGGTCGTCTGGGGTCCATAGGGGTCCGGGAGCGGAGCGAGTGCCTGGGTGCAGCGCAGGTGACCCAGTGGCAGGGAAGAGAGCCATCGGGGACCCTGGCTGTCTCCCAGGGCCAACTCGGTGGACCCTCCCCCCAGGTCGAAGACCAGGGCCGGTCCTCGGGAGAGATCCAGGCGTGGGAGCACGCCCAGAAAGCTGATGCGGGCCTCTTCGCTGCCGGAGAGGACCCGAACCTCCACCCCGGTTCGTTCCAGGATCTGGTCACAGGTACTGTGGTGCTCTCGGGCCTCACGAACCGCAGCGGTGGCTGCGATCTGGATGTGATCGCAGCCCATGTCTCGGCAGCGTTCGACCATGGCCGCGATCACATCAAGGGTTTCGGTGGCGACCTGGGGGTCGATGCGCGGCCCATCGGTGGGCCAACTGCGGACCAGTTGGAGTCCGGCCCGCTCCAGGTGGACGGTCTCTGGCCCCTGCTCCTCCAGGTCGACGATCCACAGGTGCAGACTGCTGCTGCCCAGATCGATGGAACCGAGGCGCCGGCTCAAAAGGTGTGCTCGGGCAGGGCCAACCCCAGGTCTCTGGCGGTCTTGGCGACTGCCCCGACCAGGGTGTGGCTATCCGCATCCTGGGCGATCTGGAGGGCTTCGAGGAGGATGTTGTTGGCCTCTGGGGGGCGTAGCCGGAGGTGGGCCAGTCGGAGGAGAACCCGCTCCCTCACAGCGTCTGAGGGCGCTTCCTGGAGCCCGGCTGCCACCAACCCGGGAACCTCGGAGAGACGACCCACATCCACCAGGGCATCGGCCCGGGCCAGGTACACGTTCGCCCGGGCTGTGGGCCCCCCAGCCTGCGAAAGGAGGTCCTCGAGTGGACGCTCCGCGAGTGCGACGGCCGTGGCCTTGTGTTGCCTGGCTGCAGACTCGGCAGCGAGTCCGCCAGTGATGCGCCCATGCAGGGTCTTCAGGGGTCCCAGTGGTTGTTCCCCGTCCAGCTGGCGGGCCGCGAGAAGGGCTTGCTGAACCGCGGTTCTCGCCGGCAGGAGGTCCCCCAGTTCGAAGAGGGTCTGGGCATGCCAGCCATGGAGCCGAGCCAGCAGGGCCGGGTCGGTGACCCTTTCCAGCGCCAGTTCCACGTGTTCCCGAGCCCGGGTCCACTCACCGGCCCGCAGGGAGTGAGGAGCCTGCTGCACCTCGTCGGGCAGTCCCGTCACGGACGCCCGGTCAGGGCCGACAGCGCCAGCCGTGCGGCGTCTTCTTCGAGAGCCCGAGGAATCGGGATCTCTCCGCACCTGTCTGGGGTCTCCTTTGCGAGCCACTCCAGGGCGAGTCCGACCACCGCAAAGTGAAGCAGAACCGGTTCCGGTGACCCGGCATTCGTCACGATGTTGAGCGGGTTGCCGCCGCCGAGGACCGAGAGCCAGGGCCCTTTACCGATCCGGTAGCGCGTGCAGTTGTCACCGATCTCGATGCCTTCGGAAGCCGCTGCACGAAGACCCTCGATGTCGATCTCATCCGCTCCGTGTCCGGCGTTGACGAGCACCACGCCGTTTGTGAGGCCCTTGAGGTGCTCGGCGGTGATCGCGTGTCGACTCCCTGTGGCGGTCACCACGAATTCGACCTCTTCCAGCCCGGCGGTCAGCTCGG
>CAZMNK010000114.1:0-12678 GCA_964567625.1 uncultured Enterobacterales bacterium | reverse complement strand
GGGGGTGGCAAAACCATCGTAGTGGGCCATCAGGCAACGAATTGGGTCGACCTCGTAGACCTCGACCATCGCGCCCTGGGCCTTTGCCGAGGAGGCCACACCCTGTCCCACCGGGCCATAGCCCACGACCAGGATCCTCCGACCGGAGAGGTGGGTCCCGGTAATGTTTCGAACCGAGGTCCAGACCGCCTCGCCGACGCCGCGGCGATTCTCCACGTTGTTCTTCAACAGGCCATCGTTCAGGTTCACCACCGGCCAGGGCAGTTGCCCCCTGCTCCGAAGGCGGGTGATGCCGGAACGGGTGATCTCGGCGGCAGCCTGGACCTCTTCCGCCTGTTCCGCTCGATGATCCAACAGCGTTCCCAGGAGCTCGAATCCCACATCAGCGATCAGGTCGGGGTGGTGATCCAGCAGGCCCTTGTGTCGGTTTCGAAGGTCGCCACCGGTGTGGACGGCGATGCCCTGGCCCCGGAGCAACTCCACGACTCGCAGGTCTGTCGTCGCCTCGTTTGCGGCGGAGACCACCCACTCCCCACCGCCAAGGCTCAACTCGCGAACAAGGGCGGCGGTGAGGGTGGTCAGGTGGGCGTTGATTCCCACCACACGGCCCTCCCAGGGGCGGCTCCGGGCCCACCGATTCCCCAATCGGGTCATCAGCGGAAAGAAGGAGTTGATGCGATCGATTTCGGCGGCGGCCGAAGTGGCACGAGCGGTGGTCATGGTGGTGGCTCGGTACCGCGTCAAGGCCGCCTCGGCCACCATGGAGATCGGTGAATCCCTCATCTCCTGTTCCTGGCTCATCAGCAGGGGACTGGTCATGGCTGCAGGCCGGGCGGCCGCTGGATCCTCTGGGGTGGGGGGTTAGAGGGGAGGAGGGAGAAGGACGGATGCTGAGTCGACGGGCCGCACTGAAGCTGGGGGCAGCGGGGGCTGTGGCTGGATGTGCGGGGGATCTGGACGGCACCTCTGCCGAGGTGTGGCCAGGCCTGCGCCCGGAGGCATGGCAGGACGACACCGCCCTGCTCTCCGAGGAATCCTTTCCCGTGGGGATCGCTGCTGGCGATCCCCAGGCCGACGAGGTGACCCTGTGGACCCGGTACCTGGGCGAGGGACCCCTGCAGTTGATCGTGATGGAGCACGACGGCACGTCCTGGCAGGAACACACGATCGAGACAGTGACGCCCGACGAGGCGGGCTTCGTGCACCGGCGAATCAGCCACGAGGCTGCTTCACGCTGGTACAGCTACGTGTTCAGGGGTCCCGAGGGACGCTCGGACATCGGCGTCTGGCGCGCCCCTCCTGCGGATGGCCAGGTCGTGGTCGTGTTTGGTGGAACCTCTTGCACCCACACCAAGAGCGCTCCTCTTCCGATCCTGAGCCGTGCTGCCGAAGGGGGACTGGGGTTCTTTCTCTACGGCGGGGACAATGTCTACGCGGACAGTGCCGAGACCCCGGAGGAGTACCGGGAGATCTACGGGGAAGCCCTGGAGATGGCGGGATTCCGGGCCATTCGGGCGGCATGTGGGGGCTTTGCCTGTTGGGATGACCACGAGGTGAAGAACGACTGGGGCACCCAGGCCTTGGATGAAACCGAGGTGCGCAATGGCATCGCCGCCTTCTACGAGCACATGCCCGGCCTGGAGCGGGATCCGGCGTTTCACTACCGCAGCTTTCGGATCGCCGACACCCTGGAAATCTTCGTGTTGGACTGTCGCTCGGAGCGGATGCTGGATCAGGGGATCTACCTGGGCGAAGCGCAGGAGACGTGGCTGATCGATGGCGTGACCTCGAGTACAGCGACGTTCAAGTTGGTGCTCAACTCGGTGCCCATCGCCGACCTTTCAGCGTTGTTTGCCGAGGTGAACAAGGAGGATCGCTGGGGCGGCTACCCGGAGCAGCGTGCCCGGATTCTCGAGGCGTTTGACAACGTTTCCGGGGTCTTCTTTCTGTCGGGTGACATTCACATGGGGCTGGTGGGCAGGGTCTCCGATGAAGGCGTCGGTGAGGGCATATGGGACGTGGTCATGTGTCCTGGAGGCTCGACCGGCAACGCGATTGCGGACCTGATGGTGGTGGACGACCACCATCGATTTGCCACTTCGGCCCATACCTATACGCGTTTCTGCGCCGATCCCCACACCGGGCTTCTTCGGGTCGAGTTCATCGATGGCGATGGGGTGGTGCTTTATGATGAGTCCCTGGAGAGCAACCCGTGACTGAGGAACGGTCGGTCCCGGACAGTCAGGCGGCGATCACCGCAGAGCAACCCGTGACCGATGAACGGTCGGTCCCGGACAGGCAGGCGGCGATCATCGCGGGGCTGTTGATCCTGGCGATGGTTTTTTTCGGGGCCATGGCCAAGCACGACAACCCGTCCTGGAACAAGATGGTCGGGCAGGCCAAGAAGATGCCTGCGAAGGCCGCTGTTGCTGAAGCCAAGGACCAGGTCAAGGCCAAGGCCAAGACCAAGGCCAAGGAGAAGGAGAAGGACAAGGCCAAGGGCCCTGACAAGGCCAAGGCCAAGGGCCCTGACAAGGCCAAGGGCCCTGACAAGGCCAAGGGCCCTGACAAGGACTAGGCCGGGGACGGACGACCGGGGTGCTGCAGGCGCAACAGTCGCCGAGGGGGCGCGATGCCGCGCACGTGCTCCACCCGCACCGTCATTCCAACGAGGCCCTGGCCCTGGACGTGCAGTCGCAGAGTGGCGGGCAGGCGCACATCCGAGCGTTCGGACACGAGTACCACCGTGGCCCGCCCCTGTTCGGCCGCCCGGGCCAGGCGCATGCCAATGCGGGCCTGGCGAGGTGGGTCGACCAGCACGACCAGGGGCACGGCCCCGGAGCGTGCCAGTTGCTCACCGGCCCACCCGGACTGCTCCGGGCTGCACCGCACCAGCAGCATCCATGCCGGATCGATGCCGGTCCACCCGGGTGGATTGACCCGGGCCAGTGGATCCACGATGGCGATGGGGCGGCGTTGTCGGGTCAGGGCTGCAGCGGTCGGCAGGACGACCTGAAGGCGCCCGGAGCCCGTGCACCCGTGTACTTCGGCCAGTCCTGGGTGCGGCCAGCCCCGCACGGCGTCATCCAGGACCGTGTGCCCGGTGGACAGAGGCTGTCGGGCTCGGTGGGACTCTTCGGGGGTGCGCAGGGCAAAAGGTGCCCTGGCTCGGATGAGCGCCCGCAGAGTGGCCAGGGTTTCCGCACGGTCGGCAGAGACGGGCAGGGTTCGGGGAAGAGGAGTCGTCATACCTGAACAGGCGTTCAGTATACCTCTTTTCGTGCAGGGGGTTGCCACCAGATTCAGGGACCGGGAAGCCCCGGCCTCGTCTGGGGGATATTCTTCCGCCGCTCCGGGAAGTTCATGCCGTTGCTGTTTGCCCTGTTCGTCACAATTGCCCTTGGGGCCCGTTCAAACGGGTGGGACGTCCAGGCCCCCCACGGCCCCACCCACACCTGGAGCGCCGAGCTCAGCGAAGGCACCTGGATCTCCGTGGATGTGCACCCGGACGGGGAACAGATCGTCTTTGACCTCCTCGGGGACCTCTACCTGCTTCCCATGGCAGGGGGGAGTGCCCGGCGCATCACCCTTGGGTCGGCCTGGGATCAGGATCCCCGGTGGAGTCCCGACGGACGGCACCTGCTCTATGTGTCCGACCGCGGTGGAAACCAGGAGATCTGGATTCGCGACCTGGACGAGGGGAAGGATCGACCGCTGACCGAGGGTCGTCCGGAGCGCTTCGCCGAGGCAGCCTGGAGCCCTGATGGACGGACGATCGTGGCCCGTAAACGGGTCACAGACACCCGCTCCATTGGCATGTGCGAGCTGTGGCTCTTCGATGTGGACGGGGGAGACGGCGTCCAGCTTACGACCACAGAAGAGCATCCCTTTCCGCTGGAGCCGGCCTATTCTCCGGATGGGCGCACCCTCTACTTCTCCTCCACGCCCTGGCGCTTCGAGTACAACCGTGACCCCAACCAGGGGATCTACGATCTGCACCGCATCGACCTGCAGACCGGCGACATACTTCGGCTTACCGCCGAGGCGGGATCGGCCTTCCGGCCCACGGTGAATCCAGTCACCGCAGAGGTGGCCTTGTTGCGCCGCCGTGGCTCGAGCACCGCCCTGGAGATCTTTGACCCCGAGGATGGCTCCCGACGGCAGGTGGCCGAGGGTTTTGAGCGGGACAACCAGGAGGGCTTCGCGCTCAATGGGCTCTACCCCCACGCATCCTGGACCCCTGATGGCACCGAGGTGGTGCTCTGGGACGGGGGCCAGATCGTGCGGGTGGATGCCCGATCGGGTCGACGCACTGTGGTTCCCTTCACGGCCAAGGTTCGCCATGTGCTCACCGAACCCGTCCGTCAGACCCGACGGGTGGGGCTGGGCAACGAGGTGGTGGCCCGGGCGGTTCGCTGGCCAACGGTCTCGCCCGATGGCCAGACCGTCGTGTTCGAGGCCTTTGGTCGCTTGTGGCGGCAAGGACTGGACGGAGAGCCGGCCACGATGGTCACCGATGGTTCCCGCCGAGCCCTGGCCCCCCAGTGGAATTCCGATGGTCGCCTCCTGGTCTACGCCACCTGGCACGACGAGGAGCAGGGAGACGTCCGGGTCCTGGACATGACCACCGGCAAGGAACGCATCGTGACCGGAGCCCGGGCCCAGTACCTGTCGCCCTCGTGGAGTCCCGATGGTCGTCGGCTGGCCTGGTGGAAGGGCTCAGGGGCACCCCTGCGAGGTCATGACACCAGCAATGAGATCTGGCTGCAGCTGGAAGTGGCCTCTCTCGAGGGTGGCCCGGTGGTGCCTGTCCTGCAGCGTTCGCCAGGAGATGGCGGTCGACGGGTTCAGCGGCCGGGCTGGTCTCCAGATGGGACCCGGCTCCTGCTGACCGATGACGAACCTGGAGAAGAACCCTGGATGGCGCCGAAGACGGTGATCCAGGTCCTGACTTTTGGCGGCCACGTGGAACGGACCCTGGCTCGTTTCGAACGGGCCCTGGAAGTGGTGGTTTCCCCCTCAGGAGATGCCGTTGCCTGGGTCGAGGACCACAAGGTCTGGCGGGCTTCCCTGCCCTGGACCGCGGGAAACCCCTTGGAACTGGGTCCGGAGTCCGTACCGGTGCCGGTGTCCCAGGTGGGAGAAGAGGCAGGCACCTGGCTGTCATGGACCGGCGAAGAGGTCAGCTGGTCCTTCGGGCCGGAATTGACCTTTGGCGACCAGGAGGTGCGTCTGGAGGCACGCATGGATCGCCCACTGCCCACTGGAATGTGGGCCTACACCCATGTCCGGGCGATCACGATGGGGCCCCAGGGGGTCATCGAGGATGCCACCGTGTTGGTGGAGGGGGAGCGCATCGTCTCGGTCTCGACCGAGCCTCCGCCGGAGGGGGTACGGACCATCGATGCCCGGGGCCAGTCACTGCTTCCCGGTTTCATCGACGTGCATGCGCACCTTCACTACGGTGCCTCCGATGCACACCCCCTGCGATCCTGGCGCCACGAGATCACCCTGGCCTATGGTTTCACCACGGTCCACGACCCCTCAGCCGCCGATGATGTGGTGTTTGGCACCGCCGAGCGCATTGCGGCAGGCCTGGAGATCGGGCCGCGGGTCTTCAGTACCGGGTTTGTGCTCTACGGGGCCAAGGCCCGGGCCCGCACGCGGGTCGATTCCCTGGAAGATGCCTACTTTCACGTACGACGCATGGCAGTCCAGGGAGCTCTGAGCGTCAAGAACTACCAACAGCCTGGACGGGATCAGCGGCAGTGGCTGGTCCTGGCAGCCCGCGAAGAGGGCCTCAACATCTTCCCCGAAGGTGGCGGCGATCTCTTCATGAACCTGGGCATGTTGATCGATGGCCACACCGGCATCGAGCACGCGTTGCCCGTGGCCCCTCTCTACGCGGATGTGATCGGCCTCTATGCGGCCACGGGCGCCGGCTACAGCCCGACCTTGCTGGTGGCCTACGGGGGGCTCTCGGGGGAGCGGTACTACTACGGGGCAGAGAGCCTTCTCGACGCCGAGAAGTTTCTGCATTTCACCCCGAAAGAGGTCGTGGACCGGGTGGCTCGGCGGACCCCGTCCGTGGTCAGGGACGGGGACTGGCACCACAAGGAGGTCAGCCAGATGGCGGGGGAACTGCAGCAGGCGGGTGTGCCGGTGGTGCTCGGGTCCCACGGTCAGTTGCAAGGGCTTGGGGCCCACTGGGAACTCTGGAGCCTGGGAGAAGGCCTGGGCAACGAGGGGGCGCTGCGTGCGGCCACCATTGATGGGGCCTGGTACCTGGGGCTGGAACGGGATCTCGGCTCCTTGGAACGTCGGAAGCTGGCGGACATGGTCCTGGTGAACGGGAACCCGCTCGAGGATCTCCGGACGACGGCGGACATCGTCGAGGTGGTACAGGGGGGCATTCGCCATGACGGCGAGAGCCTGGATCGCCTGAACTGAGCCATGCTTGACGAAGGGACCCTGACGATGCTGGAAGCGGCGGGCTGCACCGTGGCCCGGGAGCACCCCCTGGCAAAGCACGCCTTCTGGCGGGTGGGAGGGCCAGCCGAGGCCTGGGTGGAGGTCGCGACCCTGGAGCAGTTGGTCTGCATCCAGTCTTGTGGGCAGCCCATCACGGTCCTGGGCAATGGGTCCAATGTGCTGATCCACGAAGACGGCATTCGGGGCCTGGTGATCCGACTGTCTGGGGATCTGGCCGATCTGCACCTGGACGGGAAACGGGCCACTGCAGGTGGCGGATTGCGGTTGAATGTTCTTCTCGCTCGCCTGGATCGAACCGGCCTGGCCGGAGGAGAGCCCTTTTCAGGGATTCCCGGAACGGTCGGGGGAGCGGTGGTGATGAATGCCGGTTCGTTGCTAGGCGAGACGGCTGAGCTGGTCAGAGGGGTCACCGTCGTGTTGGCGGGGGGAGAGATCCGCCAGCTGACTCCGGACGAACTGGCCTTTTCCTACCGCCACAGCTCCCTGCCAGCGGGGGCTGTGGTCGCCTCAGCAGAGCTGACCCTGACGGACGAGGATGTCCCGGGGCGGCTGGCCCGTCGGCAGGCCTTTCTGGCGCGACGCAAGGCCACCCAGCCTCTGGACAGGCCCTCTTGTGGCTCCACCTTCACCAACCCGCCTGGGGACCATGCTGCGCGGTTGATCGAGGCCGCGGGGCTCAAGGGGACCCGCAGGGGTGGCGCGGAGATCAGCACGAAGCATGCGAACTTCTTCGTGAATCTGGGGGGCGCCTCTGCCGAGGACATTCGCTGGCTCATCGCTCATGCCCGATGCACGGTGCGGGAGCGTTTCGGCGTCTGGCTGGAGCCGGAGGTCAGGCTGCTGGGGGATTGGCCCCAGGATGCCCTGGAGGTGCCATGAAGGCCGTGCGCCTGGCCCTTGCGAGCCAGTTGGATCTGCCCGAATGGGAAGTGGACGATCGCCCGCTGCACGCCGCGCTGCGAGCCCTGGGGGCGTCGATCGAACAGCCGGCATGGGACGATCCGGAGATCAACTGGTCGGTCTTCGACGCGGTGCTCTTGCGTACCACCTGGAACTACGCCTGGCATCGAGCGGAGTTTGTGGAGTGGCTCTGGCGGATTTCCGGGCAGACCCGTGTACTCAATCGTCCTCGTGTCGCCGAGTGGAACAGCCACAAGGGCTACCTGGCCGACCTGGAGAGGGCCGGGGTGCCCATTGCCCCCACGGTCTGGCTGGACCAGGGACAGGGGGCGGACATGGCCTCGATCATGGCGGAACAGGGCTGGCTTCGGGGGTTCATCAAGCCGGTTTTTGGCCAGACCGCCCGGGAGACCCTGCCCTTTGATGTCGATGCGGATGGACTTGCCCTGGCCCAGCGCCACGTGGATCGCCTGTTGCCTGACGAGAGCCTGATGGTCCAGCCGTACCTGGCGCGGGTGGAGACCGAGGGGGAGTACTCCGTGATCTATGTCGAGGGTCGCCCCTGTCATGGCACCCGCAAGATCCCGGTCCCGGGCGACTACAGGGTCCAGGACGACTTTGGGGCCTCGGATGAGCCCTGGACGCCGGATCCGGAGGTCGCCAGGCTCTCCCAGGCCGCGATGATAGCGGCCGAGGTCCACCTGGAGTTGGAGGAGCCCCTGCTCTATGGGCGGGCGGACTGGCTGCGGGATGACGAGGGCTGCTGGGTCCTCACCGAGCTGGAACTGGTGGAGCCCTCGATGTTCTTCCGCCATGGTCCGGAAACGGCGGTGGCCCTGGCCGAGGCGCTGATGAACCGCCTGCGGGGCTAGGGTCGAACGAGAACCGGGGGGGCCTGCCAGGCGTGCGCTGAATGGAATTCGGTCCGGGGGACCTTCAACAGCCGACGGCTCCCTGGATCGCCTCGTTCCAGCCTTCCGAGGTGGTGCAGTCCGCTGACTCGTACACCTGGGTCAGGCATTCCCAGGTTGTCTGGGTGCCAGCCCCGGCGGCTGCACAACCGGTGGTCTCGGCGTCCTTCCAGTCCGAGGAGCCATAGCTGTCAGCACAGGTGTTGAAGGCAGCGATGTAGTCGCAGCAGGCTTGCTGGGCGTCGGTCATTCCTCCCTCTTCGCAGAAGGAGTTGTCGTAGACCAGTCCGGTCTCGACGGTCCCGGTCGTGTCGCTGTCGCCTGTGACGGTGTCTCCGCCACAGGCGAGCAGGCTCAAGGTGACAAGCTGCAGGATCATGGGGCCTAGTAGCGGTAGTGGTCGGCCTTGTAGGGGCCATTCGTGTCCACGCCGATGTAGGCGGCCTGCTCGGCTGTGAGTTCGGTCAGGTTGACGCCGAACTTGGCCAGGTGCAGGCGGGCGACCTTTTCGTCCAGGTGCTTGGGCAGGGTCACCACGGAGGTGCCATAGGCCTCAGCGTTCTGGTGCAGCTCGATCTGGGCCATCGTCTGGTTGGTGAAGCTGGCGCTCATCACCAGGCTTGGGTGGCCAGTGGCGCAGCCCAGGTTCACCAGTCGGCCTTCGGCCAGGATGATGATGCTGTGGCCACCACCGTTGGGTCCGTGGGTGGTGTTCTTGAACTTCCACTCGTGGACCTGGGGCTTGATCTCGATCTTCTCGACCTCGCCGCTCTCCACCATCGCGTCCAACCCGGCGATGTCGATCTCGTTGTCGAAGTGGCCGATGTTGCAGACGATGGCGTTGTGCTTCATCCGCTTCATGTGGTCGGCCATGATGATGCCGAAGTTGCCGGTGGTGGTGACGAAGAGGTCGAAGTCCGCAGCCACGTCGTCCAGCTTGACCACGTCGAGGCCCATCATGCAGGCCTGGAGCGCACAGATCGGGTCGATCTCGGTCACGGCCACCCGGGCATTCTGACCCTTGAGGGACTGCACGGAGCCCTTGCCCACGTCGCCGTAGCCACAGACCAGTGCCTTCTTGCCGGCGATGAGCACATCGGTGGCACGCATGATGGCGTCGACCAGGGAGTGACGGCAGCCGTACACGTTGTCGAACTTGGACTTGGTGACCGAGTCGTTCACGTTGATGGCGGGGAAGAGCAGGGTGCCGTTCTCGACCCGCTCGTAGAGGCGGTGTACGCCAGTGGTGGTCTCCTCGGAGACGCCACGGATGGCATCGGCCTTCTCGTGCCAGTAGCGATCCCCCTTGGCCGCCCGCACATCTCGCAGGATGGAGAGGATGATCGTGTGCTCCTCGCTGGTGCCATCCTCGGGGTTGGGAACCTGGCCCGTGGCCTCGAGCTCCTTGCCCAGGTGAATCAGCAGGGTGGCGTCACCGCCGTCGTCCAGGATCAGGTTGGCGCTGTCACCATCGAACCAGTCCAGGGCCTGCAGGGTGCACCACCAGTACTCGGCCAGGGATTCGCCCTTCCAGGCGTAGACCGGGACACCGGCGGGAGCCTCTGGGGTGCCGGTTGGCCCCACCACGGTGGCAGCAGCGGCATGGTCCTGGGTGCTGAAGATGTTGCAGGAGACCCAGCGGACCTCGGCGCCCAGGGCCACCAGGGTTTCGATGAGCACACCGGTCTGGATGGTCATGTGCAGCGAGCCCATGATCTTCGCGCCCTTCAAGGGCTGGGATGCGCCGTATTCCTCTTGGAGGGATGCCAGGCCTGGCATCTCGACCAGGGCCAGTTCCAGCTCCTTGCGACCGAAGCGCACCGTGTCGGGGCTCAGATCCCGAACCTTGTAGGGCAGGTCGGCGAACAGCGGCAGGTGGGTGTCCAGGAAGGTGGCGGTTGCCGCGGTCTGGTTTTCGGTCTCGTGAGTCATTTCGTCCTCTGGTGGGAGGGGAGGGGAATTGGGTATTTATCCATTTATCCGGATGGACGGATGAATGGCAAGTATATAATTGGATGGTGGCCATGCCGACCCCCATCTACAACCACCTGTTGACCCTCTCGGAGCCCCTGCGTGTGCGGCTTCTGGGAGTCCTGGAACAGGAGGAATTGGGGGTGGGGGAGTTGGCCAGGATTCTCCAGTCGCCCCAATCCACGATCAGTCGACATCTCAAGCTGCTCCATGAGCGTGGCTGGTTGACCCGTCGCCGTGTCGGCACGGCGAGTCTCTTTTCCCTGGCCGAGCCACGTTCTCAGGCCATCGAATCCCTGTGGACCGTGGTTCGGGACGATCTCGATGGCACCTATTCCGAGGACCTGCACCGGCTCCAGGCTGTCCTCGCCCAGCGGCCAGTGGACTCCCGGGACTTCTTTTCTCGGTTGGGCGGTGACTGGGTCACTTTGCGCCAGGAACTCTACGGGAGTGCCTTCTTGTTGCCCACCCTGCTCGCCCTTCTGCCTGGGGACCAGGTGGTCGCGGACCTGGGTTGTGGTGCCGGGGGGATCCTGGCCGAGCTCTCGCCGGTGGTGGACCAGGTGATCGGCGTGGACCGGGAGGCCACAATGCTCGATGCGGCTCGTCGCCGAACGGCAGGGCGAGACAATGTGACCCTGCTCCAGGGACCGTTGGAGGCGCTGCCCCTCGAAGACGACTGCATGGACGTCGCTCTGTGCATGCTGGTGTTGCACCATGTCCGGGACCCCGTGGCAGTCCTGTCCGAGGCCGCCCGAGTACTGCGCCCGGGAGGCCGGCTGGTGGTGCTGGACATGGATGCCCATGATCGACAGGAATACCTGCGAACCATGGGCCACCTTCACCTGGGATTCTCCGAGGAACAGTTCCGCCGGTTTGCGGCGGAGGCTGGCCTGGCGCTCCGGACCCGGCGCCTTCTGCCCGCTGACCCCCAGGTTCAGGGTCCGTCACTGTTTCTGGCCGTTCTCCGAAGTCTCGAGCCTGGTCGTCAGGCCCCGGACACACCCGTCCAGGAGCCCTGATTGGGCTGGGCCTGGTTCGCGGTCGCTTCGGCAGCCACCTGTCCCGACTACGCCCAGGCGGTGGTCCTTGGGGATCTGGGTGAATCTGGACCGACGGAAGCCTCGGGTCTGGCCGCCTCTCGCGACCGGCCCGGAGTGCTCTACACCCACGACGATGGCGGCGAACCGGTGCTCTATGCCCTGGACGAGGCCGGCGTCCTGGTGGAATCCCATGGTGTGGAAGGGGCCGAGGTGGTGGACTGGGAGGACCTGGCCACGGGCCCCTGTCCGGACGGGGGAAATTGCCTCTACATCGGGGACATTGGAGACAACGACGGAGAACGCACCTGGGTCGACATCTACGTGGCCGCAGAGCCGGCAACAGGTGAATCGGTGGTTGTGCAGGAGAGCTGGCGAGCCCAGTGGCCCGGCGGGCCTGTCGATGCCGAGACGCTGCTTGTCCACCCGGTGACAGGGGAGGTCAGCCTGGTCAGCAAGGATCCCAGCGGGCTCTCCCTGGTGGGCCGTCTGCCTGCCGATCCGGGGGCGATGATCGCGACGCTGGAGATCGTGGCCACGCTCTTGCTCCAGGGCAATGACGAGGGAGAGCGCCTCGCGGCGGGGGGGGCATGGGATGCCGACGGTGAGCGGCTGGCTATCCGGGCCCGAGAGCGGCTCTACGAGTGGCAGACCGATCCCTGCGATCCGGACGGGCACTGGGAGGACACCCCCGAAGCCTGGAAGACCCCCGCCAGTCCACGGGCGGAAGGGGTGGACTATGGCTCGAATGGCGGTCTGTTCTACGTGGCCGAAGGCTCACCGGCGCTGGTGGCATGGGAGGCCTGTCCGGACCTGGAGGCCTCCACCGGGTCGTGCCCGGAAGAAGAGGAGGAGGCGTGTGGCTGTACCCGAAGCGGCGCTGGTGCCTGGGTGCTGCTGCCGCTGTTCGGGGTGAGCCTTCGACGTCGTGAAGCCGGCCTGGGAGAGGAGGAGCCGGGACGGGAGCGTCAGGGCCAGGACACCTCGGTTCGGTAGATGCCCGTGGGTTCGTGTTGGCCTTCCATCCAGGCCAGGTCGAAGGTATCGGGATCGTTGGAGTAGTTGTAGATCCCTTCTCGACCCCCAAAGGTCGATCGGGCGGGGAAACAGGTGTCCCCGTTGCTGGGCAGATCGGCGATCCAGCTCACGGACCTCTCCCCGGGGTGGACTTCCCAGATCGCGCAGCGCTTGGGGTTCTGCCAGTAGTCGGCCTGGTAGCGAAGTGACTGGTCCCGGGCGTCCAGGTCGTCCATTCCCAGGTCGTAGTGGCCATCGTCGGTCAGGTTCCGGCGGGCGATGAGCCAGGTGTGGCCCTCGGTCCGGAAGACCAGGGGTGAATCGTACTTCCGGGGGTCGTTCTCACA
>CAZMNK010000113.1:0-18416 GCA_964567625.1 uncultured Enterobacterales bacterium | reverse complement strand
GGTTTCGTCCCCCTCCCCGCCTTTTCGCTCCAGTGCGACGTTCAAGGGTCGGTGCGGCCACCTCGGACCGCCCCACCCGGACCCCAGTCAGACCAGGGAACCTTCGTCTCTCCGACGCAAGACCACCAGTCCGAGCGCGAGCAGCGCTATCCAGGCCACTGGCCTCCGCGGTGAGGCACTGCAGCCGCTTTCATCCTCGTCGAAGATGAACTCCACAAACTGCTCATCGTAGAGATCGCCTTCCGGGTACACGGAGATGTCATTGAAGTCCCAGACCTGGTTGCCATCCTCGTCCTGGGCAATGATCCAGACGGAGAAGATGTCTCCCTTTGAGCTTGAACTCAGGTCGGGAGCAGTCCAGGCCACCGAGGGTGACGTCAGGTCGTCGACCTGGCCACCAGCACTGTCCAGACTCCAGGCATAGGAGACGTCCTGGCCATCCGCGTCGTGCACGAAGACAGACAACTGGATGGTGTCGTTTTCCTCGCAGGCGGTCTGGGACAGGTCGATACCCCCCACGATGAGGGGAACGGTGTCCTGGTCCACGCAGTCATCCTGCTGGTCCTTCCGGCCATTGCAGTCGTTGTCCAGGCCATCGCAGTACTCCGCGGCCCCGGGGTGAATCGAGGCATCCCGGTCATCACAGTCGTTGTTGACCTCCGCATAGCCGTCGTTGTCATCGTCGTAGAGCGAGGTGTTCTCGTCCACGATGCCGTCGCAGTCGTTGTCCTTGTGATCCGCTGCTTCGGGACCGTTCGGCATGCTGGAGGCATCCCCGTCGTCACAGTCCCCTTCCTCTTCCGTGAAGGTGTCCCCGTCGTCGTCTGCGCCATTGGTCCCTTCGTCGACCAGGTTGTCACAGTCGTTGTCCAGGCCATCCCAGACCTCGGCCGCCTCGGGGTAGACCTGGACCGCCTGGTCGTTGCAGTCCCACTGGGGCCCGGTGTCCGCGTCGCCATAGCCATCGCCATCGTCATCACTGGACGGGTACCCACTGGCGACCACCACCGAGATGGACGCATAGCTGGTGACCTGGGAGGCATCGGTCACCGTCACCAGCAGGGTGTCGGATCCCGACTCGAACTCCGAGGTGTCGATGTCCACCGTGACGTACCCGGACTCGTCGGTCGGCGTGCAGTCGGCGACCTTGGCCTGAACCAGGAAGACGCTCTTGATCTTGCAACTCAGCGAGTCCGCTGGCTGGTTCACGTCGAAGACATTCAGCTGGAGGCTGAGGTCCCCCCCGGCCAGGTGCTGGTAGCCCGACGCCGGATCACGCACATAAACTGTCGGAGGCTCATTCTCAGGATCGGAACCGGTGTTGGCCTGGAGGGTGACCGCCTGGATCGGATCGCTGACATCATCGCTGTGGATGTTCAGGGTGCAGATACTCCCTGACGTGTCACTGGGGGTGAAGGTCACTTCGACCAGTGAGGTGCTTCCGCCGGACAGCAAGTCCCCCTCGCTGTAGGACCAGGTGATTTCATACCCGTCCTGTTCACAGCCATCGAGGAGTTCCGGAGCCCCAAGAACCAGGTCCCCATCCCCCGCGTTGTAGACCTCGACGTAGCGAATCTTCTCCAATCCCGTCCAGAGGTGACCGAAGTCGACAAAACGGGGGCGTACCACCATCCGGCCCTCCCCCTTGAGACCACTGCCATAGACGTAGATGATGTTCCGGGCGTTCTCGAGATCCGCCCAATAGGCCGGGTCGTCAGTGCTGTCTTCGTCCAACGACTCGGTCGCAGTCTCGACCACGATGGAGCCGTAGATATCCCCCTGGTTCACAGGACTGAAGAGCACATCGACGGGAAGGATGCACCCGGCTCCCAGGACAACCTCCACATCAGATTCCTCTGTCGTGGTCTCCCAGTCCCCGGTGTCAAAGGTCGGCCCGGTGTCCGCGGTGTCCAGCCCCTTGGCCGTGGCCGAACCCGTTCCCGTGTCCGTACCCTCCGGACAGACGACGCCATCGAGAGACCAGCTGAGGTCGAAGTTCTCCTCCTGCCCTGCCCCCTCGTAGATGGCCGAGATCCCCATCGCCAGGTCACCCCGGTTGGTGATGGTGAATGAACGAGTGCTGGTGTCCCCAGAGGCCAGTTCTTCGAACTCCACCCACTTCTGGCTGAACTCGATGTCCGGGTAGTTGAGCAACCGAGTCTCGCCCGAATCACTGCGACAGGCGGTCAACCCGCTGGCAAACAGGGCACAGATGAGCAAACTACGGACGTGCATGGCCTCTCCGCGAAGACGCTGGGCATCTTAGCCGACGACTACGCCCCTGCCCACAGTCTGTGACAGAGCATCTCACCTGACGCCGCTCTACAAGAGGTGACCGCTCTTGTCCCGCTTGGTCTGCAGATAGAAGGCGTTGTGCTCATTGGTTTGGCCCCGGAGGGGAATCCTGCCCACCACCGGAACCCCGTGTTCCGAAAGGCCTTCCACCTTGCGGGGATTGTTCGTCAACAGACAAACGGACTCGATTCCAAGCGCGTCGAGCATTCCCGCCGCTATGTCGTAGCGCCGGAGATCGTCCGGAAACCCCAGGGCCTCGTTGGCCTCCACCGTGTCCAGGCCGTGCTCCTGGAGGCCGTAGGCCCGCACCTTGTTCACCAGGCCGATGCCTCGGCCCTCCTGTTCGAGGTAGAGCACCACACCCCGTTCGGCCCGCCCCATAAAGGTCAGGGCCGCCTCCAGCTGGTCCCGACAGTCACAGCGCAAGCTGCCCATCAGGTCTCCGGTAAAGCAAGCCGAGTGAAGCCGCACAGGGACACCAGCGCGTCCGTCCACAACTCCGCGGACCACGGCGCCAAATTCCTCGCCGTTCCCACCTCGAAAGGCCACGACACGAAACTCCCCAAAGCGCGTGGGAAGTCCCGCAGTGGCCGCGATCCGCATGCTGCCAGGCAAGGGAATGGGGCTAAGAGACAAGGACTCCTCCTGCCGACTGCCAGGAGGCAGTCACGTGGGCTCATGACCCTTCACGGACGTCGACGTGAGCGCCCGACGGCCACGCGATGTGCCGTGGACCGAGAATAGCCACCGACGAGGAGTTCGTCCACCAGGCAGGGAGAGGTATCCCCGCACCCATTTCAGCGTGCGATCAGTTGTTGAGCGCGTCCTTCAGGCCCTTGCCCGCCCGAAATCCGGGAATCCGGACACCCGGTACGGCGATGGGGTCGCCGCTCTTCGGGTTGTGGCCGGTAAACGGCTTGCGCTGCTGAACGGTGAAAGTGCCGAAGTCCGAGATCGTGACCTTCTCGCCACGAACCAGAGCGCCAGCGATGGCGCCTGTCACGATGTTGATGTAGTCCGCCGCCTTGACCTTGGGGATTCCGGCATGGTTGGCGAGTTGCTCGGTGAGGTCAGATTTGTTCATGGCTGCTTCCCTGGACGTCTCGGATTGCTGGGGGCACTGGATAAGGTGCAGATTATGAAACTTCTCTTATTTTGCATCCAACCCGAATCATCGAGATCGACTGAGCCTACCTCGACCGCTTCGGGGATCAGGAGATCACCCGTCGCGCAACCTCTTCTACGCTGTAAAAACAGAGAATGCAAGGGCCCATGACAGCAGTGCTCGAATTCCATAACGCTCACACATCGTCTTGACGGGAGCGCAAAGTCAATTGCGTTTTAATTATAATACCTATATTTTCAATAATAGGGGGTATCAGCGGGGTCGGAACTGTTCCTTGTGCCCCTCCAGGAGCGGCGAGGTCAACCAGCCACCCCGGATCTGGAGCGCCCCGGGAACCACCCGGATCCGCAGGGGAATCCTCCCCGGCTGTTCCCCATCAATGTCCAAGAGGATGGGGTCCCCCTGGAGATTCATCGCCTCTGCGGTGAGCTCGGTGACCCGGGCACGAAAGACCTCAGGAACCTTCTCCGCCGAACCGTCGTACAGCCGCCAGACATCCTTGAGGGTTCGGGCCAGGCCCAGATCCGGCATGACCAGCATGTCCAGGTGCCCATCATGCATGGTGCCTCCTCGACCGACCCACATGCCACCACCACACCAGGCTCCGTTCGCGACAAAGGAGGACAGCAACTGGCCGGTCCACTCCCCCGGTCCATCGGGCCCGTCCCAGGCAAGTCGAATGGGCCCGGGCTTGTAGTTCACCAGGGTTCCCATCATGGCCTTGAAAAAGGTGGCCCGGCCTCCAAACCTCTTGCTGCTCCGATTCGCCCGGTGAACGACATCTCCGTTGGCCCCAAATCCAGCCACGTTGATGAAGACCCGCTCCTGCTCGACACCGTCTTGATCCACGTAGGTCAAGTGTCCGACATCGCTGGGGTGCGTCATGCCGGTCGCCGCCACCCACAAGGCATCGGCCAGGTTCCCAGGCGCCTGGATGGAGCGAGCGAGGTCCGAACCCGTCCCCCAGGGCACGATGGTGAAGATGACTCGCCGATTGACCGGACGGTCCCCCTCGAACATTCCATTCACGACGTCACTGCACGTTCCATCGCCGCCAATGGCCGCCACCAGGTCCACGCCCTCGTCCACAACCTGGCGGGCAAGTTCGGCAGCGTGCCCCGGCCCTTCCGTGACCAGGAGGCTCCAGTCCCCGAAGGCCCGGTCGATCGCGCGACGCAACAGGTCAAGCCGATCCCCGGCCCGGCCACCTTGGGCCTTCGGATTCACGATGAACGCAATCCGCTCATTCATGTTCCGGGCGCCATGGCTGTCCCGGCCGCCACCGTGGGAGGCAATGTTCACGCGCCAGTTGGCCACGACACCCTCAGATGTGGCTGCCTCTAACCAGTCCGAGCCCAGGTCTGAGGCCCCGAAGCAGGAACGCCCGGCCTATTCGACCGGGCGACCTGTTGCGGTGAGGGTCATCGGGGGGCACAGTCCGTCGGACCCTATCTCTGGCATCTTCTGGCCCAGAATGAAGCAAGGGACATGCCAGCGGAATTTCACTCAGTCCATTTAGCTGGAATCACTACGAATTCTAAATTCCACCTTCCTCGACTGATCCAATCGCCCCCTCCAAACCACGACACTCATGTCGTGGTTTGGGCTGTCAGCAGACCAGCAAGTCCATCCGCGAGCGCCCAAGGCCTCTCTTCCGGATGAAGCCACCGTCCCCCCGGAATTCGCTCCAACCGCCACTTTGGATGCCCCTGAAAGAACCCCTCGATCTGTCCGATGGGGTGTAGCGAGTCCCGATCCCCCCACACGGCGTCTACCCTTCCACCCCGTTCCCGCGTCAAGGGAAGGAGCCGATGCAACTCTCTCACCCAGAGGGCCGTGTTGGCTCGCGCGTCGGTGTCGACGATGAGTTCCGACAGGAGCCGCGAGACCGTCTCCTTCTCCATCACATAGGGATTCGCCACTGTGCGACGCAACACAAGGCTCGAGGACAGCCAGCGCTCAGCGAAGCCCGGACGTAGCATCAGCCCTTCCCAGACCGGTCCGGGAAATCGGGCCAGCCCCCGGGGAACCACATGCATTCGAGTCAACGGGCCATTTGAAACGATGAGGTGTGGGACGGCCATGGGCGGAAGTTGCCAGGCCAGCGGCAGAGCAAGACCGTGAGCGACCAGCGCCCGTGCACCGGTTTCCACGCAAGCTGCCGCCAGGCGGTCTGCCAACTCCTCGATGCGATCCACCCGAGGACCTGCCACAAGGTCCACAGCCCCTGTTCGCAGCGGAAGCAACCGGGCCTGGATGGCACGAAACACCACCGACGAGGTCGGTGGACCCGCAACCAAGAGCAAGGGTTCCCCCTCCTCTCCCTCCCAGTGGATCTGGACCCCGGCCGCGACGGACGCTGTCACCCTGCCTCCGCGCCAGGCTCACCCCTGGACTATCGCATCAGGTGTCAAAGGTCAGGGGGGAGGCAACAACCATCCATTCACAGGCTCTGGGCCCCGTTCATCTTCTCTGGCCTCTCCGTCCAGCTTGCGCCCCAGTCCGTACAGTCGCCGGTTCATGGTGCGAAGTTGGGATGTCATCGAGAGGGCCAGGATCTCCCGAAGCTCCAGTGCAAGCCGCGGTGAAAAATCATCGCTCTCCGACCGCAGTAATGCGGCGGGCATCTCCAGCACTTTGGCATCTTCCGTGGCAGCAACGGTGGCCGCACGCCTTTCCCCACACAGCATTCCCACCAGGCCAAAGAGCGCCCCAGGCAGGAGGTGAGCCAGGACCTCCTGGCCGCCGTCTGGGCGGGTACGGGTCACCCGAGCCTCTCCTGCCAACATGAGGAACCAGGCGGTGGCCGTGAAGCCTTCCCGGCAGATCGCCTCGGCGGGGCCCACTTCCCGGACCTGGGCCCTTTCGATCAGGAACTCCCGCAGATCCGGCGAAACCCGTCCCATCAACGGGTGGTCCTTCAGGGTGTCCCCCACGCTTTGAACCGGGAGCGCTTCAGTGCTCATCCGGACCCCATGGGCCAGATCCGAGAGTACCAGCGGCTCTCAGGAGCCTCGTCCCGAGGAGCCGACGCGGCCAGTCCAGGCTCCTCTCGCAGCCGGGAGATCCTGTCGAACATCTTGCGAATGCGCATAGCGAGCCGCCTGTCGATCTCCTCGAGAAGCCAGTCCGCCACAGGATGCACATCGGCCTTGAGCATTCGGTAGGCGGTGACCTCCAATCGCAACGCGACCAGGTCCTCCTCGACCTGGGCCGTCGCAACCCGAAGCCTTCCATCGATGAGTCCCATGTCACCCACCACGTCCCCTCGCCTCAGACAGGCCAGGGTCAGAGACTCTCCTCCTTCCACCTCCCGGACCACCCTGACCTCCCCGGAGACAATCAGGTAGGCGGCATCGGGCTCTTCATCGACCACAAAGAGCACTGCTCCTGCCGGAACCTGGACCAGAATCAGCCTGGAAAGCAAGGCCTGAAGGTCCTCCGCAGGCAGTCGGCGAGCGTTCGGGACCAGCCGGAGGAACTGCCGGGTCGGAAAAAGTACGTCGTTCATCGATGCTCAGCAGTGCATCACATCCTACCGCGTCAGGGAAACCTGGATTAGGTGGGTGTGGCTCTGTGAGGCAGCCTTCATGGCCTACGACCTGCTCATTGAAGATGCGACCATCCTCTCCAGCCGGGGCAGGCTGGTCGCCGACATCGCCATCGAGGGCGATCGCATCGCCTATGTGGGCACCCGCCCCGCCGGCCGTGCGAAGGAGAAGATGAGTGCCATCGGCAAATTCGTCATGCCAGGCATCATCGACACCCACGTCCATTTTCGATCCCCCGGGTACCACCACAAAGAGGACTGGGCGACAGGAAGCCGAGCAGCGGTCTCCGGTGGTGTCACGACCGTCCTGGACATGCCCAACACGGATCCCCTCACGATCGATCTGGAGGGCCTGGCCATCAAGCGCGAGCTGGCCGCGACCGAATCCCGGGCCAACTACGGCATCTGGGCCGGAGCAACCGGGGACAACGTCGACAGCCTGAACCGGATGATCGAGGCCGGTGCATGTGGAATCAAGATCTTCATGAGCGGCAGCAAGCCGCCCCTGCTGGTCCCTCCAGAAGCCCTGGAGCGAATCTACAAGGAAACCCATGGGTTGATCGGCGTCCACGCCGAGGACCAGGGAGTCCTGGCTGCCAGGTTCGCGGAGTTCCAGTCCCAGGAGAATCCTGCACACCATGTGGTGCGCTCGGATCTCGCCGCTGAAGAGGCGGTAAAGACACTCATTGCGCTCGTCCGCGAGCACAAGCGGCACACACACATCTGCCACATGAGCTCGGCTGCGGAGATCCACCTGCTGGACCCGACCCGGGGCGTATTGCCCATCACTGTCGAAGCCTGTCCACACCATCTCTTTCTGAGCACGGACACCACCGCTTCGATGGGCAACAGGACGAAGTGCAATCCGCCCATTCGTCCCGAGCTGGACCGAAAGGCCATGTGGACCGCCTTGAAGCGGGGTCGGGTCGACACCATCGGTTCCGACCACGCGCCCCACACCCTCGAGGAAAAGGCCCTGCCCTACTGGGAGGCCCCGTCCGGAATTCCCGGTGTAGAGACCAGTTTTCCACTCATGCTCTCCGCCATCCACCACGGCAAGTTGAGCCTGGAGAGGATGGTCGGGCTCATGAGCGAGGCCCCTGCCAAGATCTTCGGACTGGTGAACAAGGGCGAGATCGCCACCGACCGAGACGCAGACCTGGTCCTGTTCACCGAAGGCGTCCTTCGACGCTTCGAGCGCCAGCAGGTTCTCAGCAAGTGCGGATGGTCACCGTTCATCGGCCGCGAACTCGGACCCAAGCCCGAACTGGTCCTGGTGGGCGGCCGAAAGGTCTCCCAACGCGGAGAGATCCTGGACGACGATTCTCGCGGCACAGAGGTCCAGATCCAGAGCCGCTGATTCGGGGGCACTGGCCCGAAGCAAAAAAAAACGCATGTCCTGGTAGCGCGCCCTCCGGGGGGTGGTGTCCAAGAGGGGCGAACGGGTTGAAACCGGAACCGTTGAATGTCCGGCCAACCCAGACGTCTCTGGACGAACACCTTTCCAACCCCGCGAGGACAACATGCGTATTCAATCCCTTATCGTCCTGCCGGCCATCGCAATGGCCTTCAGTGGCTGCATCTACTACGAAGGTGAAGACGACGGCTACGGCTGCTCCGCCGGCGACTGCGCCAATGGTGGCAGTACCGAAACAGCCGAAGAAGTGCTGCTTGCCTTTGCACCCGACCACGTCGACGTGGGTACCGAGTTCATCGGCTACCTGACCGACGAGACCGAAGAAACCGACATGAATTCCGTCGTCGACGTGCAGTTCTACGGTGACGTGGCCTCCAGCAGCTGGGACACCCGGGCGGACGAGGTCATCCTCTCCCTGTCTGTCGATCCAGATGCCGTCGAGGGCGAGGTCGACATCGTGGTCGTCTTTGAAGACGGCAGCACCGCCTGGCTGGATGCGGCTTTCTCCATCCTCCCCAACGAAGACCGCTCCCTGGACAACGATGGTTCCGAGGAGGGCGAGGGCTCTTCCGAGGAAGAGGGCGAGGACTCCGAACAGGACCCCAGCGTCGACGACTGCGACTAGTCCAGTAGTCCACAAGACGTCCGGGATACCCTCCCGAAGCCGCGGGTATCGGCACGGGTCGCATCTCTCGCGACCCGTGCCTCCCCGAAGCCAGCCAGGGAGGTTGATGAGCCTGGATGTCGAGCAGCTCTACCGTCGCTACGGGGACATGGTCCTCGGTCGCTGCCGGTCCCTGTTGAGGAATGACGCGGAAGCCCAAGAGGCCATGCAAGAGGTCTTTCTGCGCCTGCATCGCTACCAGGATTCGTTCCGCGGCGAGGCAAGCCCCACGACCTACCTCTACAAGATCACCACCACCACCTGCCTGAACCGGATGAGGACCCGTCGTCGCAAGCCTGAAGAGCTCTACGACGAGCCACCATCCATCCCCTGCGAAGACACCATGCTCACCTCTACCGGCACCCGCGAACTGCTCCAACAGGTCATGGGCCTGGCCGACGAGGGAACCCAGCAGGCGCTCATCCACCACTACGTTGACGGCATGACCCACCGAGAGGTGGGCGAGGTCCTGGGCATCAGCGCTGCAGCGGTACGAAAACGAATCTCCACGTTCCGAAATCGTCTCAAGAACAACCCCCCAACCTGGCTGCAGGAGGTGGACTGGTGAGTCATCTCTCGACACTCATGCTGCACCGTTACCGCTACGGCGAGCTCGACGAAGGCGAGACTGCGACCCTGCGGACGCATCTGGGCGAATGCGAGCGCTGCCAGGCACGTTTGCAGGCACAGGAGAACCAGCGGGCCGCATTTGAGTTGACCCCTGTGCCCGAAGCCATTCGTGCGATCAGCAAACAAGCGGAGAACAGGACCGCCTGGTGGGCCCGGTGGCAGGTGTGGCTTGTCCCGGCACTCGGCGCCGCCGCAGTGGTCATGCTCGCCCTGCCCGGCGGCCCCTCGACGGGGACGGACGGACTGAAGGATCCCGAGCGTGTTCCGCACGAACGGGTGCAGACCAAGGGGGCCAAGGACCTGTTCGAGGCCTGGCTGGAAACGGAACGGGGCCCCCGTCCACTGGCCAATGGTGCCGAAGTCGAACCAGGCGCCAGAATCCAGCTCCGCTACCGCAAGCCTCCCCACTCCTGGGTGACCTTTGCCGGGTCAGACAACTCGGGCAAGGTGGAGGTCTACGGCACCTTCCCGGCGGCTGAAAGCGAACAGGACTGGCAGACGGTCCCATTTGCCCTCACCCTGGATGATGTTCTCGGAGTCCAGAACTTCTACGCCGTGTTTACCCACGACCCTCCAACTCCCGAGAGTGTGCACAACTCCCTCAAGAAGGAGGGGCAGGTGCCTGGCGCAGAAACGGAGACCATTCGCCTCCACAAGGTCCGGTAATGAGGGGTCGTCAGACCGCCATGCTGGGCGCGGTGGCCCTGTCCTGGGCCGCGGTGCCCTCGTCCGTCCAGGCGGCGGAGGTGGTCAGGAAGGCTCTGATCGTGGGCGCCAATGACGGCGGCCTCGAACTCTCGCCACTTCAGTTCGCAGAAGAAGATGCCTGGCGGATGGCCGAGGTCCTTCAGGAGTTGGGTGGATTCGGACCGGACGACGTCACAGTCCTGCTCTCTCCCAGCGAGGAACGCGTCCAGCAGGAGCTGGCTCGCGCTGCTGAAGGGCTTGGAGATTCAGACGAGTCATTGTTCCTGTTCTACTACTCGGGCCATGCCGACCCGAGCGGGCTGCGGTTGGGCCCGGACCTCTACCCCTACCAGGCCCTGAAGACGGACATCCGGGCCGTGCCTGCCAATGTTCACCTGGGAATCGTCGACGCCTGCCGTTCCGGGGCACTGACCCGGATCAAGGGCGCTTCCGTCTCCGCGCCTTTCCTGGCCGACACACCTCTGGACGCCGAAGGAGAGGCCTGGCTGGCGGCCGCCGCTGCCGACGAAGACGCCCAGGAATCCGATCGCATCCAGGGCAGCTTCTTCACCCACTACCTTTTGTCCGGTCTGCGCGGCGCCGCAGACACCGGCGATGGCTGGGTTTCCCTGAACGAGGCCTATGCCTACGCCTATGAGCGCACGGTGGTCCGCACCGGTGGCACCGAGGCCGGCACCCAGCACCCTACCTACGACTTCCAGATCCAGGGCAATGGGGATCTTCGACTCACCGAGGTCAAGCGTGCCTCCGCCACCGTGCGGTTCCCCTCGGAACTGGCTGGCGAGATCCTGGTTCTACGTCAGCCCGAAGGCACCCCGGTGGCCGAGGTCGCAAAGTCGGCTGGAAAGGACATGTTTCTCGCCCTGGCCCCTGGCCGATACCTGCTTCGGCGCCGGGACGAGGGAGAATTCCAGGAAGTCACGATCAGCCTGTCAAAGGGGTCAATCCACACCGTTGATCGCTGGGGCGATGCCGTGGCCGAGGCTTCAAACCTCAAGGGTGCACGGGTCACGGCGCCTCGGGAACACCGGGAGCGCGACATCGACGTGCCCGTGGTGAACGACGTGGTGAAGACCATCCGAGAGGTCACCGGCCCCTGCGAACGAGGGGCCTGGGAAGAGAACCCCTGCCTGTCCGGTGCCGCGAGCGCCATCCTCCCGGGTGGCGGGCAGTTCGTGAACAGCGACTACCTCAAGGGCGCTCTGTACGGAGCGGCCGTCTTCGGACTGGCTGCGGGCGGCTTCGCCACCGCCGGGGGCAGTGCGGGTCAGGGCACCTTGTTCGCCAAGGGTCCGGCCGGACCCAATGGCCTGATGATGGGCGCCATGATGTTCTACGGCTTGTCCCTCTCAGACGCTGTGTGGAACGCCCGGAATCACGAAAGCGACTACCCGAAGTATCGGCCACGAACGGGTTTCGAGCTGTCCACCGAGGCCACCTGGCACTCAGAATTCAACCAGCCCTACGTGACCGGTTTCTCCCTGGACTGGATTCCTGTGCGGGGTTTCACCATGGGGATCGACAAGACCGGTTGGAGCGTCGACAGTGCAGGCCAGCAGCACCTGTGGACCGGCGTGCGTGGCGGTCCGAACATCGACGCCAGACGCTTCCGCCTCAGCCCCTTCTTTGCGGCGGGGGTGCACATGGTTCTGCTCTCCAACGGCGACAACACCGTGACTGCACGAATGGCCACCGGAGGTCAGGTGCGCTGGTACGCCACACCGCGGTACTTCCTGCTGGGCGAGGGTCGTGTGGAGTGGGAGCAAGGGGGCGATCGCGCCGTGAGCCTCGGCGGTGGACTCGGGTTGCATTTCGGCGGATGAACCCCAGGGATGGTTCCTCTGCCAGCCGGGGGACCGGCCAACCCCACACAACCAGCCCCTCAACGACTCCGGAGACGCAGGTTACCCTTGCCCTCGGGAGGCGGAACATGGAGCGACGGGAATTCGTGTCCCACATGGCCGGCCTGCTGGCGCTGTCCATGGGGGCAGAAGGTCTTTCCGGTTGCGCCACCTTCGGAGGCATTCGGCATGGAGCGACGGTGGATCCCCGCGTCGTGGTGGCGGACTGGGACGCCCAGGTCACTCGACTCCAGGCTCACGGTGTGCCCCGGACTGTGCGACGACGACTCCAGGCCCTCGGTTTGTCCCCGACCTTGATCGAGAACGGGTTCGGCTCGTTGCTGGTCACCGCGGGATTCCGCGATCTGCCACGGAATGTGCAACGGGACCCCATTGTCCAGGCACGCCTCCAGGAAGAGTTGCCCCGAATGGCCGAGGCGGTGCTGAGCATGACCCACTACCTGGAGGGACTGTCCGAGCCAGACCGACAGCGCGTGGGTGCCACAGTCCGTGGTGACGACAGCCCGGTGCCTGAACTGCGAACCGAGATCGAACGGGTCGGTCGGCGAGAGGCGATAGCACCGGAACGCATCGACGAGACTCTGGAGATGGTCGACCACATCGACTTCCGGCTCAAACACCAGGATCCCTCCCTTCTCATCGATGCCACAGTCCACAAGGTCGACGAGGCTGTCGAAGAGGTGGGCGGGGATCGAAGGCACTGGTCAGCTGCGGGCCGGCGTTCACCGACCTTTCGCAACCCCAAGGACATGACCGAGCAGGAGATCATCACCACCACCCGACAACTCGGTTCCTGGACCCTCGCCCTGGGCGGTCTACTGTCCCTGGCGGGCCTGGTGACCGCCTATGCTTCCGCGGTGTTCGGGCGGCAAGGAGTCGCGCTGTTTGGGGTGGCGGCCTGGCTGTTCGGATCCATGGTCTTTGTGATGGGACTTGTGATCATGACCACTGCCGAGCTGGCCCGCGACGTCTCGCGATATCGGGCTCTGCCGGGCTAGCCTGGCGACCGCCGAGGCGTTGGAACACCTGCCGGCCCGAACCGAGGTCATTCCCCCGGCAACGGCACACGTTCGCCAGCCAGATCAGCCCGTTCGTGGGAGGTGATGCGCCAGAACTCCTCTTCCTCCTGGAGCTGGACCTCGAATTGGAATGCCTCACCCGACTGGGGGAGAAGTTCCCCCACGACCCCTTCTGCGCCTTCCCCCACCACCGCAGTGAAGGAAGCGGTGGCGGTCTGCCCATCTTCCGAAAAGGTGACCCCGATGGGACCGATCATCGTGTGCATCGGTCCCCGGCGGCGAAATTCCATGAAGAGATAGCCCTTGAGCTCGTCGCGATTCAGTCCATCCGCATCCCGGTAGACCGTGGACACCGGCTCCAGGGTCTTCCGAAGATCCGCCTGCTCAGCACCTTCTGCGACCTGGCGAATGGCCTCCCGGACCCTTTCCTCATCACTCAAGGGTTCGTCGCCCAGTACCCAGAACAACAGACCGGCCACCACCGCCACGAGTGCCAGGAGCTTCTTGCCTCCCATGTCTGCCATCGCCATGCCCCTGTTGTAGCGCTCCCTGAGCCCGGCGGCCCGGGCAGGGTTCCGACCGTGCCCCCCAATCTGGAGACATGCCCCCACCACGGACCGCCGAGCTGGGAACACTCAAGCCTCGGCAACCTCTTCCGAAGGAACCAGACCATGGGCGGCCAGGACGAGCTGTTCCAGCCGGTCCCGCAGTCCCTGGTCCTCCTTCAGCCGAAGCCGAGCTGCCTCTCGCCCATTGCCCAGGTTCTGGTCCTCCAGGTGGTACCAATTGCCACGCTTCTGGATGAGCCCCTGATCCTCTGCCTGCTCCAGGAGTTCCAGCTCGCGGCTGATTCCCTCCCCGAACCGAATGTCGAACTCGACCGTTCGAAAAGGTGCCGCCAGCTTGTTCTTCACCACTCTGACCCGGGTGCGGTTTCCGACCTGTTTGTCTCCGTCCTTGACCCCACCGATACGTCGAATGTCCAGCCGAACAGACGTGTAGTACTTGAGTGCATTCCCTCCCGTGGTGACCTCGCGGCTGCCGAAGACCACCCCGATCTTGGAGCGCAGTTGGTTGATGAACAGGACCGTGCAGCGGGTCTTGCTGATGCATCCCGTCAGCTTGCGCATCGCCTTGCTGAGCAGGCGTGCCTGCAACCCCACCTGCTGGTCGGACATCTGACCATCGATCTCCGCTTCTGGGACCAGGGCGGCCACCGAGTCCACGACCACCAGGTCGACTGCTCCTGAACGGACAAGCAGCTCACAGATCTCCAGCGCCTGCTCACCAGAGTCCGGCTGGGACAGCAACAATTGCTCGATCTGCACCCCGATCCGCCCCGCATAGGTCGCATCGAGGGCGTGCTCGGCATCGATGAAGGCAGCCGTTCCGCCCATGGCCTGGCAGGATGCAATGACGTGGAGGGCCAACGTGGTCTTGCCGGATGCCTCCGGACCGTAGACCTCCACCATCCGCCCGCGAGGCAGTCCCCCGATGCCCAGAGCGAGGTCCAGGGACAGGCAGCCCGTGGGGATTGATGGGTAGCCTTCCTGGCACTCCGAGCCATCGAGTCTCATGATGGCTCCTGCCCCATAAGTCTTCTGGATGTAGACCATTGCCGCCTCCAGGGCCGCGAGGTGTTCAGGGTGATGGTTCAGTTCGGTCATCATGCTCTCCAGGATTGGGCCCACGGGCCCGAGTGAAAACGAGTTGGGTCGAAGCCGAACCCCTCAGACGGGGCCTCCTGCGGTCGGCGACGCAGAGCCGAGTTCCCTCCCGGGTGCGGCCTGGCAGATCCGAGACCGGCACATCGACCAGGGACACATCCGCGAGTTCCACCAGCGCCATGGGGCCATCGATCTGATCCACCACGGCGACGACACAGACCAGGCCAAGCAAGGTCATGGAGAACACCGATGTGCCGAGCTCAAGACGGGCTGACCTCGAAACGCCAGTGCCTCGGCCACATGTGGGACCTCTACCCGACCGCTTCCAGCCAGGTCCGCCAGGGTCCGCCCCACCTTGAGTACGCGATCACAACCCCTGCCCGAAAGCCCAAGGCGTCCTGCTGCATCCTCGAGCAGACGCCTGGCGGGAGCCCCCAATCGAGAGGCCTCATGGGTGGCGGGACCATTCAGCTCTGCATTGCAGACAAAGGGGGTTCCCTCGAAGCGCGCACTCTGCATCTGGCGGGCTGCCAACACCCTCTGACGAACAGAGTGGCTCGACTCTCCCGGCGGCCTGGCGAGCATCTGCTCCACAGCGACTGGCTCTACCGTGACATGCAGATCGATCCGGTCCAACAACGGACCGGACAGACGCCCGGCGTACCGGAGAACCGCACTCTCTGGACAGCGGCACGGTTGAGTCGGGTGTCCAAGGAACCCACAGGGGCAGGGATTGGCCGCCGCAACCAGGGTGCAGGATGCAGGCAGCTTGATCGACCCCGCAGCCCGGGCGATCACCACCTGGCGCTCCTCCAGCGGGCCTCGGAGAAGTTCCAGGACCCGACGAGAGAACTCCGCGATCTCGTCCAGGAACAACACACCCCCGTGGGCAAGACTCAGTTCTCCGGGACGCAGGTTTGCCCCCCCCAGAAGGCCCGCCGTCGAGATCGAGTGGTGGGGAGCCCGAAAGGGCCGGTCTTCGACCAGACCCGTCCCGTGGGGGAGAAGACCTGCCACCGAGTGCACGCGGGTCACCTCGAGAGCCTCGGCGAACCCAAGCGGCGGCAGAATCGTCGGGAGACGGGCGGCCAACATGGTCTTCCCACAGCCCGGAGGGCCCACCAGCAACAGGTTGTGTCCTCCAGCCGCAGCGATTTCCAGGCCTCGCCGGGCGAAGTGCTGACCCCGAACATCGGCCATGTCCACCGTGTGGGTCAGTGGTACCGGCGAACGTTCCGTCGCCGGCGGCAGGGAGGCTCCGCCCCCCAGGGCCTCGAGAACCTGGGCCAGGCTCTGGGCCGCAAGCACTTCGACCCCCGGAACCACTGCCCCTTCAGAGGCACAGGCTGCAGGCAGCACCACCTGTTTCAGGCCAAGCTCAACCGCCAGCATCGTGAGCGGTAGAGCACCGCGCACGGCCCGAAGCTCGCCCCCCAGGGAGAGCTCCCCAGCCAGCAACACCCCGTCCAGAGCACGGGCCAATTCCGGATCGTTCGCGGCCAGGATCCCCACCGCGATGGGAAGGTCGAAGCCCGTTCCAACCTTTGGCAGGTCTGCCGGTGCGAGGTTCACCGTGACCCGTTTCCGCGGATATTCATGGCCGGCCGCCAGGATGGCCGAGCGAATCCGCTCTACGCTCTCCTTGATCGCCTTGTCCGGCAGCCCAACGACCGTGGTCTTGGGAAGACGCCGGACCAGGTCGACCTCCACAGCCACTGCGCGGCCTTCCACACCAAGCACCGTTCCAGACCAGACCGAGCACGCCATGGCGACCTCCCGTGAACACGAGGCGCCTCTTCCAAGACCTGTGCCAGGGTGCCAATGACGGGTTTTCAGGACCTTAGGGAGCAGCCCTCCCCCAAATTCTGCCGACAGACCGACACCTCGCGCTGGATGGGTTGACACTCCCCCCGGCACGAACCTCAACTCACGGCCCTGAGGCCCCTGGCACTACTCCCGTGAGAGCGAAAAAAAGTTCTGGGCAGGCCCCGGTGGCACCAGGGAGACTCTGTGACGGGCCAGGGTGCCGCGCCCTGTGCCTCCGAGCCGATCCAGAATGCCGGTCAACTCCTCCACCGTGAGATCACCAGCGGGCAACAAGACGACTCCGTCACGGCAAGGCGCCAGGGCAAGGTCCAGAGCCTCCAGCCAATTCGAGCCCCCGAAGCGACCACGGCAGCGATCAGCCGGATCCAGGAGTACGGCTATTCCTCCGCCAAGCCAGACCCAGGAGGCCTCGATCCGCCCGTACCGGTCCACAGGAACGTCCAACAGCACGGTGAAGGAGGGTTGCTGAAACGCCCGACGCAGAGAGCCACTGGGAAGCGTTCCATTCGCCCCCATCCAGTGCACCTCGTGAATCCCATGGCGCACGAGTACTTGCAGCACTCCAGCCACCTCGTCCAGGGAGGCCGACCCGGGCAAGGCGAGGCTGACTCCGGAACGCAACCGGTTGCCCCAGGGCGTGGGAGACGGAGATGAGAGAGCAACCGGTCGATCTCCCTGAGCGCCATGGCCCAGGGCCCGCAGCCCTTCCGACAGACCATCAAGGTTCACAGTCCTTCCATCCAGACGGATGTCCCCCCCGGTCAGGTCGACCAGGACCCCTCCATGTTGAACCTCGGCATCCGCAAACCGGACCAACTCATTCGGCTGGACTGGAGGCGGACCGGGAAGAAACCAGCCCAGTATGACCGGGACCGGGTCCAGGGTGATCAGGGCCCCGCACAACCAGATCAGTCGCCCCACGCGAGGGAGATCAGGCGGGAGGGCCCACAGCACCACGACGAAAAGGACGAATCCGAGGACGACAAAGCCCACTGTGGGAAAGGGGAGCGACAGCGCCAACTCCGGTACGCCTCCCACCATCAGGTTCCTGGCCGCCTTGAATAGGGCGGCTCGTTGACCCACCAGGGCCACGATCAACGCCACCTGGGCCAGTCCAGCGCAGGCCAGCAGACGACGTCGAGGCCAGTCCCCCCACCAGGCCAACAGGAGTATCGGTCCGATCAAGACACACACCAGGTGGGCTACCGGAGAAGACAACCGATACCCGAAGCCCAGGAGCGCCGGCGCGAGTGTGCGACTGGGGAGGTAGGGAAGATCGATCGCAATCTGGCTGAGGCTCCCTACCAGAGTGCCAACGGCCAGCAGAAATGGAAGGCCCACCAAGACCGCCAGCCAGCCACGGGAGACCCGCTCACCCAGCCGCTCCATTCGCCATGCTCCGACCAGCAATCCCGTACACGCAGCCAGGATCGGAGCGGCCCACAACCAGGACCGCATCCCTCCCAGGGAGATCCCAAGAACTGGCCAGATCCCCTCTGCCACAGCCACACCGAGTTGCTGCATCGCCCCGGCAAAAACCGCACTGCCCATCAGAACCAGCACGGGGGAGACGGAACGCACGGCCTGAGCGTAACAAAAACCAGAAGACCCCCCGGGAGACAGATTCTGTCTCGACCGGGGGGTCTATAGA
>CAZMNK010000112.1:16488-18481 GCA_964567625.1 uncultured Enterobacterales bacterium | reverse complement strand
GCGGCTTCCTCAAGCGTGAGGGCCGCGGCAACGAGCGCACCACGCTCATCTCCCGGCTCATCGACCGCCCCGTGCGGCCGCTGTTCCCCAGCAATTTCCGCAAGGAGACCCAGGTCATCTGCACCGCGCTCTCCTACGACGCGGACAACGAGACCGACGTGCTGTCGCTGTGCGGCGCCTCGGCGGCCCTGCACATCTCCAACGCGCCCATCGCCGAGGCCGTCGCGGGTGTCCGCGTCTGCCAGGTCGACGGTGAGCTCAAGGTGAACCCGAGCTTCGAGGACCGCGGCAACGCGGACCTCGACATCATCGTCGCCGGAACCGCCACCGCGGTCATCATGGTCGAGGGTGGTGCCAAGGAGGTATCCGAGGAGGTCATGCTCCAGGCCCTCGACCTGGCCCACGGCAACATCAAGGCCATCATCACGGTGCTGAACGAGCTCAAGACCCTCGCCGGCGTCGACAAGATCGATGTCGGCCCGGCGTTCCAGGCCTCCGACGAGGCCCTGGCGCTGGTCGCCGCGTCCAAGGACGACATCGTTGCTGCCCTGGCCACCTCGGGCAAAAAGGACCGCGGGCTGGCGCTGAAGGCGGTCCGTAACGGCATCATCGCCAAGGCTCAGGAGGGCCAGGACGACGAGGCCGCCGAGGCCACCAAGACCGACATCAAGGCCGCGTTCAGCAAGTTTGAGATCGGTCTCATCCGTCAGAAGGTCGTGACCGAGGGCGTCCGCATGGACGGCCGCGCTCCCAACGAAATCCGGGACATCTGGTGCGAGGTTGGCACTGCGCCCCGCGCCCACGGCTCCGCGTTCTTCACCCGCGGTGAGACCCAGAGCTTCACCACCGCCGCCCTGGGCGTGCAGCGGGACAACCAGCGCATCGACTGGGCCGGCGCCCAGGAGAGCTTCCGCAACTGGATGCTCACCTACGTCTTCCCGCCGTTCTGCACCGGCGAGGCCCGTCCTCTCCGTGCGCCGAAGCGGCGTGAGGTCGGCCATGGTGCACTGGCCTGGCGGGCCTTGAAGCCCGTCCTGCCCTCGTACGACGACTTCCCCTACGTGCTGCGGTGCAGCGCCGACGTGCTCGAGTCCAACGGTTCGAGTTCCATGGCCACCGTCTGCGGTGCCACGCTGTCTCTGATGGACGCCGGTGTGCCCCTCTCGGCTCCGGTCGCTGGCATTGCCATGGGCCTGGTCGTCGAGGAGAACGGCTTCGCCGTGCTCTCCGACATCCTGGGCGCCGAGGACAAGATCGGTGACATGGACTTCAAGGTCACGGGTACCCGGAACGGGATCACCGCCTTCCAGATGGACGTCAAGGTTGCTGGTGTCAGCACCGAGGTCATGACCAAGGCGCTGGCCCAGGCCCGTGAGGGTCGCATCCACATCCTGGATGAGATGGGCAAGACCCTGGACACCCCCCGGTCCGAGCTCAGCGACTGGGCTCCCCGGATCACCAGCGTGCAGATCAAGCCAGACAAGATCCGGGACATCATCGGCCCCGGAGGCAAGATCATCCGCGGCATCCAGGAGAAGACCGGCTGCGACGTGAACGTCGATGATTCGGGCAAGGTCACCATCGCCGCCGTGGGCGCCGAGGCCGCTGCGGCTGCCAAGGCCATGATCGAGGAGATCACCCAGGAGGCCGAGATCGGCAAGCTCTATGTGGGTGTGGTCAAGCGGATTGTGGACTTTGGCGCCTTCGTGGAGATCTTCCCGGGCACCGATGGCCTCATCCACATCAGCCACATCGCCAATGAGCGGATCAACAAGGTCACCGACGTCCTCAGCGAGGGCGACGAGGTCCTGGTCCGCGTCATCGATGTCGACCGCTCCGGCAAGGTTCGGCTTTCCCGCAAGGAAGCCCTGGACGCTGCCCTGGACTTCTAGGAACGCCCGGTCATGACCGTGCCTGTGGTGCACTTCCAGGTCCTGCCTCATGGGCAGGGCCTGCCCCTTCCGAACTATGCATCGGCCGGGGCTGCAGGCAT
>CAZMNK010000112.1:0-16478 GCA_964567625.1 uncultured Enterobacterales bacterium | reverse complement strand
CCGTGACCCTGAACCCAGGGGAGCGGGCGCTCGTGCCTTCGGGCCTGCGCATCGCAATACCCGCTGGCCACGAGGGACAGGTCCGGGCCCGAAGCGGCCTGGCCTGGAAGCGAGGCCTGGCCGTGCTGAATGCCCCGGGAACCATCGACGCGGACTACCGCGGCGAGCTGAAGGTGATCCTGGTCAACCTGGGGACGGAACCGGTCACCATGGAGCGAGGCGAACGGATCGCCCAGCTGGTGGTCGCACCGGTGACCCAGGCCCGCGTAGAGGCCGTGGAGGACCTGGACGAGACGGCAAGAGGCGAGGGTGGCTTTGGCTCAACGGGGCAGTAGCCCCCAGTGGCTCAGAGGTACCCGTTTTCCGTGAGCCAGCCGCAGTCAGCCACGCAGATGTCCTGGGTCCAGGACGTGTAGCAGAAGAAACCCGCCGGGCAACTGTTGTCCGCGCCGCATTCGGGCCAGCAATACCCGGTTTCATCCCCCTGGAACTGGACGCAGTGAGGCGCGTCGGAACTCCGGCAGCCGGCGGCGTTCTGGCAGGGTTCGCAGACACTCACTTCGTCGCAACTTCCCGTGGAGACGTCGCACTCGGTTCCAACCGGGCAGTCCAGTTCCGTGGTCCGGCACCCATAGGCCTCACAGGTTTGGGTCTCCGTGTTGCAGGTCTCACCGGCCATGCAGTCCACGTCCTCGAGGCATCCTTCCACGCAGGTGTAGGTCTGCGCGTTGCAGTACAGGCCGATGTCACAGGTCGCTGAGTTCAGGCATTCCACGTCCACGCAGGCGTCGTCCCTGCAGGCCTGGAACTCTCCACATTCGCCGTTGTCGATGCACTCGATGGCCTCTTCGTCACCCCATTGGATGACGCATCCGAGCATCCACAGAAAGGTCCACATGGGGCTACTCCGTTCCGGTGTCGGTGGTGGTTTCTGCGGGGTTGCACCAGTCCTCGGTGCCCCCGTGGCCATCGTCATATCGAATGGCGATCTGGGAATTCGAGGAGGGAATCTCGTCGATGGAAAACACCACCGCGGGCCGTGTTTCAGCCCCTACGCCGGTATCGCCGCTGTCAGCGGCCCCTGTGTCGAACATCGAGACACCCTCGCCAGCGATCTCCTGGTAGTCCCAGACACCCTCGTCGCACCCGATCTCCACGTCGTTGACAGTGACCTGAAGCGTCTCCGGTGCGGGGGTGGTCGAGAGGAAAAAGGTGTTGAGCAACCGTGAGCTGTTCAACGAGAGCTCGGTGACGATATGTTCGAAGTCCGAGTCGCAGATGTTGCCAATGACCCCTGCGGATTGGCTGGCCACATCCAGGTAGCGATCCCCGACGCTTCCGGCTGAAAGCTGGGACGCCGTGCAGGAGGAACGCTCCACCATCACCAGGGAACTGGCGTTGTAGACATCCCTGGCCCGCTGGCCCTTGATGTCGCGGAAGGTGTTGATGTACTCGTTGACCGGGAGGGGAGAGTTGTCCTCTTCATCGGACACGAAGATGATGGAGAGCCCGGCCTCCTCGCGGAGGAAGCCCTGGTTCTTGCCGGTGATGAGGGGCTCGGTGAGGGCCAGGTAGGCGCCCTCGAGGCCCATCTCGATGCCACTTCCACAGATGCCCACGTTGACCGCGTCCGAAAAGACCTGTTCGGGATCCGTCGTTTCCGGCGTGATGATGACCCCATCCACCAACTCTCCGGCGCCCGGGAGGTTGTTGATCACCTGCTGGGTGCAACCGGCGGCAGCGTTCACGGCGGCTTCCGGTACGCCGGTGGTCACCACCCCGATCTGGTAGTCGACATCGGCCGATTCGAAGAAGCTGATGAACTGATCGAAGTTCTGGGAGAGCTTCTGTTGGTAGGGCTCCATGGAACAGGAGTTGTCCACCACCAGAAGGATGTCGACCTCGGCCTTCGGGTCCTGGTAGAAGACATCGGTGACGTCGTGGCGCACCACGTTGTAGTCCACACAGGCTGGACCCCACAGGGTCAAGAGCGCCAGGGAGAGGGTCATCCGTCCTCCAGTGGGCGGCAACTTGTCCAGTCTCTGGGGCGCTGTCAACACACGTTTTCGGCTTGTTTACCCGACAAGGGGACGGATCAACGGCAGTTCCCGGGCTAGGCTGGGCGGGTGTCCGACCCCACCGATCGCATCGTGATCAACTCCCCGGACCGCCAACGGGCCCAGCGTGCCAGGTGGCTGGACCGTTGGATCACCCCCCTTCTTCGCCGGGCCGGTCGTCTCCTTGGAAGGCCCTCGGAGGATCTTCTCCTGGACCTCACGGGTCGGGCGCGTGGAGGGCCGCTGGTGGAGGAGATGCGGGATGGTGGTCGTGCCCTTGCCCTTGCCAGGAGGGCACTGGACCAGGGACAATTTGGCGAGGCGCTGGTGCAATTTTCCCGGGCGGCGGAATCCGCACCCCGGGATCCCTGGCCCTGGCACGGTCGAGGTGATGCTCTCCAGTTGTCTGGGGACCCAGAGGGGGCACTCGCCGCCTACAAGGCAGCACTGGAGCGCATTCCGGACCTGGCGGTGTCCCACCTGGGGCGGGGCAATGCCCTGGAGAGCCTGGGCCGCATGGATGAAGCCCGATCCGCCTGGGCGGAGGCGCTGGCGCTGGACCCTGATCTGACCTGGGCCCGGGAGGGACTTGGCCGGTTGGAAGCTCTCGAGGAATAGCGCTGAGCGGGGGTCGCCCGTTACCTGCCTCATCCCTCTGCGAGACCACCATGCTCGAGACCCTCTCCAAGGGCTTCCGCAATGCCCGCCTCAAGCTCCAGGGCCGTACGGTCCTGAGCGAGGAGAACATCTCCGAGGCCCTGCGCGAGGTCCGGGTCTCCCTCCTGGAGGCCGATGTCGACCTGGGGGTCGTCAAGGCCTTCCTGGGCAAGGTGCGGGAGCGAAGTCTGGGCGAGGTGGTCAAGGTCAAGACCCGGCGAAACGTGCCGGGAATGCCCCCTGGATTCGAAGTCACGGCCAGCGATCACTTCGTCAAGATCTGCCACGACGAGCTGGTGGCCCTGATGGGCCCTGTCGAGGAAACCTTTGCACCACAGGGACGTCCCGCCATCATCCTGATGTGTGGTCTGCAGGGGTCGGGAAAAACGACCACGGCAGGAAAGCTTGCCCGCAGGCTTCAAAAGGAAGGCCGCAAACCGATGATGGTGGCGGCGGACATCTACCGCCCGGCTGCCGTGGAACAACTGACAACCCTGGGTCGGAAGCTCGGGGTGCCGGTCTTCAGCATCAAGGGCATGGACCCGGTGACCCTCTGCCGCACCGCCATTGGGCAGGCGCGAAACGTCGGACGCGACGTGGTCATCCTGGACACGGCGGGTCGGCTGGCCATCGACAACGACCTGATGGCCGAACTGGTCCAGATCAAAGAAGAGACCCAGCCCGCGGAGATCCTGTTCGTCTGTGACGCCATGATCGGTCAGGACGCCGTGCGGACGGCGGCGGAATTCGATCGGCTCCTGGACTTCACCGGGTTCGTCCTCACCAAGCTGGATGGCGATGCACGAGGCGGTGCCGCCCTGTCCATCAAGCAGGTCACAGGCAAACCCATCCGCTTTCTGGGAATGGGGGAGGGCCTCGACAAGCTGGAGGAATTCCGCCCCGAGGGCCTTGCATCCCGCATTCTTGGCATGGGCGACGTGGTCGGGCTGGTCAAGGACTTCGAGGAACACGTCACCGCCGAGGACGCCGAGCGCGACGCCAAGAAGATGCTCTCGGGCCAGTTCACCTTTGATGACTTCATCAAGCAGCTGGAGATGGTGCAGAAGATGGGGTCCCTCAAGGACCTCATGAGCAAGCTGCCGTTCTTCGGGGACATGGAGATTCCGGACGAGGCCCTGGACGACAACGAACTGGTTCGGGTCAAGGCGATGATCCAGTCCATGACGAACCAGGAGAGGCGACAGCCGGACCTCATGCAGACCCTCTCGCGGGTGCGTCGCGTTGCCCGAGGCTGCGGGCGCCCTGAGCAGGATGTCCGAGACCTCTATGACCGCTTCAAGATGGCCCGGGACATGATGAAGAAGCTGGGCCAGGGGGGAGGTCTGATGGGTGCCATGGGCGGGGGAGGGGCAATGCCCGCCTTTCCCGGCATGGGAGGAATGCCCGGCATGGGCGGGCGACGAAAGCCCAAGAAGATCAAGCCCGAGATCGCCACGGATGAGAAGCTTGCTCGGAAGCTGAAGGCCCGAGAGGCCAGGAAGCAGCGGAAGAAGAACCGGAGGCGTTGAAGGCGTCGAGTACCCTACAGCCCGGTGCTGCCGGGTCCGAAGGCCTTGGCGGGTGCCTTCCAGTGGGAGACGACATGCGGATCGACCGCGACAGCATCTTGGCTCTGCTTGAAGAGGCCCAGCGGAAGGGCGCGACTGACGTGCATCTCAAGGTGCCCAGGCCGCCCTGCTTGCGCATCGATGGCGAACTGGTGCCCACAGAACATCCCAAGCTTCTGCCCGATGAGACCCATCGCGCCGCTGGAGTGCTCCTTGGCCTTGCGGGCGTGGAGAGCCCATTGACCCGGGACTGCGAGTCCGAGTTTGCCTTTGGGATCCAGGGCCTTGGACGGTTTCGGGTCCACCTGTTCCGACAACGGGGCAGTGTGGGCATCCTCATCCACCGGATGGCGGTGGAAGTTCCGAATCTGGGTGACCTTGGAGCGCCGCTGGCCTGGACCGAGCTGGCCGGTGCACCGGGGTTGGTCCTGTGTACCGGTTCGAGACGTCGAGAACTCCTGGCCGCTCTGGTTCATGGCTACAACCAGGCCCGCCAGGGGCACGTCATTCTCATCGCGGAGATGATGGAGTACCTCCACAAGGACCAAAGTGCCTCCATCAGTCAGCGAGAGGTGGGTATCGACACCGAGGGCTGGGCCAGTGGCATCCAATCGGCACTTCGGCAGGACCCGGACCTGGTGGTGCTGGGAGACGTGGCCGATCGCGAGGTGGCGGAACTCGTCCTGCGAGCTGCCGAGAACGGGGTCTCGGTGATGGTCGGTACCCCCAATCCGGATCCATCACGGGCGGTTCCCTGGTTCATTTCCCTGTTTGGCAGTCAGCGGGAGGGCGAAGTCTCCCGGCGGGTGGCGGAGGTCCTGGTGGGCGCCGTGGCACTGGGCCACCGGGGGCCCATGGAACTGGGCCTCAACGACGCGGTTCGACAGGCCATCGGGGTGGGGTCTCCCTTGCCTCCCTCGGAGGGCAGCTGAGCTAATCCTGCGTCGAATCACTCCCCGCCACACTGCCCAGGATCACCATTGAGTCTCCGGGGATCAGGAAGGCCGGCTCGCCATCACTCCAGGCAAGCCTTCCTCCTTCGACAGGTTCCCCAAGAACCACCTGCAGCACACCGGAACCTGCGGACACTTCCAGGTGGTCCCCTGTGGCTGTCCCGGTGGGCCAGACCCTGGACCGGTCGGCGACCAACTGGGTGAGCAGGTCCACGGCGTGTGTCTGGGCGGCCGGACCCGCTTCCCCATTCCGGAACCACTCTCCGTCCTTCGCCGTCAGCTGCAACCGGGTGTCCCCAAGGGTCACGCTAATGCTCAGCACGTCGGACAATCGGACGGGAAGAACCCGGTCTTCCAGGAGCTCACTGGAGGGGGCCACGAGGCCTGTGACGTCCCCCAGCGTACCCACGGTGCCATCCGGAGCTCGCACCACCACTCCTCCCGCCCGTTCTCCGCCGATGGCCAGTGTGGCCTCCCCCCCGGGCCCGTTCACGGTCAGCGTGGCCTGGGGTGGCGTCAATCCCAACCCCTGGATTTCGTCCGACTGCAGGTCGTCCTGGAACGTCTCGAAGCGCAGGGCGGCCAAGGCGGCGAGCACACCGTCCACCCGTGGCGTGGAGGCCCTGCGCCCGTCCTTCAGAAACCACCCATTCTCCCGGCGGTGAACCTCCCAGGCCTCTGCCTGTTCCTGCCACTGAAGCCCCGTCACTGCTGACTGGGCAAAGAGGTGAACGGTGCGATCCCGCAGCAACTCGTGGGGGCGCCCGAGGGTAGTCATCGGATCCCCTTCAGCCAGGCGAATGCCGCCATCGTCGAGCTGGACATAGGTGCGAAAGCCCACGGGGGCCTTGGTACCGACCAGGAGCGTGACCGAAGGGCCCGAGGTCCGGTTCAGGGTCAAGCGGGCCTGGGGTTCGCTGAGCCCATAAATAGCGGGGTCCAGGCCCTCCAACACCGGGCCGGTCCGCAGCCGATCCAACAGGCCGACGATGCCCTGGATCGCCTGGTCGTCCGCCCTTGCCTTGCGTGGTTCCACCAGGAGCCAGCCCCCATCGGTGCGCTCAGCCACCAGGCGTCCCTGGTCCGTCTCCAGGACCAGGTCACTGAGTTGGTCTTCGCTGACATCGACCAGATTCTCCAGGCCTGCCTCGGCGGGGTCCGGGGGTTCCACCCAGGTGATCAGCGCGGCCAGGCCCCCAAGGACCACGGCGAGTAGCAGGAGCAGTCGTTGTTGGCGGGCGTGCATCGGGTCACCAGTGCGGCAGCAGCCTCCCTTTTGTCCGGGAGAGCCTTTGACGCAACCTCCTGAGTGCTTATCAGAGGCGGGCTTGAAGGAGGTCCCATGTCCGAGCGCGATACCGCACCGGAAGGCGAACAGGCCGAAAAGCCCCGTCCCGAGCCTCACCTGGTTGGGGGAGAAGCCTCCTTGGAAGCCGATTCCGAACCGCTCGTCGAGGACCAGGAGGAACTGGAACTCACGCCCGAGGAACAAGAAATCGCCACGTTGAAGGCTGAATTGCGGGACAACACTGCCCGTCTTCGAACTGTGTCCGTGGCCTACCGAAAACTCCAGGAGGAATTCGGAGGCTTCCGGGAGCGCCAGGGACGCCAGGCCAACGTCCAGAAGGAGATGCTCAAGGGCGACACCGTGCAGCGGTTGTTCGAACCCATGGAGAACCTCCGTCGAAGCATCGACGCCCTGGCCACGGAAGGGCTAGGCGAGGAGGCTCTTGGAGGCCTGGAGATGGTCTGGAGGGAATTCCTGGCCGGCTTCAAGGACCTGGGCCTGGAGGAGCTTGGCCAGACGGGGGAGCTCTTCGATCCAGATGTCCACGAGGCACTGTCCATCCTGCCGGTCGACGACCCGCGACTGGACAGCCGCATCGTCGAGGTTTTCTCCAAGGGGTACCGGGTCGGTTCTCGGCTGGTCCGTCCCGCGCGAGTGATCATCGGCCAGCACCACGAGGAGCCTGTGGGCGAGGCATGACGGAACGGTGTCCGACCCCCTTCTCCACATCGTTTTGCTTCACCCGGAAATCCCGGGGAATACCGGAAATGTCGGACGGTTGAGCCTGGGGATCGGTGCCCGGCTGCACCTGGTCCATCCTCTTGGCTTCGACCCCGGGGACAAGGCAGCACGTCGCGCCGGGATCGATCACTGGGCCAGGGTCGACCGCCAGGAACACGCCGATGCAGCTGCCTTCTGGGAGTGGGCCGCGGGCAGACGACTACACCTGTTCAGCACCAAGGGCCGCCACCCATACACCCAGGTCCGGTGGGAACGGGGGGATGTGCTGGTTTTCGGGTGTGAGTCGGTGGGCCTTCCGGGAGCGCTGCTGGTGGAACACGGGGCCTGGGCGATTCCCACGCCGGGACCCGTGCGTAGCCTCAACCTCTCCAACGCGGTAGCAGTCGTGGCCTACCGGGCTCTGGACCAACTGGAGCCAGGGCTGTTCGGGAGTTGAAATGGCGGACCGGTCCGACAATGTCTACGTCCTGGTCATTGCTGGAGGCCGCGGTACGCGATTCTGGCCTCGATCCCGTCGAAAGAATCCCAAACAGTGCATCTCCCTTGATGGCGGCCCCACGCTGATTCAACGGACGATTGCCCGGGTGCTCCCCGCAGTCCCAGCTGAGCGCATTCTGGTGGTCACAGCTCCCGAGATGGCCCCCACACTGCGGGACCAACTGCCGGAGCTTCCCCCGGAAAACATTCTCGTGGAACCCGAAGGAAGAAACACCGCGCCGTGCATTGGTTGGGGCACCGTGGAGATCTCCAGGCGGGCCCGTTCGCCGGACGCCATCATGGTCGTCCTGCCGGCGGATCACCTGATCGACGACGAGGTGGAATTCCGAGACCTGATGCTCGACTGTGCCCAGGCGGCCAGGGCCACCAATTCCCTGGTGACCATCGGTATCGATCCCACCCGTCCCGACACGGGTTTTGGCTACCTGGAGATCGCAGGGGAACTTGGAAACTGGGGGGACAGGTCTTTCCTTCACGTCGAACGATTCGTCGAGAAGCCAGACCGAGAGACGGCCATTGGCTACGTGGAAGGGGGGCGGCACCTCTGGAATGCCGGGATGTTTGTCTTTTCGGTGGCGGCGATCCGTGATGCCTTTCGGATGTACTTGCCGGACAGCTGGGCCGTCCTGGAAAACCTGAGGCACTCGCCAGATCGCCTCCAGGAACTTTACGGCCAGCTGGAACGCACCTCGCTGGACTACGGAATCATGGAGCGCTCCAGCAACGTCCTGACGGTTCGGGGGTCATTCGGATGGTCCGACGTGGGTAGTTGGGGGGCAGTGGCACAGTTTCTCCCCGAGTCCACTCTGGGCAGGGCCCTGGTGAAGGCCGAGGTGGCTGTGGATGCGGGTGATTGCGTGGTCCATGCTCCCGGCAAGGCCGTGGCCCTGGTGGGGGTCAGCGATCTGGTGGTGGTCGACAGCGGAGACGCCCTGTTGATCTGTCCCCTGGACCAGGTGGAGCGCCTGAGGGAAGTCATCACTTCCCTGGAGGAACAGGGTCTCGATGACTACCTGTAGAATGTGCCGGTGATTCTCGCGCTCCTCTTGTCCTGTGCGGACACGGTCTTCGTGGTCAACACCGAGTACTGCGAGGACTGGGAACCGGGTTCTGATCCGGAACTGGAGGTCCAGGCCACCAGCCTGGGCTTCGATGTCACTCGTATCGGGGTGGAGAGGGCCTGTGACTCCATCTTCACCGCCGACATCGAGATCGATGGCCGGACGATCCTCATCCAAGAGGGGTGGGATGAGGGCGCCGATGAGACCTGCCAGGTCTGTTATGCCCCGATGATCTCTGTGGAGGACCCTCCCGGCGGCGTCCTGACGGTCCAGTGGTACGACGAACCCGGCCAGACCAACCCGGTCCACACGGCCGAGTACGACCCCGACGCCTAGTCCGCGAAACCGGTGGCAACCGCCCTCATCACTGGAATCACGGGCCAGGACGGCTCGTACCTGGCGGAGCAACTGCTCGACCAGGGAATGACGGTGGTGGGCGTTCACCGCCGACTTTCCGCCCCCAATCACTGGCGGCTGGCCCACCTGGAGGGACGGCTTGACCTCCAGTGTGCCGAACTGGCCGACATTCTGTCCTGGATGGAACTCCTCGAAGCGGTCCAACCGGAGGAGATCTACAACCTGGCAGCGCAGTCCTTCGTCCCGACATCCTGGAAACAACCCCTCTGGACAGCGGAAGCCACAGGGCTCGGTGCAGTGCGCCTGCTGGAGGCCGTGCGCCGGGTGAGCCCCCAATCCAGGGTCTACCAGGCGTCTTCCTCGGAGATGTTCGGAAATCCCCTGGTGGACCCCCAGTCCGAGGACACACCCTTCTCTCCCCGTTCGCCCTACGCGGCCGCCAAGCTCTACGCTCACCAGATGGCCCGCATCTACCGGGATGCCTACGACCTGAAGGTACATGCAGGGGTGCTCTTCAACCACGAATCGCCTCGCCGAGGGCTTTCCTTCGTGACCCGAAAAGTGGCTCGGGCCGCAGCCCGCATCAAACTCGGGAAACAGCAGACCCTGGCCATTGGGGACACCAGTGTTCGGCGGGACTGGGGGTTTGCCGGGGACTACACCCGGGCCATGCAGGCCATCCTGAGACGGGGTCTGCGTTTCGACTACGTGGTGGCCACCGGCAGGTCCCACAGTGTGGAGGACCTCCTGAGAATCGCCTTTGCCGTGGTGGATCTCGACTGGCGGGAGCACACGCACCAGGATCCGGACCTGTTGCGGCGAAATGAAATCGCGGGTCTTCGGGGCGATGCCAGTCGGGCCCGGAAGGACCTGGGCTGGGAACCGACGGTGTCCTTTGAGGCCCTTGTCGAAGGCATGGTGAAGACGGAGCTCGAGCGTTGCGCGTCCTCCTGAGCGGTGGGTCGGGCTTCGTGGGTCGCCACCTGGGACGGCTTCTCGGAGCCCAGGGACACGAGGTGTTCGCCCCCACCTCGGACGACTGGAACCTGCGCAACGCGGATCGCACCTTCCAGGCCGTGGCTGCTGCAGCCCCGGAACTTGTGGTTCACCTGGCAGCCCACACGGGGCTGGTGGCGGCGGATGGCCAGGCATCGAGGGTGCGAGCAATCAACGTTGAAGGCACCCAGCACCTGCTCGACGCAGTGGCTTCAGAGGCCCGAGAGGCCCGCATCCTGGTGGTCTCGACCTGCCACGTCTACGGTCCGCCCCAGACCCTTCCAGTGACCGAGGAACACCCCCTGGCACCGGTCGGGGTCTATGCGAGCACCAAGCGTGATGCGGAGACGCGGACACGAGCCAGCGGGCTCGACTGGGTGATCGTGCGTCCCTTTCACCTGGTGGGGCCCGGGCAGCCACCTACCCATGCGGCCTCGGACTGGGCGCGCCAGGCGGCGATGGGTGCCCAGGTCATCCATTGCGGAAACCTGGACCTCGCTCGGGACCTCCTGGACGTACGGGATGCCTGTCAGGCGCTGATCCGGCTGGCGGAGAAGGCCCCGAGTCAACAGACGTTCAATGTCTGCCGCGGTGAAGGGTGGCTCCTGAGAGACGTTCTGGAGACCGTGGCGCCCGGCGTCTCTATTTCCGTGGACCCGTCCCGTCTGCGGAGCCACGATGTGGTGCGCCTGGTGGGGGACGCCTCCAGGTTGCGAGACCTGGGCTGGGTGCCTCAGGTGTCGGTAAAAGAGAGCCTGCGCGCCTTGCGCAAAGACTGGGACCGCACGTTCTGAAGACTATTCGCGGACGTCCATCTGCCCGTCGCCGTCCGTGTCCCTGCCAACCTTGTCGACATTGCCCTCGGCGTCGAAATGCTCCCAGAAGTCGACCCGACCATCGCCATCGGTGTCGCGTTCCTTTCGCTTGACGTTGCCACCTTCGTAGTACTTGAACAGGTCAAACACGCCGTTGTAGTCGGTGTCGACCTCGCTCATCACCCTGCGCTCCCCCTGGTAGTGGTCGACCCAGTCCACCTGGCCATCGAAGTCGCCGTCCATTTCCTCCCGAGTCAACGTGCCCGTCTCGTCGTAGAAGCTGCGGACGTCGATACGGCTGTCCTTGTTCAGGTCCACTTCCTTGCGGACCAGCAGCCGGTCCGCCTGGGTCCGTTCCCGGTAGTAGTTGAAGACCTCGGGCCGTCCATCGCTGTTCAGGTCGATCTCCACCAGGATGAGGCCATCGTTGGAGGCCTTCTCGACCATTGCCGGTGGGGTCTCCGCGACGTCATTTTCGTCGGAACTGTACTTCTTGGCATTGTTCATGCCCGCACATGCAACGGTCAGCAGGAAGGGAGCGAACAGGAGGTTGCGCATGGGGCTCACTGGACTGCCTCGGTGTTCCGACGGATTGGCGGGTTCGAGCAGCACCTCAAGTGTACTTCGGCCCGGAAGCCTGTCAACAGGACCCCCGCAGGGGTTACCCTTCCACGTCTTCGACGGCATGGATCAGGACCTTGCGCTTCTGCTTGCTCCAGGCCCGCAACGCCGATGACCCGGCACGGGTTGAGGAGTGGAACTGTTTCGCTCGCCGACTGGGGGTCTCCCCGGAAGCGGTGCAAGCAGTGAACATGCTCACAAGCCGGCCGGATCGGTCGTTGTGGGACGAATACGACGCTCTCCTGGTGGGAGGCTCTGGCGAGTACTCCGTGCTGGACGGGAATCTCGCCATCGAGCGCTTTGTCACCTTCCTTGGGGAGACGGCCCTGGAGGGGCATCCGCTCTTTGCGTCCTGTTTTGGCTTCCAGATGCTGACCCTGGCGCTGGGAGGGGAGGTGGCCCATGACGAGCCGAATGCCGAGGTGGGCACCTTTCGCATCACCTTGACGGAAGCAGGGTGCAAGGACCCCCTGTTCCGGGCGCTCCCCGAAAACTTTCTCGCACAGGAGGGGCACAAGGACCGGGCCACGGTCCTTCCAGAGGGCGTCGTTCTCCTGGCCTCTTCTGAGAAGGCCCCCTACCAGGCCTTCCGGGTCGGTGAACACCCGGTCTATGCGACTCAGTTCCACCCGGAACTCGACTGGGAAGACCAGCGGTTGCGGTTCCTTCGTTACTTCGACATGTACAGCGGGGTCTTTGGCCACAAGGACGCCCAGGCCATGGTGGACAGCTTCCGCCCCACGCCGGAGTGCTGTTCCCTTCTTGCCAGTTTTCGGGACCTCATTTCGTGATCGGACGGGGACCTGGAGGGGCGGTCGCCGGAGGAAGCCCACCCACGGTTGAAGCGGGACTCAGGGCTCTTCAAGCGGGAGGCAACGCTGTGGACGCCGTGGTTGCCGCCCAGTTGATGGCCTGTGTCAGTGAGCCCCTTTTGACCGGACTTGGCGGGGGCGGCCTCGCAATGGTGCGCTTCGAGGGACAGACGCGGGTGCTGGACGCCTTCAGCAACATGCCAGGACTGGGAGGCCCATCGCCTGGGGAACAGAAGGCCGATGTGGTCACCCTGGACTTTGGGCCGGACACCCAGAGTTTCCTGGTCGGTCCCACCACCGTGGCGGTTCCCGGTCTTGCTCAGGGCCTGGCCACTCTCCACCAGGGAATGGGCAGGCTGTCGCTTCCTGAGTTGGCCGGACCCGCTGTCCGCGCGGCACGGCGCGGCGTGCCTGTGACGGTGGGTTTCGCCCGGGCAGTTCGCCTGTTGTGGCCCATCGTGCAGCGCGACCCCCTGCTTGCGGAGGCCCTGGGGCCTGGGGGGGATCCACTTGATGTGGGTGACAGCTTCCGCCTCCCTGCCCTCGGCAACACGTTGGAAAAGCTCGCTGCGGAGGGTCCCGAGTTCTTGACCGTGGGACCGGGAGGACAGGCGATGCTTCGACGGCTGGGTGACCAGACCAGCATTACGACTGGCGACCTGGTCCACAGTTGCGCGGAGTGGCGGACTCCCATGTCGAGCACCTACCGGGATCGGACCGTCTTCGTGCCAGGCGCCCCCAGTGCTGCGGGGATGATGGTGCTGCGAATCCTGGCCGAACTCGAAAGAGGGGGCGAACTCCCCCCGGCACTGGGGTTGGCACATGTCCAACGCTTCATCCACGCCATGGTGCGGGCACTGGAAGCACTCCCCGCCGACTACCCGGGGAGACTGGAAGATTCGGCCTTTCTCGATGGCTATGTGGGCAGTGGCCACACCACCCACGTGTCGGCTGTGGATGGAGACGGCAATGCCGTGGGGCTCACGAGTTCCCTGGGGGAGACGGCGGGAATCCTGGTCGAGGAGACCGGCGTGATTCTCAACAATTTCCTGGGCGAGGCCGATGTCAATCCACCCGATTTCCCTCGTGCCCCCGGGGAACGGTTGATCACGATGTGCTGTCCCACAGCCCTGGAGGGGCCCGACAGTCTGTATGTGATGGGCGCAGGGGGTAGCAGTCGCATCCGGTCTGCCATCGCACATGGCGTCGTCTTCCTGACGGATCACGGCATGACCGCACAGGAGGCCGTCCAGGCCCCCCGGATTCACCTGGACGGGGGGACATTGCGGGTCGAGGTCACGGATCGCCCGCCGGGGTTTCGGGAAGCCCTGTGCCTGGACTGGCCCCACCTGATTCCCTTTGAGCGCTACGGAATGTACTTTGGAGGCCTCCACGCGGCTGGTTTCGACTCAGGGGTCTTCGTGGGGGCAGGGGACCCCCGCCGGACGGGCAGTTGGGCCAGCACCGGCCGCGCGATTGGCGGTTAGGCATGACGGAGATGGACGCAGGGACCCAAGGCCAAGGCGAGCTTACCGGGCACCGGAAGCACCTGGTCATCGTCGACGACGAGCCGGTCATTCTTCAGATCCTCAGTGCTGTCTTCGAGGACTCACCGTGGCGTGTGAGTACCTGTGCAGGGGGCCGTGAGGCACTGCGTCTCATGCGGTCAGAGGGCGTGGATCTCCTGATCACCGACAAGAACCTGCCGGATGTGAGCGGGCTCGAACTCCTTCAGGCCGCGCGTGAGCTCAATGACCTGGCCGAAATCATCGTGATCACCGGGTATGGAAGCCTGGAGACGGCGATCACCGCCATGGAACTTGATGCCTTTGACTACGTGCTCAAGCCCCTCAACAACGTCTTCGAGATCCGGCGCAAGGTCCAGAGGGCTTCAGAGAAGCAGGACATCGCCACCGAGAACCGTCGCCTGGTCAAGGAACTCGCCACCCGGAACACCGAATTGGAGCAGGCCCTGCGAGAGGCCCAGGAGCTCCAACAGGAACTCATTCAGAGCGAGAAACTCGCCGGCATTGGAACCCTTGCTGCGGGTATCGCCCACGAGATCAGCTCCCCGCTCTTCGGCATCATGGGTCTTGCGGAGGCCGTGGTGGACGAGGAGGAAGTCGGCATCTGCCACGAACACGCCCGGGAGATCGTCAGCTACTCCCAGTCGATCAAGGACATCGTGGTGGAACTGTCCAGCTACAGTCGGGCCTCAGCCCACGAGTACCTGACCACCGTGGAACTCGGGCGGGTGGTCGAGGACGCGGTGAAATTGGTCCAGCGTTCCGCAGACACCCAGGGCGTCGATTTCACCGTCTCCGTGGAACCCGAAAGCTATGTCAATGCGCGGACGAACGAGATCAGACAGGTCTTCGTGAACCTCATCAAGAACGCCGTGGAGGCCTGCAGGGGTGAAACCATGAAGGGCACCGCCCAGGTCATCATCGAGGTCGGAAAGCATCCCGATGCCGTGTGGATGCGCGTCAGTGACAACGGACCCGGCATTGCCCAGGACAAGCTGGGGGTTGTGTTCGACCCCTTCTACACCACAAAAGCCCCGGGAGAAGGTACCGGTCTGGGGCTGAACATCGTCTATAGAATCGCCGCCAAGTACCGTGGCAACGTGACCGTTGAGTCCACCCTGGGAGAGGGCACCAGCTTCTCCCTGCGCATCCCGGTCGACCGGGACTGACCCAGGAAGGTCCGGCCCATGGGGCTCCGAATTCGGCTGACTGCGCTGATCGTGCTGGCGTGCCTGGTGCCGCTGGTCATCACCGGCGTGGTTGCGACCAGTGTGGCCGACCGCATGGTCCTGCGGGAAACCCAGCGGGTCTACGAGCGACAGGCTCGAAGCCTGGGCCAGTTCAGCAACACCTGGATGGAGGGGCAGTTGCGAGGCCTGGGCCTGGCCGTCAGGCAGTTCGACGTCAGCAGCCTGGGGCCAGAGGAACAGCGGGGATTTCTCCGGCTGCTCTACCGGCAATTCGAGGCGGTAAACATCCTGGTGGTGCGTGATGACGGGGGCCAGGTGGTGGGCGTCCCGGAACGAATTGCTGATCGAACCCAGTTGGTGGACATCCTGACCGGGCATGAAGCCATCGACGATGAGCGCCTACAGGCCTTCCTGGACCGACCCACCCCGGTCGCCGATGACGCCGACGTACGATTGTTGGCAGCCTACGCACTGCCTGACGGATCCGCCAAGGTGGTCCCGGTCCAGGTCCCCTTGCCCCAGGCCCCGGGCTGGACCCTGGTGGTGGAACTGTCGCTGGCTGCGGTCACGGCCCACTTCCAGGACCAGGCCAGGGGAGGCAGTGCTGCAGTGCTCGTGGACAGCGAGGGCACCGTCCTGGCCGGGGAACCCGGGGATCTCATCGAGCCTGCCGTCCTGCGTTCCTTTGGCGGGCCGGTCATCGGAGACCTGTCCTATGCCCTGGAGGATGGAACCCAGGTCATCGCGGCCTTTGCTGCGGTCGGCAGTGGGGAGTGGACGGTCGGGGTAGCGCTCCCCAGGGCCATCGCGACACGACCGGGACGGGTCATCCGGGCCAGGACCCAGTTCATGTACGGGCTGGCTGTGGTCTTCGCGACGGTGCTCGGGCTCATCGGTGCCAGTCAGCTGGTGCGGCGCATCATCGCCTTGCGGGACGCTGCTCTTCGCGTGGCTGAGGGGCAACTGGGTCGTCGTGTAGCCATGGATGGTCGGGACGAGATCACGGAGCTGAGTCGAGCCTTCAATTTCATGTCCAGCACTCTGGCCCGGAACCAGAGGGTGATCGCCGAAAAGAGCAAACAGATCGAGGCCCACAACCGGGAATTGGAACAGCGGGTCGACGAACGGACACGGGCCCTCCGTGAGTCCCAGGCTCGGCTTGTGGAGACCTCTCGCATGGCGGCTGTGGCCCAGATGGGCGCTGGCCTGGCCCACGAGCTCAACAACCCCCTTGCAGGCATTTTGGGGATGGCCCAACTCGGCCAGGCCATGGGAGATGGGAACAGTCCGGCCTCCACCCTGGCAAGCATCGAGGAACAGGCCCACCGCTGTCGAGAG
>CAZMNK010000111.1:0-18520 GCA_964567625.1 uncultured Enterobacterales bacterium | reverse complement strand
GGAACGCGAGTCAACCGGTGTCGATCCAGCCTGTCGCCACCCTGGCGCAGATCCAGGAGGCCCAGTCGTTGACCAACCGGCTGGTCATGGAGGATGTGGTGGCCGGCTACATTGTGGACCTGGTTCGCGCGACTCGGGCTCCCGGCGAGGTCGGGCTGGCGGAGTTGAATCGCTACATCGAGTTCGGCGCATCGCCGCGAGCCTCCATCGCTCTGGCTGCGGCGGCCCGTGCCCACGCGATGCTCGAGTTGCGGTCCTTTGTCACCCCGGACGACGTCAAGGCGGTCGGACCTGATGTGCTTCGGCACCGGGTCCTGCTGACCTACGAGGCGGAAGCGGAGGATCTGTCCAGCGAGGCAGTGATCCAGCGGTTGTTCGAACGGGTGAAGACGCCCTAGGCGAGGCCACCGACCGTGCTGACGCCCGAAGAACTCCGTCAGATTCGACGGCTCACCCTCCAGGCGGGCCGCCGCGTGGACTCCCTCTTCGCCGGGGGCTACCGCTCGGCGTTTCGTGGGCGAGGTATGGAGTTCGAGGAGGTTCGACCCTACTTGCCAGGTGACGATGTCCGTCACATCGACTGGAATGTCACCGCCCGGGCCAATGCACCTCATGTCAAGGAGTTTCGGGAGGAGCGCCAGTTGACCCTGATGCTGGCGATGGATGTCTCCGGCTCGATGGACTTTGGGAGCGGAGGTCGGGATGGTCGCACCGACAAGCGGTTGCAGATGGCCCGCATCGCAGGGGCCCTGGCCTATGCCGCCATTCGCAACAACGACCGGGTTGGCTTGCTGGCATTCACCGACCATGTGGAACTGCTGGTGCCACCTCGGCGCAGCCGCGGTCACGCCTGGCGGGTCATTCGGGAGGTCTTCGAACATCGCCCTCAGAGGTCCCGGACGGAACTGGGTGGGGCGGTCGAGTTCCTGGGAAAGGTACTCAAACGGCGTGCTGTCGTGTGCATCATCTCGGACTTCCTGAGCGATGCTGACCCCTCGCGGCAACTCTCGGCCCTGGCCAGCCGTCACCAACTCAATGCCTTCCTGGTTCATGACCCCCTGGAGTCCACGGTTCCGAGGGTCGGCCTGATCGAAGTCGAGGACCCTGAGACCGGGCGTCGGCAGCTGGTGGATTCCCGGAAGATCGGGGCGGGGTGGGCCGTGGACGCCCGCCTGACCGCGTTGCGTCGCAGCGGGGTGAAGGCCACGGCGGTCTCCACGGATCAGGATCCCTTCCAGGGGCTTCTCCGGCACTTCCATCGTCTCGGTCACCGAGGTGGTCGGTGAGTCCCTTCCTCTGGCTGCTGTTCGCCTGTGGAGGTGCCCGGCTCGAGGAGCCCCTGGCGCTCCCCCAGGCCGAAGTGGTCACGACCCTGGCGTCGAAACAGGTCCCTGAGGGCGAACCGCTCCTGCTGACTGTCAGCATCCGTTGGGCCCTGGATTGGCAGCCGGACCTGGCGGGGACGGAGCCCCAGGTAGAGGGCCTTTCAGCCACCCTGGTGGAGGAACGCACCCTGGATGGGGAGCGTGCGAGGAGTCTGCAGGTCTGGGAGTTGAAAGGACCCGCTGGCAGCTACATCCTTCCACCCCTGTCGGTGACCTTTGCGGGGCCGGAAGGGACCGAACGAACCATGGAGAGCGCTCCGCTCTATGCCGACATTGGAACCGAGGGTCCTCGTTCGGAGCTGGGGCCAATGCTCCTGGCGCCAGTGCCCGAGTCCATGGCCTGGTGGCCCTTCGCACTGGCGGGGGCACTGGGCACACTGGGACTCGGGGCCTGGTGGTGGCGTCGTCGGAGGGATTCGGGCCCGGTCCTGGCACCGCCGATCCCGCCGGATGTGGCGGCCCTGGCGGCCTGGGAGGCCCTGCAGGCGGACCCGAGCCTGGATGACCACGCTCGCGCTGTCGCCTTGTCAGCTCTCTTCCGCCGCTACCTCGAGCAGGTGCTGGCCGTGGCAGCCACGACGGCGACCAGCCGCGAGATCCTGGGAGCCCTGGACTTGCCCGAGACCCTGCAACAGCCCACTCGGCGCCTGTTGACCGCCACGGATCTGATCAAGTTCGCACGCAGGGGTGGCGGCCACGCACTCTTCACCGAGCTGGACGCGGACCTGCGTTTGATCATCGATGTCACCCGCCCGGTCCCCGTCCCGGTCGAGGAGGGTGACTGATGTTCCAGCTTCAGCACCCCATCTGGCTGGCACTCCTGTTGCTTCTTCCCCTGGTCGCCTGGCGGCGGATGGGCCGTCACCGGGCTCCCGTCCGCTGGACCTCCCTGGTCGTGGTCGGCGGCGGACGCTCCTGGCAGAGCCTGCTGGCACCGCTTCTTCCCCTCGTCGAGCTGGTGGGGCTGGGTCTGTTGGTGATCGGCCTGGCGCGGCCTCAACTCACCCACCGGGAGACGGTGGTGGAGAGCGATGGCATCGACATCATGCTGGCCCTGGACACCTCGGGGTCCATGGAGGCACTGGACTTCACCGTGGGGGTTCAGCAGGCGAGTCGGCTCCAGGTGGCCCGACGGGTCATGTCCGAGTTCATCGAGGGCCGGCCCCATGACCGGATGGGCCTGGTGGTGTTTGGTGAGGAGGCCTTCACCCAGGTCCCCCTGACCCTGGACCATGACACCCTTCAGGACTTTCTCAGGCTGGTCCAGATCGGCATGGCCGGTCCCAACAAGACCGCGATCGGGGAGGCCATGGCGGTGGCGAGCAAGCGGTTGTCGCAACTGGAGGCCCCGTCCAGGGTGCTGGTGCTCCTGACGGATGGTCGCAGCAATGCCGGGCGACTCACCCCGGTCCAGGCTGCCGAGGTGGCAGAAGCCCTGGGCATTCGGGTCTACGCGATTGGCGTGGGGGCCATGGAAGGATCGGGTGGTGGGCTCTTCAGTGTGTTCCGGCAGGGGGACCACGTGGACGAGGAGACCCTCCGGCAGATCGCCGCGGTGACCGGCGGCCAGTATTTCCGGGCGACGGATACCCGGAGCCTTCGGGAAATCTACGCCACGATCGACGCGCTGGAGACAAGCACTGCACAGGTCACTGAATTCGTGCATCGAGAGGAACTGTTTCGCCTGGCGCTGTTGCCCGGACTTGGGCTGCTGATGCTTCACTTGCTGCTGGGCTGGACCGTGTTTCGGAGGCTGCCGTGATCGGTGAGGAAGGCCCATGAACCTGGCTGCACCCGGCTGGCTGAACCTGCTCTGGGCCCTCCCGCCCCTGGTCCTGGTGGCGATCTTCGCGGCCAGGGCCCGTCGACGAGGGTTGGCGCGGCTCTTCTCTGCAGGGGTGTTGTCCCGCCGCATTCCCGAGGACCTGGGGCGCCGGCGAGCCTGGACCACGACCCTGGCACTGCTCGGCCTGGCCATGGTGTCCCTGGCCGCAGCGCAGCCACGGTGGGGTTTTTCCTGGCGGGAATTGAAGGCGGAAGGGGTCGAGGTCGTGCTGGCCCTGGATGTCTCCCGTTCCATGGATGCCCAGGATGTTGAACCCTCCCGGATGGAGCGTGCACGGCGGGAGATCCAGGATCTGCTACCCCTGTTGCCCGGTGACCGAGTGGGGTTGGTCATCTTTGCGGCGGGGGCCTATCCCCGGGTCCCTCTCACCCTGGACCACGATGCCCTCACGCGGATCATCCGGGCCACGGACTCAGGCACCATTCGGGCCCAGGGGAGCTCCCTGGCTGCTGCTCTGCAGGAGGCCACCAAGCTCTTCGATGAGGAGAGCACGGCGGACCGGGCGATTGTGGTGTTGAGCGATGGCGAGAGTTGGGACACGGACCTGGCCGAAGCCGTGTCGGGTCTGGTGGCGGCGGACACGAGGGTCTATGCGCTGGGTATCGGCACCGAGGAAGGGGCTCCGATTCCCAACCCTGGAGGTGGCTTCAAGAAGGACCGGGCTGGCGGCCTGGTGCTCAGTCAACTCCAGGAGGATGGGCTCAAACAGGTGGCCGCGAAGACCAGGGGCTCGTATCTACGGTCCGTGGCCAGTGCCCAGGATGTCCGGGCGCTGGCTGATCGCCTGCATGGGGAGCTGACAGCCACCGTGACGACCGTGAAGCGGGACAAGGTGTGGGATGAACGCTTTCAGTGGCCCCTGGCGGGTGGCCTGGCCCTGCTCCTGCTGGGCGGCCTCCTGGGAGACGGGCGCCTTCGTCGATCGGTCGCCGGCCTGGTCCTGTGGGGGTTGGTGGTCTCGAACCCGGCCCAGGCAGGGGCGCTGGAGGACGGGCGGCAATTGCTGGAGGAAGGTGAGACCAGCCAGGCAGTGGACCACCTGACGCGGCTCCAGGTCGAACGTCCCGAGGACCCGGAGGTGACCTGGTCGCTGGGAGAGGCTCTCTTTTCGGCGGGCCGCTACGACGACGCGGCCAGGGTGTTCCGGGACCTGGCTGACCGGGCGCCCGATGCGGAGCACTCCATGGGGGCCCGCTACAACTCGGGTTTGAGCCACTATGGGGCCGGGAGGCTGGACGAGGCCGTGGAGGCCTGGGACCAGGTTCTGGAACAGGACCCGGACAACGAGATGGCCAGGCAGAACGCCGATGCGGTGCGCCAGGAACTCGCCCAGAGGATCCAGGAGCCACCGCCCCAGGACTCCGAGGGCGAGGATGGGGACCCCTCCGAAGGCGACACGGGCCAGGGCGAGCCCCAGGATGGGGAACCGGGAGACACGGGGGGATCCCCAGAGAACCCCCCGCCCGAGGAATCCCCTGGCGAGGAACAGGACCCGGGGGACGGGGTCCGTCCGGAGCAGGCGGACGCCGGAGAGGCGGGTGATGAGGCCGAAGGGGAGGTCAAGCCTCTGGCAGGTGCCGAGGACACGGCCACGCCAGAGGCGGAAGCGGAACTTCCCCAGGGGGTCCAGGAACTCTCCGAAGAAGAGGCTCAGCGACTGCTCGAGGCTGTCGAGGAAGGCAACCCGCGGGTCACGGTTCGCGGTCGAAGTGATGGGAAGGACTGGTGAACCGCATCGTCATGGTCTGGGTCGCCTGCCTGTTCGCCTTGCCTGCCTGGGCGGCGGAGGTCACCCTCCAGGTGGACAGCATGGACCTGGTCGTGGGTCAGACCATCGGACTCCGGGTGGTGGTGGTCGATGCCAGGGAGGCCGAGCCTCCGAGCTTTCCGCCCATCGACGGTCTCCAGATCTCCTTTCAGGGCACCCAGCAGTCCACGGTGATGGTGAACTTCCGGACCACGCGAACCCTGACCTTCAACTATGCCCTGACAGCTCTGGCCGACGGGGACTACCAGCTGCGACCGGCCCCGATGACCCTGGATGGGCAGCGGACCCAGGGGCCCGTAAAACGGGTTCGGGTCAAGCCTCGTCCGACCGGTCAGGCCGCTACTGCGGATTCGATCACCGGAACCCTGGGAACGGAGGAGATCTGGGTGGGCCAGGTGGTGGTGCACCACGTGGTGTTTCGCACGGTGAAGCGGTTGTTGGACGTGCGCTGGCAGGCGCCGCTCTTTGAAGGCTTCGTGCCCGATCCGCTCGCCCAGGCCATGCAGCGGGAGTACCCGCTCGTCGAGGAGGGCAACACCTGGACCGTCCTGGAGCTGGACACGCCGCTACAGGCGACAGCGGCCGGTGCCCGCGAGGTACCAGCGGGTGTGTTGCGGTCGCAGTTCGCGATCACCCGCGAGACCGCCCGACGGCGAGGGTTTGGGACGAACCGCTTTGCCGATGCCCGCACCGAGGTGTTCGCCACCCAGCCGCTGCCGATCAAGGTGCGGCCCCTGCCCGAGGCTGGACGTGATGAATCCTGGAGTGGACTGGTCGGGGATTTCCAGGTCCGTGCAGCGTTGGACCGGTCCAGGATTCAGCTGGGAGAAAGTGCCACCCTGACCGTGGAGATCGCGGGGACGGGCAGCCTGGTGGGATTTGTCTTGCCCGAGGTCGACCAGGAGTCCGGCTTCCGGGTCTACGACGACGAGCCCGAGGTTCGGGCAGATGTGCGGGCAGGGCGCTACCGCGCGGCGGGTACCTGGCGAAGGGCCGTTGTCCCCGAGCAGTCCGGGGTGCTTCAGCTTCCGCCGATCACCCTGCAGGTCTTTGACCCGGGGCAGGGCACCTACACCACCCTGCGATCCGAGCCGCTCTCCCTGGAGGTCCTTCCGGGCGATGGAGACCATGTGGTCTTCCAGGACCCTGTAGAGGCGGACCCCGAGTCGAGACGGGCGGTCGAGGCGGAGGGGGAGGACATTCTTCCCATCCACCCCCAGGCTCGCCTGCGGACCCAGGTGTTCGATGTCAGGAGTCCTGGCCTGTGGGCTGTCGTCGGTCTGCCGTGGTTGGCGTGGCTTGGACTCATCGGGCGGGATCGCTTCCGGTCATGGCGGCCTCGGGTAGACCTGGTGGCTTCCCTGAGGGCCCGGGTCGCTGGAGCCAGGGGCCAGTCTCTCGACGTGGCAGAGCTGGAGTCCCTCTACCGAGAAGGCCTGGGACTGGCCCTTTCCTTGCCACCCGCCGCTGTGGACCTCGCTGCCGTCGAAGCCGGGCTGGACGGGCCCGTCCTGGAGGTGGCGGTGGCGCTGTACCGTGACCTGGACCGGGCCCGCTATGGTGGTGGTGACCCGGAGGGACTGCGAGATCGCGTTCTGGACACGGTGCGGACCCTGCTCAAGGGGGTCTCCAGGTGAAGGCGTTGTTCTTCCTCCTCTTGGGACTGTGGGGCACTCCGGTCATGGCTGGCCCGACCGAGCTCCAGGACCAGGCCAACCAGGCCTACGTCCAGGGCGACTTTGCCGAGGCAGCCCGCCTCTGGAGCAGTCTCATCGAGGCGGGGCATCCCACGGGAGACCTGTACTACAACCTGGGCAATGCTCTGTACCGGGACGGCAGGAATTCCCAGTCGATCCTCGCCTGGCGTCGCGCCCAGACCCTCAGCCCTCGGGATGGAGACGTGGCCGCAAACCTGGACCGGGCTCGCCGGCAGGTCCAGGACCAACTCCCTGTAGACGGGACGCCAGGCCTGTTCTTCTGGCAGGCCACCCTCTCCCTCGGTGAACAGGGTTGGCTGGCCGGGATTCTCCTGGGGCTCCTGGGCCTGCTGGGGGTGGCTTCCCGGTTGCGCAGTGACTGGCACCTGGGACTGCCGGCAGCCCTGGTGGGGGTGCCGGCTGTGCTGCTGCTGGTCTCGACCTGGGACGGGCGGCGACAACCCATGGGGGGTGTGGTGCTCGCGGAGGCGGTCGAGGTCCGTTCGGCCGGGGGCGAGGGTTCCGGTGTGGTGCTCTTCACACTGCATGACGGGGCCGAGGTGATCCTGGGTGACACCCTGGGTTCCTGGCGACTGCTCGTTCTGCCCGATGGGCGGAAGGGATGGGTCCCGGAACTTGCGGTCGGGGTGGTGGATGCTGCCGCGCCGCTTCCGGGTCGGACCTTGGAGGAAGGCACGCCGGGGGGGACGGGATAGATGGGTGGCTCTGTGGAGGGACCATGAACAAGCGCTTCATCACGGTCGTCCTGGCGGCGGCACTGCTCGGAACCAGTTGCATGGGTGGCAAGGTCAAGCGCCTGTCCAACACGGAATTCGATCACTACTACGCCCTGAAGCCCTTCATGAAGGAGGACCAGGAGAAGGTCTTCCTGAAGAAGAAGACCGAGGAGGAGCGCAATGCCTACCTCAAGCAGATCGGTCTCTGGGAGCGCTTCTACTCGCTCACCCCCCAGGAGCGAGAGCAGGTCCTGACAGGCAAGGTCGAGGTGGGATGGACCAAGAACATGGTGCTGATGGCCCTGGGCCCCCCCTGGGACCAGGCCAAGCTGATCGGGTCCAACACCTACAATGCCTGGCGCTACGTCTACCGGTTCGAAGAGCAGGTCGATGGGACAGCGCTGGTCTATGTTCCGGGCTCGAAGACGGCTTACAAGGCAGTCGACTTTTTCAGCATCGAACTCGTGATGAACGATGACCGGGTGGTGGAGCTCAACCGCTACAAAGGCTGGAAGGACTAGTCGAACGCCGCAACTGGTGTCCTTGGTTGTTGCGTCCCCCCCTGAGGGCTGGATAGTCTGCGGCGCTACAGGCGTCAGGGATCGGCCATGAAAATTGCACTCGTGTCTCCCTACCCGGACATTGCCAACTATGGCCTCCGGGTGTTGACCGCTGTTCTGAAGCAGGCCGGTCACGAGACAGTCATGATCTGTCTGCCGGACTTCGCTGGTGATGGCGAGTTCGAGCATGTCGAGATGTCCGAGGAACGCTACCCGCCTCGGGTCATGGAGCAGTTCGAGGAGATCATCCAGGATTGTGACCTGGTCGGTGTCACCTTGATGACCCACTACTTTGACTCCGCCAAGCAGTTGACCAGGGCTGCCAGGAAGTACGACATTCCGACGATCTGGGGTGGGTTCCACCCGTCGGTTCGTCCGGAGGAGTGCGCCTACTGGTCCGACTACGTCGCGATCGGGGATGCCGAGGACCTGATCCTCAAGCTCTGTGAGCGCATGGAGAAGGGCGAGGTCGACGACCTGCACGACATCAAGGGGTTGGTCTGGCGCAAGGGTGACAAGGTCATCAAGAACGCACCGGGCTCCCTGGAACAGGACCTGGACACCTACCCCTGGCCGGACTTCGGCACCGAAGGCCACTACGTGTTGTTCGAGGGCGAGGTTCTTCCGGTCACCAAGGACCTGATCAGTCGGTACCTGCACAATGGCACCGTCAGCCGGATGTTCGACCGTGTCGGGTACCAGACCATGACCGGTCGTGGATGCCCTCACGCCTGCAGCTACTGCGGGAACAGCTTCAGCCGTGACCTGTACAAGCGCCAGCGCTTCGTGCGGTATCGCTCGGTGGAGGATGTCATCCAGGAGTTGGAGTGGGTCAAGCAGGAATACCCGGAGGTCAATTTCTTCTGGTTCTCCGATGACAGCTTCTTTGGTCGCCCGCTGCCGGACATGCTGAAGTTCTCACGGGAGTACAAGGCCCGCATTGACGAGCCCTTCTACCTGTTGGGTTCCCCGGGCACGATCACCGAGGAGAAGTACGGCGCCCTGGTGGACGCAGGCCTGATGTGCATCCAGATGGGTGTCGAGCACGGCTCCAAGCGCATTCAGAAGATGTTCCGTCGCTCCACGATGGGCAACGAGAAGATCATCAAGTCCGCCGAGATCATCACCCGGTTCGCGGACCGTACGGCGCCGCCTCAGTACGACATCATCTACGACCTGCCCTACGAGACCCTGGACGACAAGCTCGACACGCTGCGGCTCATCTCCGAGCTGCCCAAGCCGTACAAGCTCCAGGCCTTCTCGGTCATCTTCTACCCAGGCACTTCCCTGCACACTCTGGCGATGCGGGACGGACTGGTGAACGACGAGAAGAAGGAAATCTACGACAAGATGTACTTCGAGCGGACGGACTCCTACACCAACACGCTCCTGTACCTCACCCGCACGGGCTACTTCCCCCATGGTCTGCTCAAGGTGCTCATCGACAAGCGCGTCGTGAACGTCATGACGAGTGACTACATGCGCCCGGCGTCGAAGCTCACCAAGAGAGCCCTGCACACGGTGCGGTCCATCTTGAACAACCCAGTGCTGACCCGGGCCAAGGCCCTGGGGACCCTGGATGCCCGCATGGAGGGCATGACCGGGGCAAACGCTGGTGCAGCCGCTCCCTGGATGGGCGCCTGAGTTCATCCAGCGGCGGTGACTTGGAGCTCTTCTCTCTTGATGGGGGGAGACTGCCCCTTGTTCGGCGGTCCGGCGACGTGAAGCTGCGGGTGGAGCACGGCCAGGAGGCCGATGCCGCCACCGTGTTGGAGATTCACCGTCAGATCCTTGGTGAGGGCCACTACTTCATCACGGAGGCTGACGAGTTTCAGCACACGCGGGCGTGGAAGGCTGCGGCGATTCGCGAGCTGTCCGGGGCTCGCAACTCCTGCTTCCTGGTCGGGCGAGTGGATGGGCGCCTTGCCGGAGCGTTGATGGCCCAGGGGGGGCACCTTCGTCGGAGCCGCCACGTGTCCCGCATCGAGATCTTTGTCGATCAGTCGTCCCGGGGACATGGCCTGGGGCGTGCGTTGATGGACTCGGTGGTCCAGTGGGCCCGGCACAACCCGGAGGTCCAGAAGCTTGCACTGACCGTCTTTGCGGACAATGAACGGGCCATACGGCTCTATGAGCAGCTGGGTTTTGAGATCGAGGGTCGCCGACTGCGGGAATACCAGCTGAGCGATGGCAGCTGGCGGGATGACCTGATGATGGGTCTCTGGCTTGGAGAGCCTTAGGGGACATCGGGATAGCCAGACTGGACCCGATGCTGTTTCCGACCCTCGACTTCGCGCTCTTCCTGCCCCTGGTGGTGTTGGCTTATTGGGCCACTCCTCGCCCCCTACGCATCTGGGCCCTTCTCCTCAGCTCGGTGCTGTTCTACGCCTCCTGGAACCCCTGGTACCTGTTCCTGCTGGCTGGTGTGGTGGTGGTGAGCTGGTGGGGCGCCCGGGCGTTGGCAGGACGGAGGGCTGCCGGGTTGTCCGTTCTCTGGTTCCAGGGAGCGCTGGTCGGCTTCCTGCTGGTTCCGTTGATCGTGTTCAAGTACTGGAACTGGCTCAGCGGCGACCTGGTGGAGACCCTGGCCGGCATGGGGGTGGCCTTTCAGCTCCCTTCCGTGCAGTTGGCGCTGCCCATCGGAATCTCCTTCTTTACCTTCCAGGCCATTGCCTACGTGATCGACGCAGGGCGCAGCGGAGAGGCGGAACCCCGTCTGTTGAACCTGGCCAGCTTCATCACCTTCTTTCCCCAGTTGATCGCCGGCCCCATCGTGCGAGGCCACCAGTTGTTGCCTCAGCTTCGCCACCTGCCCTTGTTGCGGGAGGGCCAGGTGGCGGAAGGGCTCTTTCGCATTGGCAAGGGCCTGGCCAAGAAGGTGCTGATCGCGGATGTGCTGCGGGTCGGCATGGTGGACCCGCTGTTTTCCGATCCGGGTCGCTTTACCGGCCCGGAGCTCTGGGTAGGTCTCTATGCCTACACCATGCAGATCTACTACGACTTCTCCGCCTACACGGACATCGCCATCGGGGCTGGATTGTTGTTCGGTCTGCGGTTGCCGGAGAACTTTGAACGGCCCTATGTAGCGCCCACCATCACGGACTTCTGGCGGCGCTGGCACAGGACCCTCGGGCTCTGGGTCCGTCACTACATCTACTTCCCTCTGGGGGGAGCGCACGCCTCATCGGCGCGGGTCTACGCCAACCTGATGGCCACCTTTGTCGTGCTCGGGGTCTGGCACGGCGCGGACTGGACCTTCGTGATTTATGGGGCCCTCCATGGGGGAGCGATGTGCCTGCAGCGGGCGCTCCGAAAGCGTCATGGACGGGACCCTGGGGCCACGCCGCCGGGATGGCATGCCCGGGCCTGGCGGGTTCTGGCGACCTTTCACTTCGTGGTCCTGGCTCGGGTGCTCTTTCGCGCCCCTGACCTGGCCACTGCGATGGCCTTTGGGACAGGACTCTGGGACCCGACCTTTGTGCTGCCCCGTTTCTCCCAACTCTCCTGGGCGGTGCTGGTGCTGGCCTTTGCCATTCACTTCAGCCCATCGGAGTGGGTGGAGAGGACCCGGACCTGGTTCACGGCCCGTCATCCGATCGCCCAGGCAGGTCTTCTGGCCGCTGTCGGTGCGGCCTGCCTGACCTTTGGCACGGGTGAACAGCTTGCTTTTGTCTACTATCAGTTCTGATCAGAAGGTGGCCTGAGCTCCATGAGACCCCCACTGGAAATGGACGGGCCGTCCAGGATGGGTCACGCCGGAGGAGTGATGGATGCCGACCATCGTCGGGAACTCGGACACCTGGGTGGGGTGCTGGCGGCCCTGGGGGTGTTCCTTGCCCTGACCTATGTGGTGCCCCAGGCCCAGGATGTCCGTCCCTGGGTACGGGGGGAACCGGTGCCCCTGTGGCATCTTTTCTCACCGGACAAGGTCGTGCTGGAGAGCGCCACGGGAGAGGTCATCACCAGGGACGCTGACCTGATGGAAGTTCCGCTGGTCGAAGTGGTTCCGGTTGTGGCGGAGGATGGCTGGTCTCCGGAGCCTCTGCCTGTGCGCTCGCCTGCCGTACCGACGTCTCTCCTGGTGCCCCAAGGCAGCCTGGACCACTGGTTTGCGCGGCTGGCAGAGGCCGAGGACGGCCAGCCTGGCAGGATGGTGCGTGCTTTGAACTGGGGGGACTCCACCATCGCCGGCGACGGGATCGTGGGAACTGTGCGCACCCGGCTCCAGGATCGATTCGGGGATGGAGGCCCTGGCTTCCTGGCTGTCCAGGTGGACCCGCGTTGGGCGATCAGGCCCGGAGTGGCCCGATGGCCCAAGGGGGACTGGGAGAGTCTGACCATCACTTTCGGGGGCTCGGAGTCTGCCCGCTACGGACTGGCAGGCACCGTCAGCACCGCGACCGGAGAAGCCCGGTCCACCCTGGGCGGGTTGGAGTATGACGGCCAACGGCAGCCTCTCCATCGCTTCGACGTGCACTACCAGGTCCAGCCCGGTGGTGGTTCTTTCTCGGCGGTGCCCAAGGGTGGGGGCGGGGTCCGGCTCTCCACGGCGTCCGAGAGGACCGGGGACCGCTTCCGGGAGATCCTGTCACCCGACGGGGCGGAGTACCTGTGGATCAAGGCCAGGGGCGATGGTCCGGTGTCTCTCTACGGCGTGTCCCTGGAGACTCGGGGGCCGGGGATGACCTGGGAGAACCTGGGCGTGGCGGGATCTGGACTGGGCTCGATGGGGCGCCAGGGACGAGGCCACCTGAAACGGCAGATCGAGCGCAGGCAACCCGACCTTGTCGTGTACATGACTGGCGGCAACGAACTGGGGTACGAGACCCTTCAGGAAGGAGAGGGGGAGAAGTACAAGGAGGCCTACAAGGAGGTCTTTGGACGCTTTCGCGAGGCCGCCCCAGACGCCTCCTGCATGGTCATCACGCCCCTGGACCAGGCCACTAGGACTCGGGGCCAGGTGGTCACCAAGCCGCTCATGTCCAAGCTCGAGCGGGTCCAGCGCGAGGCCGCCGAGGAGATGGGCTGTGCCTGGTGGTCTGCCTGGCAGGCCATGGGCGGAGAGGGCAGTTTCGGTCGTTGGCTCCAGATGGACCCTCCGCTGGCCTGGACCGACCTGATGCACTTGACCGAGGAGGGGCTGGACCTGGTGGGGCAGACCTTTGCTGATGCCATCGAACAGGCCTACGACGTCTGGCGTCACGAGAATCCCGGCGCTGGCTATGTGGGGGCCGGTCCGGTCCACGGCCCTGAGCCACCCCCGCCACCTGGAGCCGAGTAGAGAGGAGCCCTCAGGGTTCCTCGGGCGCGGTCTCCCAGAGGGCATCCAGAAAGCGTTCCGCCGACCACTCGTAGCCGGCGCGAGTCAGGTGGATGCCGTCCCGGGAGCCCAGGGGTGGGTCGGCGTACATCCATGCCACCATTGAGCCGGGTCCGCCGGTCACCGTCTGCCAGTCCCAGCTCACGCAGCCGAACTCCGGCGCAACCTGCTGTTGGACCTGTGCCACCAGGGCGGTCCGGTCCCAGATGGCAAAGGTGTCCTCGCCGAGCTTCTTGGCGCGATCGGTCGGTCCCACCAGCACGCAGGCGGCTTCTGGCAGACCCTGTCGCATCAAGGCCAGGACCTTTCGCAGATCCGATGCATAGCGCCCCATTTCATAGGTCGGGTCGTTGGCTTCGTTGGTCCCATAGGCCAGGACGACCAGGTCGGAATCCAGGGCGGCCATGCCCTCGATGGCAATCGCCGGGTCCCACTGAAGCCAGCTTCGAGCCTCTCGACCTCGAATGCCGATGGTGTCCACGATGACGCCGCTGCCTTCTCGCTCGGCGCTGACCCCGAAGATGCGAACCTCACCATCGCCCTTGGGTCGAAGGGTCAAGCGATGAGGCCCATCCGCCACTTCCAGGCGAGTCTGCTGCAGTCGGGGTCCGGGGCCCAGGGTGGGGATGTCCACTGTTTCTGACTGGTCCACCTGCGCCAGCAATGACCCTCCCTCGCTGTGCTGCAGGGTGAAGATGTCGTAGCGGGAAACCCGGCGGCCTTGTGGGTTGCTGACGGTGGTCTGTAGCCACCCGAAGTCCTGGGGGTTGTTGCTGGTCACGGCCATGCCGCCGAAACCGAGCTTGTCGGCGTGAGGCCCCGACCACCGATTTGCCCACCAGGACTTCCAGCCACTGGTCCGGCACAGGTTGATGTCGGAGCCTCGGTAGTGTGCATAGAGTGCCGCTGGCAGGATGAAACCGTGCCCCTGGTCGCCGTACTCGGCCTGGAGGACCCGGCGGATCTGGCCTGTCCACCAGTCTGCACTCGTGTGGCTGGCCCCCCAGAAGCTCAACCGCACGTGCATCCCTTTTCGGATGTCCTGCATGACCCGGCCCACCCGGGCCAGGTCCTCGGGCTTGCCTTCCAGGGGTTGGTGAGCCAGGGCCTCGAGATTGGCGCCGGGAAGGGTGTTCGGGTCGGTTTCTTCGCCCCCCACCTGGAGTCGGACCATGACGGTGGTGTCGGCATCCGGGGGGATGTTCGGCTTGTTGGGATTGTCCGGGTTCTTGGGTGGATTGCCCAATCCCAATGCAGCCCTGCAGCTCTGGTCGGGGGGCCCATGAGCCTGGACCGGAATCACCCGGAGTGCGGGGGCTTCGTCGGTCCTCGAAGCCTGGGCCAGGCAGCCAAGCCAGGCGACCGCCAACTGGGGGAACAGGGTCACCATGTCTGAGAGCTAACCCTGGGGTGTCGGTGTGCCATCCAGGACTGGCATCAGCGCGTGGGACTTCCTGCAGCGCGGCGTCCTCCAGGAGGGGCTCCTCGATGACCATCCAGCCCATGGTGTGGGCAGAACCCCTGGAGGTCAGGACCGCCGGGGCGCGAAGGCTGAAGAATCCTCCCCGAAGTCGACTGTGGCGCTGGGGGACCGCGTGGGCTGGTTCGTCCAGGCGCAGGGTCGCCACGGCGAAGCCCTCGGGGGTGCGGGCCAACTCGGCCTCGTGCTGTTCGTAGCTGTTGGCGATGCGCTTCAAGGTGGGGTTGGTCGCCGGATCGGGGGCGTGACCTACTTCGACCAGGCGTCGCCAGGCGCGCTCAGCGAGAGGAGAGTCCGGGTACTCCAGCAGAAAAGCACGCCAGGCCGCGGGGTCTGACTGCTCTTGGAGGTCCCACCAGGCCACCAAGTCTTCCCCCGAGACGACGGGGTCAGGTGGTGCCGCCAGAGCGGATCCGACCATCAGGTACAGCAGCAGCTTCATGCAATCTCGGCGGGGGAGGACGGGACCAGGGCGAATATCGATTTTCGATGTCAAGCGCCAGTTAAGCATCTCGACTGTACCAGAGGTTTCAGGAACTTCCAGCATTTCCTCCCGCCGGCGGGTCCAGCTGGATTCCGCAACGCCTCAGTCCATGGCCCCTTCAGGTTCTCGCCAGTCGGCCTCCCGGCGGTAGATGGTTCGGGCTGTAATCCCGAGCAGTGATGCGGCCAGGCTCTTGTCGCCCTGGGTGTAGCGGAGGGTCTCCGCGATCATCTGGCGCTCGATCTCCTTGAGGCTCGTACCCACCTCAAAAGACATCAGTTTTCGTGCACCCCGGCCCTGGCGCACAGGCGGGGGGAGGTGCTGCAGGTCCACTCTTTCCTCTCGGCAGAGCACCACGGCGCGTTCGAGGGCGTTCTCCAGTTCCCGGACGTTGCCCGGCCAGTCGTAGCCGACAAGGGCATCCTGGGCATCGGAGGAGAAACCGGCCACTGGCTTGTGGTTCTTCTTGGCAAAGCGCTCCAGGAAGTGGGCCGCAAGCAGGGGGATGTCGTCTCTTCGGTCCCGGAGCGGAGGAACCCTCAACTGGATGACATTGAGGCGGTAGTACAGGTCCTCACGAAAGCGGCCAGACGACACTTCAGCCTCGATGTCCCTGTTCGTGGCGGCGACGACCCGGACATCGGCGGTCAGGGTGCGGGTCCCGCCCACCCGTTCGTAGTCCCCGTCCTGGAGCACGCGAAGCAGCTTCACCTGGACCGAGAGGGGCATCTCGGTGACCTCGTCGAGCATCAGGGTGCCGCCCTGGGCCAGGTCGAAACGCCCTTCCTTGCGGCGCTTTGCCCCCGTAAATGCACCGGGTTCATGACCGAATAGTTCAGATTCCAGCAGGCTCTCGGGAAGAGCAGCGCAGTTGACGGTGACCAGGCGTTGGCGGCTTCTTCGGCTTCGCTCGTGAAGAAGACGGGCCAACAGCCCCTTTCCTGTTCCGGACTCCCCGACCAGGAGCACGGAGGCGTCGGAGGGGGCGACCTGGTCGATCTCTTCCAGGAGCGAGCGCAAGGGCGTGGAGGTCCCGATGACCGGGTGGCTGTGCTCGGCCTGGATCTGCTTTCGAAGCCGCTGGTTCTCCAGGATGAGCTGCCGCTTTTCGAAGGCCTTGCGGATGGTCGAGACGATCTCCGAGCGGCGTAGGGGCTTGGTCACATAGTCGTAGGCCCCTTCCTTCATCGCCTCCACCGCGGTCTCGATGGTGCCGTAGGCGGTCATCACGACGACCTCGACCTCCGGGGCGAGGGCACGGGAGGCCCGAAGGAGTTCCAGGCCAGACATGCCGGGCATCTTGAGGTCGGTCACGATGACCCCGATGCCACCCTCTCGGAGGCGTTCAAGGCCGCCTCTGCCATCTTCCGCGTGGGCTACCTCCCATCCTTCTCGGCTGAGAATACGCTCGAGGGTGACCCGATTGGGCTGCTGATCGTCGACGACGAGAACGGTTTCCATGCTGACATCCTGACACGGTATCGTCAGAATGTCTTGTCGGTTGACAGATTGTCTTGAAGCGCTTCCCGGGTTCGTGAACCAGGCGGGCTAGATCGGCAGTACCAGGCGGACTTCCGTGCCCTTCGGGGAGGTTGTGACCAGGAGTCTGCCACCATGGTCCTCGACCACCTGTCGGGTGATGGCCAACCCCAGTCCGGTGCCACTGGCCTTCGTGGTGAAGAAGGGCTCCGCCGCACGGGCCGCCGTGTCCTCACTCATTCCTGGCCCATCATCAGCGATGACCAGGTGCAGGTCCCCTTCTTGCTGTTTCAGTTCGATATGCACGGACGTTGCCCCGGCCTCGGCTGCGTTTCGCACGACATTGATGAGGGCCTGTCGAATCTGTGCGGCGTCGATCTCCGTTGACTCGGGGACCTGGCTGGGGGCCAGGTGAAGGACCACGCCCTGTCGGCGGAGTTCTTCTTCCAACAATCCCGTGACCTCTGCGACCAGGGCAACCGGGTCCGAGGGCTCGGGTTCTGGCTGAGGGCGCCGGGCCAGGTCCAGGTAGCGGCCGGTGACCTGTTCCAGGTTGTTGATGCCGGTGGTCATGGTCTGCAGGATGGCCCGGGCCTCCTGTTGGCGATCGGTGGGGAGGCCGTCCAGTTCCTCGTCCAGCAGTTCCGCGTTCAGGGACAGGGCGTTGAGGGGGTTTCGAACTTCGTGGGTCACCTGGGCGAGAAGCTGCCCGACAAGCGCCAGCCGCTCGCTCCTGGCGAGTCTCTCGCGGTTGGCGAGCAACTCGGTCACGTCTTCCCCGACCAGGATTGCGCCTCCGCCAAAGGGTACGTGACGAACTTCAAAAGTCCGTTCCCCGATGACCAGGGCCTCGGCACGCTCGCCCTCAAAGGCCAGTGCTGCCGGGAGGCCGGCGCCTTCCCGGGCGCCCCACAGGGCCAGTGCTGCGGGATTGGCCATCGCGATCACATCGTTCTCCACGACCACGAGGCCCAGCCGGATGGAGTCCAGGATGGAGCGCAGGTGGTGCCGGGCCTGGTCCAGTTCCCGGGCGCGGGTTCGCAGGTCTTCATTGCGCTGTTGAATCGAGGCGGCCATCTGGTCGATGGCGTCCGCCAGGACCCCTAGTTCGTCCGAGCGTTCCAGTTGGACCCGGGTGTCGTAGTTGCCGTCAGCGATGTGTTTGACCTCGTGGGTCAGGCGGGCGATGGGCCCCAGCCGGCCAGCGGCGACCAGCAGCATCGCCATGCCAAAGACAAAGGCCAGGCCGCTAAAGGCACCGCCCACGAGCAGCGCGTGCTGCTGGGTGACGCCGGTCCGCTCTGACACACGGCGAATCGAGGCCTCTACCCGGCTGGAGAACTGGGTGATCTCGGTCTCCAGTTCGGTTTGAAGCCGATTTCGGATCACCTCGTCCTCCCCCATGTCCTCCAGCTGGGCCACCACCGACTGGATCAGGCGCAGCTGGTCCGCCAGGGAACGCAGGGTTGCCACTTCCTCGGCCTGGCGGGTGACGGGCAGTGCCTCGTCGACAGAGCGCAGGCCTCGCTCGCCGGCCTCGTTCAGCTGGCGGAGATGCAGGGTCGCAAAGGGAGCCCTTGGGCCCTCCTGGGGTCCTTCGGTCAACCGGGCCTGGGAGAATTCCATCCAGGCTGCGGTGCGGGCCAGGGGCAGGTACCCCACGTCGATGACGGCCAGTCCCTCGCCGATCCGCTGAAGCTGAAGCAGTCCGTAGGAGAGCGCTCCGACAAAGGCGATGGAAGACAGGAGAAAGGCCGCCAGGAT
>CAZMNK010000110.1:0-18549 GCA_964567625.1 uncultured Enterobacterales bacterium | reverse complement strand
CTGTGTCTGTGTCCGTGTCCGTGTCCGTGTCTGTGTCTGTGTCTGTGTCTGTGTCCGTGTTCCAACCGACACCCGAGGTCGTGTCATCCCCCCCACACCCGGCCAGGCCGAAGGCAAGAACGGAAACCCAGAAGAAACCAGGAAGAAAACGCATCGGAGACTCCAGCCAGGCCAGGGGCGCAGGGGGAGTGTAGCGCACGGGTCAGGCCCGGCCGGCGGACGAGGGGGCCCGCGCCGCAGACACCAGAAAACCTGGTGCCTGCGATGCTGTCTCCGTGCAGGAGGACTCCCGCGCTAGGGACGCCGTTCTTCGCAGCCCGTGGCGTTGACCAGGAAGTCGTCATCGCCCCGCACGTCGACGCTGGTGTCGAGACAGCCTCGGTAGCCCTTGGACTGCATGCAGGTCGTCCGACACTCCACGGCCCCGAAGAGGTCGTTGAGTGCGGTCGCATCCTCAGCGGGCTGTTCGGCGGCGATGAGTTCCTGCAGGATCTCCTCGATCCGGCTTCCAACCGCATCACAGCGCTTCTGACAGGCTGTCCCCCGGCCCATCACCTCGTCAAAGTCCTCATTCGAGATGCCGGAGGAGTCCGAGGCACAGTCCGGAGGCTCGAGGTAGCCAAGCTCCACCTCTTCGGTGCCCGCTTCAACGGACTTGAAACTCGTGACCTGGTCCCAGGCGGCTTCCGGCAGGGGCCCGAGCGCCAATGTGTCGACCCTGGGGGTGATCACCACGTTCGTGTCGCAGCCACTGGCACTGTGGTAGACGGTCAGGTTGCCCTTGACCTGCAGGCTTGCCGTCCCGAACCACGCGGACTCAGCGCCCATCGCGTGAAAGGAGTAGTCGGGGCCGTCCGCGTTCTTGTAGTGGGTCGGGTAGTGGACCCGCGTCTCCAGGTCACTGATGGCGATCTCCCAACCATCCAGGGCGGCCTGCCCATCATCAACGAGGAGGAGCAGCAGGGCCACGTGGCCCATGACGGACTTGTCGAATTCCACCCGGGTGGTGGTGCCGCCAAAGCGCCAGTTCGCCTTCTCAGGGAGTTCTGTCTTCTTTGTGCCCGGGCCATCCAGCTCGACCTCGAGTCGCAGCTTCTGGCCGTCCACGGTGGTCAACGTCAACTCCACCGGGTCTTCTTCAGCCGCGTCCTTCTTGTCGTCCTCCACGTCCAGGTAGATCTGGAGGTCGTCCGTGGAGCCCAGCTTGTCGATGGCCTCCCCCAGTCCTGCGAACAGGTCCTCGCCCAGCAACGACTCGGCAAACATGAGGTTGTTGTCATCAACCCTTCCCGCGTAGGTCGTGACAGGAGCCAGGGCATCGGCACTGGTTCCAAGGGCGACGAGCAGAGCGTCCACGGACGGCCCGCGAAGCCCCAGCTTCTTGGTCGAGTCTCCCGTGGTGAGACACACGGTCTCGCCGGAGTTGGTGGTTCCCAGTGCACCCTTGAGTCGGGTGAGAACACTGGTGACGTCGCCACTGGCCGCGTAGCTCAGGTCTGCGTGGTAGGTCAGGTCACCCGAGGCGGCCTTGGAAAACGAGCCGCCCGAGATGGTGGGCACCAGGAACTCTCCCACCAGGGTGGCGGGGAGATCCCGGAGGATGCTCAACCGGGCCCGTTCGGCCTCGTCTGCAGCCTGGGCCGCCTCGTCCATGAGGGCCGAGAGTTCCTGGGCGGTCTGGTAGTCGTCCAGGTCCTGGCGAAGGGAGGGCGCGGCGTAGGCCATGCCTCCGATCGTGAGACCGAGGAGGGCGGTGGTGGGAATGGCAAGGCGGTTCACTTTGCACCTCCCGCGGCGGCGACGTCTCGGAAGACGGCACGCATGCGAAGGGCCTCATCGGCACGGATGAAGCGAACCTCGCCTCGGAGGTTCTGGCAGGCGTCACCGGGGGTGATTTCCGAGGTGAGGCTGTGCTTCGACCGGGAGGGCTTCTGCTCCTCGATCAGGAAAGGACCCTTGCCAGAGACAGCCAGGGCGCCATCAAAGGCCACCCGGTGCTCGTGAACCGGGTCGTACTGGTTGCCAGGAGAGGTGGTGACATGACTGGCCACCGCAACCCAGGGAGCCACGGTCCGCCTGATGTGGATCGCGCCCAGGTGAGCCGGGACCTTCAACTTGTGGTTCCCGTCGTCGAGCTTCACCACCACCTCGGCAGGCGTGCGTTGCGCGAGGAGACCCTTGGGCAGGGCCAGCCCCTTGGGTTGGTCCTTCAGCGTCGTCTGCCACTCCTCGGCGTGGGCCTTCGACAGCTCCTTGGTGGCAGCAATCGCCGCCTTCAGGGCCTCCTCGGTTCCCTCACCCATTCGGGAGAGACCCCGCTCCGTCTGGACGCGAAGCTCCATCTCGGCCGGGTAGGTCGCCTGGGGATCGCTCCAGCCATCGGTAGAGAGTGGTCTTGCCGTGATCCTGGCGGTCGGAGGGGTGTCCTCTCGGTTCAGAAGTTCGCTCAGGGTACTCAGGCTGCTGCCCATCTCGTCCATCTGCCTGCCGTGCAGCGCCTTCATGGCGTCCATCGCTGCCTGGAGAGCCTGGTTGGCATCACACCCCTCCAGATCGCCCGTCGAACAGGAGGGCGTCAGGGCGGGATCGGACTTCTCGATGGTGAAGGGCAGAATTTCGACGGTGGGGGTGGGTTCGACCTGCTTGGCACACCCGACCGGAAGAACGAGAACCGCCAGAAGGGCCAGACCTCTTGACTCGATACGCATGAAACACCTGGACATGGAAGGAAGCCGGCTGGACAGCCGGCAATAAGGAAGCTTGAACCACGGAATCTGGTTCCGAGAGAGCCGGGCGATCATAGGAGCAGATCCACCAGTTCTTCAAGCCCACCCGCCGAGATTCCCGGCTCCTGCAACACCGGGCACCCACCCAGGAGTCGACCTGCCGCACCCCCTTCGAGGTCCACCCGAATGGTTCGACCCGGTAATGCCCGCCGGGTGTGTCACTCCTGTTAGCCAACCAGGGAGGAGTTCAAGAAATGCATGTCAGCCCATTCATGGCGGTCTTGTTGGGCGGGTTGGCCTGTACGGGTGGACAGGGGACGACGACAGACACCGTCGACACCGGGGACTCCGACACGCTGGCCGACACCGGGGACAGCGACACCGAGGACACCGAGGACACCGAGGACACAGGGCCCGTCGACACAGACACCGACACGGGCCCGGACCCCTTTGCCGCGCTGAAGGACCTCATCGAAGAGGAACGGGTCCGGGGCAATATTCCCGGTCTTGCCGTGGCACTCGTCGTGGGCGGCGAGGTCGTGCTGGCCGAGGGCTTCGGCTGGGCCAACGTCGAGGAGGGGGTGCCTGCCACCGGCGACACCCCGTTCATGCTGGCCTCGGTGAGCAAGCTGTTCATCGGGACCGCGGTCATGCAGGCGGTCGAGGACGGGGCCTTCACCCTGGAAGACCCGGTGAACGACATCCTGCCCTTTGTCCTGGACAACCCGCGCACAGAGGACGAGGTCGTGACCGTGGCCCACCTGGCGACCCACACGTCTTCCATCAAGGACAACTACGACGTCTGGTACCCGATCGGGGACAAGGAGACGACCGTGGTCTGGGGAGACAGCACGATTGCCCTGGGCGACTTCCTCGAGAGCTACCTGGTCGCCGGCGGCGAGTGGTACGACCCCAACCGCAACTTCTACAGCCAGTTGCCTGGCTTTCAGTACCACTACTCGAACATCGGTGCAGACCTGGCCGGCTACCTGCTCGAGGTGGGCACCGGCATTCCCCTGGACGACCACAGCGAAGCCGAGATCTTCGGACCCCTGGGAATGACCCACACCGGGTGGCACCTGGCCGACCACGACGAAGACCTTGTCGCCATGCCCTATGTGTACGAGAGCGGCGAGTTCGTGCCCTTCGGCCAATATGGCTACCCGGACTACCCGTGCGGCCAGCTACGGGCCTCTGCCGCCGACCTGGGCCGGTTCATGGCGGCCTATGCCCGCGGCGGGGAACTGGACGGGCAGCGCATCCTGGAAGCGGAGACCATCGAGACCATGTGGAGCGCACCATTTCCGGATGTCGAGGACACCCAGGGCGTCTTCTGGTACCGGACCGCCTACGGTGAGCTGGAGGTCATCGGCCATGGTGGGTCGGACTACGGGGTCTCGACATCCTTCTACTATGACCCTGTCGGCGACGTGGGCATCATTCGGCTGAGCAACATCGCCAGTGGCCCGGGTTCTGTTCTGGCGATGATCGCCATCGAAGAGGCACTCCTGGAGGCGGGACAGACGCCCTGACACCCGGCCCGATCAGTGCTCCGGCCTGGGACACAACCCCTCCTTTTTTCGGTAGGATCTTCCCAACAGGCTGCCCAGGCAACTCACCAGCGCACCGGTTGGAGAAAAAGAAATGCTCACCCTTGTCATCCGGGAACCCCGGCAGAACGACAAGTTCTTCCAGTATCGGGGGAAACGGCTGGTGATCGGAAGAGCCCCGGACTCCGGCCTGATCCTGCCCAACGTGTCTGTCAGCCGAAAGCACGCCTGTCTCAAGATCGAGAACACCAGGGTCACCCTGGAAGACCTCTGGAGCGAAAACGGCATTGTGGTCAATGGGAAGTCCCACTCGGAGAAGGTCCTTGAAGAGGGGGATGAGTTTCTGATCGGACGCTACTCCCTGGTGTACCTGGGAATAGACGGGTCCAACCTCCTCTACAAGGGAACGATGATCGAGGACATGCCTCGCTTCATCTCCAACCAGTGGCCCCAGGCCGACGACGACTCCACCTACCGCTTCTCACCCGCCATGGTGAAGAAGCTCCAGGAGTCCAGCCGGCTCTCCAAAGGCGCAATGCTGGTGGACCCGGACGGCGAGGTCCCCGCAATGCGCCTGGGGGAAGGCAAGTACTCCATGGGGAAGGCGAACTGCCAGATCGAGGTTCAGGACCTCTTCCTGGGGGACCAGGCCGCTCAGATCGCCTGGACCGGCAGCAACCACCTGCTCACAAAGGTCACCACCTGGGGCAAGGTCCTGGTGAACGGAAAGAAGATCACCGAGGAGGCACTCAAGGAAGGAGACGTCCTCCAGATCGGCAGAACCCGGTTCGAATACACGGTGCGGGAATAGCGCCCTTCCTGCAGGGGCACCGCCCCAGCGCAGTCGATGGCAGGCGGCATCAACCGAGTTGCTGGAGCAGGTCTCCGGAGGTGCAGACGTCTGCATAGAGCGGCAGGATCTGCTCGCAGTAGAACTTCTGCTCGAAGTCGGTACGGCCGCAGGTGCAGTCCGACAACACCGTGACGTGGTAGCCACGTTCGTGGGCAGAGCGTCCCGTCGAGTCGACACAGATGGACGTCACAGCACCGGCGATGATCACGTGGCGAATCCCCCGCTCTTCGAAGACCTGGGCCAGTCCGGTGTTGGAAAAGGCATTGAAGCCGTCCTTGCCGGAGACCGTCTGGATGCGATTCCCGAAGGCCGAGATCTCCGGCAGGGTCTCGGCTCCACTGTTGCCTTCCTGGAACGCGTTGAGTTCGGTGATGGCCTTGAGCAATCCCACAGGCTCATTGGTCTCGCTGTAGTCCGCCGAGAAGAGGATTGGGGTTTCCGTGATCAGCATGTCCGTGCCCTTGACCCGCTCGATCAACGACAGGGTGTTCTCAAGGACGCGGGTGGTCTTTGCGGACTCCTCGATCACGGTTCGGAGAATGCCATCACTGGCAAAGTAGTCCTTTTGAAATCCAATCAGTACCAGCGCGGTTTCACTTGCGTTCATGCCGAGTCGTCCTGTGAAGGGGAGATGAAGATCACTGCATAGTCTGAAGCCTCCAACCACCCCGTGCAACCCTTCCTGGATGAGAGGCCGCGATCGGGATCGAGCGCCTGGTGCCCTCCGAAAGCCCGGGAGTTGACCTAGCTGGCCGGAGCCGTCTCCACTCCCTCGACCAGCATCCACCGCAGGGACTCGGGCGGCAGCGCACGGGTGCCCGCCAGCTGCTGGAAGTACTCCTTCCACCCCCGGGTCAGGTAGTAGGGGTAGAGCTCCCTGGGCATGACCTCGAGCACACGCTCGTGGTAGGCCGGCAGCAGGTACCAGGGCACCTTGAAGTTGGCGTGGTGCTCCCAGTGGTAGTTGATGTTGAAAGGCGAGGTCAGCAGCGCAGTCAGGTAGTGGTAGGTGCGGGAACGCAGGAAGGGATCTTCCTCTGTCTCCAGACCCGCAGCGTGTTCCTGGGCGATCTTGGAGAAGTTCAGGATCGAAACGAACTGGAAGTGGAGCAGGATCACCAGGGTCACCTGGGGATGGATCGACTGGTAGCAGAGCGTCCCGAGGGTGATCCAGAAGACCGTCCCGATGATGAAGCGCTTGGGACTGAAGCCATACTGGTTCGACGGGTTGGTCTTCAGTGGGCCCAGGAGCGGAATGCAGAGGAAGAGATAGCGCATGAGCAGCGCCCTGCCGTCCAATACAGGTGGCGGGTTCTGCGGGTCCACGTCCTCACAGGGACGAAGGTGGTGGACCACGTGCCCTTCCTCCCAGTGATTCTTGTAGTCCGTGAAGAGGACGTTCCCGAACCAGCTGCCAATGAGGTGGTTGAGAGCCTCGGACCTGGCGTTGTCCTCCAGCAGGAGGAACATCACGTGGCTGCACTCATGGATGACCAGCACATAGAGGCTGAAGGTCAGACAGCCCAGCAACAGGGTCGCGAGGGGAACATAGACCCAGGGGGTCACAAAAGCCCCCGCCCAGTAGATCAGTCCGGTCAACAGAAGAACCAGCCCCAGAGACCCCAGGTTGATGGTGTTGTGGCGCAGGCGCTTCTGCTTCTTGAAGTGGTACTCACCACCGACAGCGATGGCTTCCTTGATCCAGGCAGCACGCTTCACAGGAAACTCCGGATTCGAAGACGAATGCCGGGTGCGCCCGGCGAGGCCGTCTTCCTAACGCGATCCTGCCGTCCGGGGTCCGCCATCCCTTCCCCGACGAACCCCGGGGGGAGGAGACTCCTCCCTCCCCCCGGGGAAGGTCTTCAGCCGAGCTCACCTCAGTCACCGGGCTGTGGTCGTGGAGGCGCTGGCTTCGCCATCACCTCACCCCACCGAATCCCACCCGTGAGTTGCATGAGCGCAAACAGGGTCAGAACACCGAGGATCGTGATGGTCAGCCCGGTGAACCCCGCCCAGAAATGGGCCAGGGAGAAGCCCACCAGGTAGAGCAACTGGGCCAGGCCAGCCTCCACGAACGCAAACCGCGAATCCACCACCAGCCGGAGATAGCTCACGACCAGGAACACGGACACGACACTGGAGAGGCCGAAGGCCCACTCCACCGGCAGGTGGTCCGCGGTGTATCCAAAGAGCAGGTGAAAGCTGAAGAAGGCCGCCGCGAGAAAGAGGTGGTTCATCCAGTGCACACGAATGCCCTTCACCACACCCAGCGCGTAGATCCAGATCATGAAGAGCCCCAGCGAAATGGGCGCAGAGAAGCTCATCCGGGCCACGAGCGGCCCTGGCTGGACCCGCTGGGGCATCACCATGCCGATTCCGTGCCCGGTCACGACATTGCTGAAGTGCCAGGAGAGCTTCCACCCCTCCCCTTCCCGCACCCTGTCCGAAGGCGAGAGCGTGTAGGCCGGGAAATCGATGTCGGAAAAATCCGTCGACATGTCGACCTGGAAGTCCGCGAGACGGCCCACATCCATGAGCGGGCGGTATTTCCACGTGCCCATGCCTCGGGAGTTGTAGCCCACGGAAAACGCCACTGGCCCCTCCGCAGGCATCGGGATTCGGTGGGAGACCATGCCGTCCCGGGGCTCTACCACCTGGGTGACGTCCGACTCCCCGAGCCCAAACGAAAAGTCATCGTAGACCGCGTTCGGATCGGGAAAGGGAAAGACGAACTCGATCCAGCCAGGACCGCCCGGAGACTCCACGGTCCAGTGGCCCGAGAAGTCCACATCGTAGAGAGGAAACCACATCAGGCCCTTTCGGCGCTGGTCCAGGCCAAGGTCCACATCCACCCGGGTTCGTGAGAGCAGCAGATCCACGTGGTGCCTCTGGACCTCCTCCACTTCCTCCACGACCGGCTTGCCCCGGCCATCGAGCACGGGAGACCCCTCGGAATCGACCAGCGGCCGACGCACCTGCTCGGTGGTGTTCCAGTGGTGAATCACCCTGGGCGCAGACTGGATGTGAGGCGCCCCCCAGAGGTCATGGACCCGCCCCTCCAGGGCATACCCCTGTTGGCTTGTGCGGTTCTCCATGATCCCGCCCAGTACCGTCCAGGCGAATGCGGCCAGGAGAAAGACGAGAATGAGAGGCCAGGGACGGCCGATGAACTTGGGTTGCATGGAGACTCCAGGGTGGGCTGCCCTGTAGAGCAAGACCCGAGCCAGCCCCTGGCGTGGAAAACCACCCGGTTTGCGATCTCAGGTAGATCCCTGTCTACGACGCGACGCAGTCCGCGCCCCGGTTCCCGGCCCAGTCCTTCACCAACTCAGGAAAGGCCCCTCTCACGAGACCCGATCCCGCGAAAACGAAACCGCTCACCCGGATCGAGAGTGGGTAGAATGCCCGTCCAGGAGAGCCCATGGCTGCAGGCACCAACACGGGAACCCGAGGGTGAAAGGACGCTCCATGAATCGACGCTTCTGGGTACCCCTGATCGCAATCGTTGGAATGATGACCCTGACGCTGATCCTGGAGAGTGCCCGCCGTGCGGGCAAGGAACCCACGGGGGCAGCGACAGGAGCCAGTGAGATGGGATGTGGAAGCTCGGAGTTCCTCGAGCCTCCGCCGGACCTCGTCAAGGCGCCATCGGTGGGACCCGGCTCCGGCCTTGCTGGCCCTGCAGACCCGGACGAGGACCTCATTGAGGGACACTTCGTGGTTCGTTTCCACACCGAACACCAGGTCGCAAACCCGGGTTCCTGGGCGCGAGACGAGGGGCTCTCCATGGAGGTGGAGAGGGCGTTTCCCCGGTTGAATGAGGAGGCGTCTGAACCCGTCCGGGAGACCTGGACCGTTCGAGGGGGAACCGAGCTCCTGCAAGAACTCGAGGGCATGGAAGAAGTGGCGCTGATCGAGCCGCTGTACCGCACGCGGCCGGCGGGAACCCCCAACGACCCCTACTACGGCTTCCAGTGGAACCTGAGCACCCTGGGGGTGCCTTCCAGCTGGGACTTCAGCGAGGGAAATACCGTGGTGGTGGCCGTGCTCGACACCGGGGTTTCGTCCGGACCGGACGGCATCAACCTGCTGCTCCCTGGCCAGGACCTGGTCGACGACGACCCGGACGCCTCCGACTCCGGGTGGCATGGGACCCACGTGGCCGGGACCATTGGACAGGTCACGGACAACGGGATCGGCGTCGCGAGCATCGCACCCGGTGTCGCCATCCTGCCCGTCCGGGTGCTTGGAGAAGACTCGGGCAACACGGCCGACCTGGCGGAGGGCATCTACTGGGCGGTCGATGAAGGGGCCGACATCCTCAACCTCAGCCTGGGCACCAGCGGAGAGTCCCAGGTCGTGCTGGAAGCGCTGGCCTACGCCGAAGAAGAGGGCGTGTTGGTTGTCGCTGCTTCCGGAAACGACGGCTACAGCGACTTTGTGCAGTTTCCGGCCTCCGTCGACACGGTCCTGGCCGTGGGGGCCACGCTCCTCGATGCCTCGATCGCCGCCTACAGCAACCAGGGAGAGGGTCTGGACCTGGTGGCTCCTGGTGGAAGCCTTGGCGAGGACAGCGATGGCGATGGCCTGCCGGACGGGGTCCTCCAGGAGGCCTGGCACGACGGAGAGTGGAGCTACATGGTCGCCGAGGGCACCTCCATGGCAACCCCCCACGTGGCGGCCGTCGCAGCTCTGATCATGGGGTACTCGGACCTGGATCCGGCCGAGATCCGGGACGTGTTGCGTTCCAGCGCGATCGACCTGGGAGACCCCGGGCCGGACGTCACCCATGGCTATGGGCTGCTCGATCCGGTCGCCGCCCTGGAGTCCATCGGCGGCGGCGGAAAGGACAACTCCGGGGACGACGACGACGACGACCTGGGTGGCATCGGAGGAGGAGGAGGGAGCGGTGTTCGGCCGACCGACGGGGAGACGGTGACCCTGGGGCAACAAGAGGGATCCGACCTGGGCTGCGGTGGCTGAAGAGCCTGGAGGTGACGGTAGAACCCGTCACAAGGTCGCCGCCGATGAAGGCGCCCCCGAGATCGGACCCGTGCTTTTGATCCCCGGGCTCACACCGACTTCTGGGTAGATTAGGGTCCTACGATGGCCGCGACCCGCGAAGAAACCATCCTGATCGTCGACGACGTCCCGGAGAACATCCGCCTGTTGGCCGGGGCGCTTTCCAGTCGTGGCTACCAGGTGCGTGCGTTTCCCAGTGGTGAGCTCGCCCTCCGAGCGGTCCAGAACCTGACCCCGGACCTGGTGCTTCTCGACATCAACATGCCGGGAATGGACGGATACGAAGTGTGCGCTGCCCTGAAGGCCATACCCGCCGTGCGGGATGTGCCCGTGCTCTTCATCAGTGCCAGCCAGGACACGGAATCCAAGCTCAAGGCCTTCGAGCATGGAGGGCTGGACTATGTGAGCAAGCCCTTCCGCCTGGAGGAGGTCTTCGCCCGGGTGGAGACCCACCTGGAGCTGCACGGGCTCCGCAAGCGGCTGACGGGACAGAACGACCAGTTGACCGAGACCCTGGGCCAGGTGCAGCAGCTCAACGCGCAGCTGGAGGCACAACAGGTGAGCCTGGAACAGGTGAACACCCGCCTGGAAGCCTCGGTCCGCCATGGCATCGAAACCAACCAGGCGATGTTGGAGCACATGGTGGCCGTCAATGGCCTGAACCGACTGGCAGCGCATTTTGCCGCCGAGTCCTCCAGAGAAGGCCTGCTGGATGCCACAGCCAGGGAAATCCGAAATGTGGTGGGCAGCCAGATGACGGTGCTGGACCTGGTCGAATCCGGGTCCTACGGCTTCCAGAACTACCTGATGCATCCCACCGACGGGGCCATTTCCACCGGACGAAAGAAGTTCGACCCCGAGAGCCTGGTCTACGAGGTGCTGCAGAAGGGAGAAGCGCTCCTCTGCAATGACGTGGGGGCGGCAGACGACCCCCGCTGGCAGACCCTGGCGGGCAGCTCGCACCGGTCCATCCTGGTGGCACCGGTGACGGCCAGCAACGCGCCCATCGGGGTGATCACCCTCCTGGCCCAGTACCCGGATCACTTTGATGAACGAATCAGGCCGATCTGCGAGCAACTGGCGTCCATGCTGGGCACCAACCTCGTGTTGCGCCAGGCCATCGATACCCTGCGCGATTCTCTGGAAACCGCGGACAACATCCTGGTGAACATGTTCCCGGCACCAGTGGCCGGACGCATCAAGAGCGGGGAACACGACATCGCCGAGAAGATCGAATGCGCGGGCGTGTTCTTCTCCGACCTGGCGGGCTTCACCGCCTATGCAAGCCAGGTTGATCCCGACACCACCCTCGGTCTGCTGAAAGCCTACTTTGGGGCACTGGAGAAGCTCTGCGAGGAGCACCGGGTGGAGAAGATCAAGACCATTGGTGATGCCTTCATGGCCATCAGTGGCGTCTCTGTTGCCGTGGAGGACCCCATCAAGGCCATCGCCGAGTTCGCCCTGGCTGCGTCGGCTTCGTTGGCGCAACTTCTGGCTGGCCTGGATGCGCCGCTGAACCACCGCATCGGGATCCACGCGGGCCCGCTCATCTCCGGCGTACTCGGAAAGAGCCGGGTTTCATTTGATGTGTGGGGCGACACCGTGAACATGGCCAGTCGTCTTGAATCCCACGCGCCTGTCGGGGAGATCGCCTGTTCTCAGGTCATCTACGAACACCTGAAGAGTGATTTCGCGATCGAGAAGAAAGGCTCGGTGATGATGAAGGGCAAGGGCGAACAGCCCCTGTGGATCCTGCAAGGTTCCAGGAAGGACTGACGGTCACGGACCTCAGCCGGAGCGGCTTGCCAGCACCCGGGTGCCCGAACCCTCGACCAGCCGTCCCACAACCGCAGCGGCGAGGGAGCCCCGTTCGTTGAGGGCGGCCTGGAAGGCGTCTACCTGGGCCGGGTCCACCGCGAAGAGCAGGCCTCCGGAAGTCTGGGGGTCAGCCAGCAGCTTCTGGTCCTCGGTGGTGATGCCCTCGCCCCAGGTGATGCCGACACCGAAATAGTCCAGGTTTCTCCTGGTCGCGCCCGGATGAATGCCCTGGGCGATGAGGTCCACAGCCCCGGGTAGCACGGGAACCCCGTCCAGCCAGAGCTCGACCCCCACCCCGGCTCCCGAGCCCATCTCTGCGACATGGCCCAGCAATGAGAAGCCGGTCACATCCGTGGCAGCCCGAACGCCGACCTGTCGTCCAACCGCCGCAGGCACGTCGTTCAACGTACACATGGTCTCCACCGCCCGTTCTGCCTGGACGGGATCCGCGACGCCCTTCTTGATGGCCTGGGCCAGGGCGCCCACGCCGATCGGCTTGGTCAGGACCAGCAGGTCCCCAGCCCGCCCGGTGTCATTGCGCAGGATGGCATCGGGGTGGACGGTGCCAGTCACGGCCAGGCCGAACTTGGGTTCGGTGTCGTCGATGGTATGGCCACCTGCGATCTCGATACCGGCACGAGCACAACGTTCCGCACCACCCGCCATGATCGCGGCCCCCACCTCGGGTCCCAGCTTCCCCCGTGGCAGCCCCAGGATGGCGAGCGCCAGCAGGGGCTGTGCGCCCATGGCGTAGACGTCGCTGATCGCATTGGCAGCAGCGATGCGACCAAAGGTGTAGGGGTCGTCCACGATGGGCATGAAGAAGTCCAGCGTGTGGACCAGGGCGAGATCGGCGGACAGCCGAATTGCGGCCGCGTCATCGCCGCTTTCCAGTCCCACGATCAACCGGGAATCCGCCGATTTCGGCAGGCCCGCAACGATGGTACGCAGGTCCCCCGGACCCAACTTGCACCCTCAGCCACCACCATGGGTGTACTGGGTCAGGCGGACCCCGTCGTTCTCGATTCCCATGACTCCTCTGTGTCTGTGGGGATCACTATTCCGATGCCACCCTGGCGCCATCAGCAAGCCCCGGTCCTGCCCCTGGCCTGGGCCAATCTCAGGGGCCGGGCAGTCCCCGGGAGGCTATGCGCCTGGGGTGGACCCCATCAACCGTCGGCGATTCCTCGGTGGTGCTGCCGCCGCCACGGTGGTCGGTGGCGTTCAGCAGGGCTGCCGCCAGGCATCCCCACCTCCCCCCGCTCCGCCTGGCCTGTTGTCCCTCCCGGGCATCACCTCGATCCACGAACACGTCGACAGCGCCGAGGCGATCGAGATCCTCCTGGAGGCGATGGACCGCACAGGCGTCGCACGGGTCAACCTGGTGGGTGCCTATGCCTCGCTCCTGCATGGCAAGAAGACACCGGACTGGGACTCCGCCCGGGCGCTGAATGACCTCGTACTCCAGGCCGCGGCTGACCGGCCAGAGCGCTTCACGGCCTTTGTGCTCATCGATGGTCGAGAGCCGGACCCGGTGGCTGCTCTGTGTGGCTACCTGGAGCGCGGGGCAAAGGGCATCAAGACCTACAACGGCGTGGGCGGCTCCCACCAGGCCATGCCGCTGGACGACCCCCGTCTGGGTCCCCTGTGGCGCTTCTGCGACCTGCACGGGGTGCCGGTCCTGGTCCACGTCGACCCCTCCCAGCGCCAGCGCTTCCTGGGCCTGGTGCGGGACCACCCCCATGTGCCCTGGATCTGCCCTCACCTGCTGGTCCTCACCAGGCCCGAGGACCTGGACGAGTTGGCGTGGACCCTGCGACGCCACCCAGGGTTGTCCACGGACATCTGCTTCGGGTTTGAGAGCTGGATGAACAAGAGCCTGGAGCGGCTCTCCCAGGGCGCCACCAGGCTTCGGGAAATCGTCCAGGCCCATGCCGACCAGGTGCTCTTCGGCACCGACATGGTGGTGGCGACCAACCGGCCCCACCGCACCCCCGACTGGGCAGCCAACACGATCACCGAGTACCGCAAACTGCTCGAGTGGCCTCGCTTCCACCACGACGTGCGCTCCCACAGGGCCCACTACGAAGGGGATCTCGCCGGACTGGAGTTGCCGGTCGAGACCCTGCAGAAGCTCTATGTGACCAACGCCGCCCGGCTGCTGGATCGCCCACCGCCTCGGTGGCAGGACGACAACCTGGACCGGGTGCTCGTCAGCTTGCCCCCCAAGGGCCGCCTGGATCCCGCCGGGACGTGGCGTCTTCTCACCGTGGCGGCTGTCGGGATGCTGTCGCCCACAGAGGCCTTCACGCCCGGCAAGCACCCGCGGATCTACACGCTCCGATCCCTGGAGCAGGCAGTGGCCAGGACCCTGGGACGCTCCGTCCTGGCCCTGGCAGACGCGGCCGCCGTTCAGGAGCAGCTCCTTGCCGATCCCCTGGCCGTGGGGGTCCTGCCCCTGTCGGACACCGGGCCTGGCCTGCGACTGCTCCCCGTGGAGGGGGTCCACCCCCTGTCCGGCCTGGTCGCCCGCTGTGCCACCAGGGGCGAGGCCACCCAGTCCGCCGCCTGGGGTGAGGGCACATCGCTGCTGCTTCCGGTGAGCGCACCGGACTCCGCTGATCCGGAACACCGCTTCGATCCCCACGAGGTGCGAAGCGTCCTGCTCACGGGAACCTCGCTGCTGGGGGAGGGCATGGCCGACGAGGGCGGCGGGAAGCCCGCGACGCTGGTCGAGGACATCGCCACCGTGACCCAGGCCGCCGATGTCACCCATCTCTCGGTGGAGAACCTGTTGCGGGAGTCCTGTCAGCAGGACCTGAAGAAGTGGCGCTTCTGCTACGACGCGCCCTGGTTGGAGGCGCTGGACAGGCTCGGCGTAGACGTCGTCGACCTCACCGGAAACCACCTGTTGGACTGGAAACAGGCGGACCAATTGCGCACCATCGAGGCCTATCGAGAGCGGGACCTCGCAATCTTCGGTGGAGGGGAGGACCTGGAGCGGGCGATGGCGCCCGCAGTCGTCACAATCCGGGGCCTGCGAATCGGCTTCACCGGGATCAACCGACTCAACACGGCATCCGTCGGGGCTGCTCCGGGACGACCAGGACCCCTGCTGGCTGTCCAGGACCAGGAGGAGAAGGCCCTGGCGCAGGCAGCCCTTGCAAGCGATGTCTTCTTCGCCACCTACCAGGGAGGCTACGAGTTCTCCGCTGACCCCTGGCCGGACATGGTTCGCTACGCCGAGCGAGCCGTGGCAGCCGGGGCTCTGGGGGTGGCCGGCGTGCACGCCCATGCCCCCATGGGGGTCGAGGTCCGTGGCCCGGCCCTGGTGGCCTATGGGCTCGGCAATTTCCTGTTTCACCACCCCGTCTCAACCATTCCCCGACGGGGGATCACAGAGACCGGCGTGCTGCTGCGAACCACGCTCTACGGACGCCGCGTGGTCGCCACGACCCTGCTGCCCATTCATCACGGCGGCGAAAGGGTGATCGCCCTGCCCCGGTCCAGGGGCAAGGCCGTCCTGGACCGGGTGCAGCGTGGTTCCCAGGAGGCCCTCGCTCCGGAGCGGGTCCTGCCCGAACTCGTCGACGCAAACGTCCAGCTCTCGAAGCCAGCAGACGCCAAGAAGCTATGGCGGGTCGCTGTGCGGCTGGGTCTGACCAGCGTGGTGGTGGGACTCACCCGGAAAGCCGCACTCGCCGCCGCCAGCCCCCAGGCGGCTCTCGACCTGGTGTCAGAGGCTCAGAAAACCTGGGCCGCACGAGGGGGAGGGAAGTTCTGGACGGCGCTGCCCCTGTTGCCCGGATGGGAGGTGCCCTCCGAAGGGTTCGACTGGCTCCGCATCTGGCTCGAGGACACGGACAGGTCCCGGCTCCAACAGGCCTCGGCGAGCGGCCAGCCCCTCCAGGTCATCCCGGGACCGGACCAGGAGATCGAGGAAATCGAGGCGCTGATTGCCGGCCTCGGCGGCCCTGTTGTCCTCTCGGGTCTGCCACGCTTCCACGCCCAGACCGGGGCCCTGGCCGCCTTGCTGAAACGACAGCCCAGGCTCTACCTGGACACCGCTCCCCCGACCTGGCAGGCCGCTGAAGCCTGGTTCGCATCCATGGAGACCAGGCCCGAGGACTGGCGGCAGTTCTTCACCCAACACGCCGGGCGCATCCTGCTCGCCAGCGGCGTGGTGGGGTCAGGCCGCGAACTGGGCTGGCATCAGCAACCACGGTTCCTGCGGGCCGTGCGCTGGAGCCTGGAACGTGCGCACTACCACCAGCCCCAGTTGGACCAGGGCCACCAGGGGGAATGGGGGAGCTATGACGACCAGCAGGAGCCCACTCGGGCCGGACTGGACCTGGGGGCCGAGGTGGTAGACAAGGTGGCCTGGCAAGCCTTGCGCGAGTTGATCCCCGGCTAGTGGTCCAGGGTGGCCATGAGAATAGCGCTTGTCGAACCACGTCTCCAACGGTAGTCGACCCCCCATGCAAGAGACATCGCCCAAAGACAGCCCGATCCGCCTCCTCCAGGTTGCCACCGTTGCCTGTGCGGTGATTGCCCTGGAGATCGTGGCCTTCCAGTCCCTGGTCTACGTCAACGAGTACCTGCCTGCGAACCAGGCCATTGCAGTGGCCCTGCTCGGCCTGGCGCTGGGAGGGGTCCTGGCCTTCTTCCTGGACGGAACCGATCGCACCCGGGTCAACAGGGTGATCTTCACGCTGTTTCCACTGACTCTGCTGACCTGCTTCCCGGTCATCCTGCGACTGAACACAAACCCTGCGCTCATGATGGCCATCCTGGCGGTGCCCTATGCGCTGGCGAGCATCATCATCTCCCGGGCGTTCAACCGCCTTCCAGCCGGGCGGGTCTACCTCTACGACCTGGTGGGCGCGGCGGCGGGCATCGGGATCGCCGTGCTGGCGATTCCCCTCATCCGAGAAGAGGGCAGCTTCTTCTTGCTGGGCCTGATCGGGACCATCCCGCTGGCACTCGAAGGACGGCAGGAACAGCTCGCCGGGCGCGGGCGCGGGTCCCTCATCAGCGCAGGAATCCTGGGCACAGCCTGCCTGGGACTGCTGGTCGCCCACATCGCGGTGGACCCCTTCAACATGGCCGTGCACGGCCGCGCCAGCATGGCCGAGTATCCCCAGAAGATCTTCTGGTACGTCAACGAAGGCGAGGACTTCAACAACAACACCCACATTCTGATGCACTCCAAGGGCAGCCTGGTCGAGCGCATCGACATCAGCTACTCCAAGAAGGCCAGGGAAAAGAGCAAGACCCACGACCTGACCACCTGGTTCAGCGGCCGACCCAATGACCACGTGGCCCGCAACCGGCCCAAGACCGGCTGGCTCGATCGGCGTCTGCCCACCCGACTCAAGCTGGGAGAGGACCCGGACACGCTACTGGTCGGCCCGGCCGCCGAGGGCCTGACCAAGCCCGTCGCCGCCCTGGGCAGTGGTCGCATCGACGCAGTCGAGATCAACGGAACCATCGCCGGCCTGATGACCGGACCCCTGTACAAGATCTCCGGTCGAGCCTATGAGCGGCTGAACCTGACCATCGGAGACGTGCGGACGTTCCTGGCACGCACCGATCGGACCTACGACTTCATCACCCTGTTGAACACCCACCGGATTCGCACCATGGGGCACCAGGGGCCCCCCGAATATGTGCACACCCTCGAGGCCATCACCGACTACCTGGAGCACCTCACCCCCGACGGCTACGTCGTCTTCGAGGAGCGCAACATCAACGACCGCGCGGACCTGGGCATCCGCCGCGTCCTCCAGACCACCCACCAGGCCCTGGTCGACATCGGCGTCGAAGACCCGAGCCAGCACATCGGGGTCTACGAGTTCTTCGTCTGCAGGAAGAACACCTGGTTCCGGAACCGCGAGGACTGCAACCGGGGCAGCCGGTACACCATGCTGCTCATCAAGCGCTCGCCCATCACCACCGAAGAGCACGCGCACTTCGCGACCTGGACCGAGGACCTCGGCGTACGAAAGAACAGCCGGGGCTACTACCGGGGTATCGAGTGGATGTACCTGCCCGAGCTGGTCAAGGAGAACTACTGGACCGAGGTCATCCAGACTGGCGACATCTACTCCTCGGAGGGTGTGGACCAGGACCAGCACCAGCTCGAGGTCGTCCGGGATGACAAGCCCTTCCCCTACGACGTCTATCGCTCCCGCGAGGTCCCCAAGGCCATGCTGGGCACCGTGGCATGGCTGGCTGCCGGCATGGTGCTGCTCCCCGCACTGGTGGCCTTTCGCGTCCGCGGTCGCCGCCAGGGTGACGGCCACCTGGCCACCACGGCCCTGCTGGTGCCCTTCTTCGCCCTCCTGGGGGTCGGCTACCTGCTGATCGAGCTGGTCTACGTCCAGTGGTACCAGATCTACCTGTCCTCGCCGGTCTACTCCCTGGCGGTCGTGCTGGGCACGATGCTCATCGCCAGTGGCATCGGGGGCCATGTCTCCAGCGGGGTCGGGCGCAACAAGGCCCTGGGCGCCATCGGCATCAGCATCGCCCTGGCCGTGGCAGCTGCCTTCGGCCTCGGGAGCGTGCTGGACGCGCTGAT
>CAZMNK010000109.1:0-18747 GCA_964567625.1 uncultured Enterobacterales bacterium | reverse complement strand
GGGCATCATCGGCCTCAACCACTTCCCGGAGCTTTCCTGGGCCTTGCTGCGAAGCGAGGGAGTGCTCAAGCTCAGCCAGTCCGAGAGCCTGTTGTCCCAGGTGAATGCCGAGCCCCTCCAGAGCCGGTACATCCCCGCGACGTTCGTCAATTATGGGGAAGTGCTCTTCGTCAATCTGAATTCAGTGCCCATCCTCGTGGATGGCCAGGTCAACGGGCAAACCGTTCCCATCGCCCTGGGCCTGGGCAGTGGCACCACGGTCGCCAGGGCCCAGGTCGCGGATCGTCCCCATGACTTCGCCATCGGCGGCTACGAATTCCACACCCTGCCTGTCGAAGTCGGTTCCCTCAAGTTCAACGCAGCGGCCGTCGAGGTCGGCTATGGCCTCTTCGAATTGGACCTTGGACTGGAGCTGGGGAGCGACTACCTCTGGCCCACGGACTGGGCCTATGACCCCGCCTCGGAACAGGTCGCTCTGGCCTGGGTATCCAAGGATGGCCGTTCCTCCTGGACCAGTTCCCTGTTGGAGGAACTCCAGGCGGGCCTCACCCCCGAGGCGGACCCCGAGACCGGGGAGGAGCCGCCTCCGCTCGAGGGCAAGGCGCTTGCCAAGCTGCAGACGGGGATCGCCAACGGCCTTTATCACAAGGGCAATCCAGATGAGGAGTTGGAGGCCCTGCGCCTTGCCGTCGAGGCAACCCCAGAGAGTTGTGCTGCTCACCATAAACTGGGCGGTGAGTTGTTGGACTATGGCCGACCGGTGGAGGCCCTGGCCAGCCTCCAGAGAGCCGCCGAGCTCTGGGACGCCTGGGATCAGCTGGATCCCTGGGAGAAGGACGCCTGGTCCCTCTGGATCGAGGACCTGGACGAGGGCTCCCTCAAGGCCCGTCTGGAACGCAATCTCAAGCACGCTGCCAAGCTGCAGTGGCGCCAGAACATCGAAGAGGGCCTCCAGGTCTACTGGGTTTGGCGCCAGATGGTCGAACGTGAAGCGGCCGAACTTCCCGCCATCGTCCAGATCCAGCACAACTCCTGTGGGAGTGTCTGGGGCAGCCTGGCCGGCGCACATGCCGCAACCGGCGACCTGGAGGCGGTCAACGCCATCTACGCTGAGCGACTGGACTATGACGGAACCGTGGCCCTGGTCGCCGGCAATGCCCGGTTGGCCGCAGGAGACTTCGCCGGGGCCAACGAGGCCTATCAACAGGCAGTGAAGTTGGGAGAAATTTCAGGTCGCTTCGGAGCGGCCCTGATCCAGATCCAGGCGGGTGAATCGGAAGCAGGAATCGCCAACATGTCGGACCTCACCTGGGCCAATGACGACATCGACTGGTTGCGCCGGTACTTCCTGACCATCGCGGATCTCCAGGGCCCCGATGCCGCTGCAGACGAGATGGCACGGCGAGCAGCCCTGTGGCCCGAGAACGCCACCCTGCGCCTCGCCGCCGCCGAAGCCGGGCTCAATGCCGGCCGCGATGCCAGCGGGTGGGTACAGGGGTCCCTGCAGGCCTTCGAATACCGGCTGCTCGGCCCCATGTACCGGGGCGAGGACCGGGCCCAGTACGCCACGGCGTTGTTCCTCGACGGGCAAGTCGACGAGGCGCGAAACCAGGCCGAGCAGGTCTTGGAAAGAGACCCCGCCCATTCCACTGCCCTGACGACCCTGGGCCTGATCGCCGCGCTTGAAGGTGACACCGAGGGTGCCAAGGAGATGATGGACCGGGCACGGGTGGCAGATGTCTACGACCCCGCGTACGCGGTGACTGGGTCGAACTAGTCAGAGCCCCACAAATCGGACGAGCGAGACCAGCCAGCGCTCGTAGGCGCCGTTGCCCAGCAGGGCCATCTGCACCAGGAAACTCAGGCCACAGAACACCAGGAGCCCAAAGGCCACCTGTTTGAGTCGCACCAGGGCAGGCGCCTTGTCCATGGGCAGGTGACCGGACTCCACCCGGGCCAGGTCGCCATCCGCGAGGAGCCAGGCGGCCAGTGTCAGGACCATGCCCGGAATGCTGCTGCAGCAGACGATGCCAAAGAGATCCAGGGGGGCTGCGACGACCAGCAGCCCGAGGATCAGGCCGGTACGCGGCTGGGGACCGGACCCACCTGGGCCGGGGGGTTCACCACCAAACAACTGGTCGACCCGGTCGCTCAAACCCTCGCCCGTCGCAGTGGCCGCAGTCGATCCAGGAACTCCCGTTGAAGTCCCTCGTCGATCTCCAGTCCACCCGAGCCTGCCTGGAGCCGGTAGAGACCGTCCTCCTCAAAGGCGCGCAAGGCATTCTGGAGGTTCACCAGGCTCAAGGCCTCCGGCCGCAGGATCTCCTCCGCCTCCAACAGCCGCCGACCGGCCTTCTGGACGGCCCGCGCCAGGTCGTCCTTGTCGAAGTCCTCGCTCCGGAGTCCGGTCAGCGAGGACAGGACCGCCGAATAGCCCTCGCGGAAGGTATCGGTCAGCCCGGCGACCTCCTCCAAGCGCCCCGGGTCGAGCACCAGCCATCCGCCGTCCGAGAGCGCCGTGAGAGCACCCACGGCCTCGAGGTGCTTGAGTGCTCGGTGCTCCAGCGTCTCGTCGTCCGCGTCGGGGTCAAAGACGAACTCATGCCGGAACAGGAAGAGTTGGAGCCGAAAGTCCGGAGAGAGCTGCTCCGCCACCATTCGCTCCTCGGGAAGGCAGCGAATCGCGGCGGCCAGGAGGCTGGCGGGCACAAAGAAGTGCAAGAGCTGGTTCTTGTAGTACTCGAGGGTGATGCGTCGTGAACCCACGACCCGGAACACCGCATCCTCAGCCGCCTCGATTCGCTCCACCAGTCCTTCGCTCAGGAACCGGGCCAGGGCCTCTCGAATCGCAGCATCCCGCTGGTTCAGGCTGGTGGAGAACTCCGCTCCTTCCCGCTCCAGGAAGGTGGAGATCCAGGCCAATCGCTCCTGGAGCACCAGGGACGGGTGGGTCGGGGCCGCTCGACAGAGAAGGGCCAGAGCCACCAGTCCGGTTGGCAGCACCACCGCCAGGCGGTCGATGCGATGGAGGATCCGCTCGCCGAGCCCCTGGAGTGCCTCCTGGCGGTGTTCCCGGTCCAGATCCTCCCAAGGTGCAGGAAGCTTCTCGACAAACCGGGAGAGCCTGATGGGGTCTCCCACCCGCACATAGACCCGACCGTATCGCTTGAAGAAGATGCCACCAGCCTTGACCACCCCGGCCAGGGACTCCTTCCGCTTGGGCTCACCACCCAACTCCCGTGCATAGGGACGTTCCTCGACGACCTGCTCGTAGCTGACGGCGATCGGGAGGTAGCTGACCTCGCCCAGGGATCGTCCCAACCGGGCCTCGATGCCGGCCTGAACCGTGTTTCGAAGCACCCCCAGCTTGGGGGACAGGAGCTTTCCGGTGCGAGAACGGCCCCCCTCGATGAAGAACTCGAGGGTGTAGCCCTCCCGCATCAGGTGGGTCATGTAGGTCTGGAACAGGACCGGGAAGAGACGTTCGCCCTTGAAGGAACGCTTGATGAAGAAGGCCCCGCTGCGGCGGAAATACCAACCCATGGGGAAGAAGGCCAGGTTGTCCCCGGAAACGATGTAGGGCACGACGATGTCGTTGTCGTACATCAGCGATGAGACCAGCATGTAGTCCATGTGGGAACGGTGACAGGGGGTGAGGACGCTCACCCCGTCCCGTGTGGCCTGTCGAAGACGTTCCAGATCCTCGTCTCGCACATCGACGCCGGCGTAGAGAGTCGTCCACATGTGCCGGCAGAAGAAGGCATAGGAACTGACGACGTTGTAGTTGAGTCGGGCCGCCATCCGGTCATACATCTTTACGAGCTGGCGCTGCAGATCCTCCTCGCTGCGGCCCGTGGCCACGGCCTCCTGGCTGATGAGATTGCGAATGGGTTTGCTGCGCAGGACCAGCCGCCTCAACCAACGGTGGGATTTCTGCCGTGGCCCCCGCACGATCTGGGCTTCTCGGAAGCAATAGCGCCGCACCATCAACCGCAACCGCTTGGCCTGGCGCTCCGCCGGCTCCTCGCCAAATCGGGCCCGGTACTCGGCCAGGTCCACCGCAGGGCCGACCTGGACAAGGGCCTTTCTGTGCCCCCAGGTGACCCCGATCAGCTTGGCGGGTGTCCCGGGCTCTCCCTCGGTTCCCACAAACCGCTTCCAGATGGCTCCCCGTGCGGCCTCCGGGGCCCGGCTCCAGACCACCACAGTGGGCAGGACCTGAATCGGCCTGTCGCACGAGGCCTGGGCCTTGAGGAGCGCGGCCATCGGGTCCGGCCAGGCCGGAGCCCGAAAGATGTCCCGCCAGTCGGACTTCGGCTTCAAGAAAACCGAGGCGTGGGCGCCGGCAGCCACCTGGCGGGTCAACTCGCCGGTCGCCACCGGGTTGCCGACTCGCCCGCGACGAAAGAACCAGGCCAGCTTGTTCTTGAGCAGGACCGCACCGTCGGGGCCTGGCATCCAGGGAATGCTCGAAGGACCGTTACCCAGACTCGCCAGGGGCAGGCGTCGACTGTTGAGCACCTTCCACAAGGCCAGGAAATCCACCACGCTCTTGGTTCGCAGGGCGTAGACCACCGGGCCCTGCTCAGCCGCCCGCCGTACGTGCTCTGCCGAGGCATCCGTCAGCCGGAGTCTGCGGAAGAAAAACCAGAGTCCACTCAGGAAATAGAGCCACCCAAACCGCCGCGCCATGCCGGTGCCATGCAGGACCACGGGCACCCCACGGCGCTCCCGGATCACGGGAGGGTGTTCCGTCACTCAGCCCCCGGTGCTCGTTGTGCCCGAGTCCCCGGCGTGGCCCGTGTCTCCCGTGTCACAGACCGTGGTGCGTGCGGGATCGGTGTCGTCACAGTCGTCCGGACTCTCTGACAGTCCTTCTCCAACCTCGCAGGCGAGCACGACCTGGGCCGGGTCCCCGTGTCCATCGCCATCGGCGTCCACGTAGAGCACGATCCTTTCTTCGCAGTCCCGTTCGACCGGCTCCTCGGAATCCCGACAACCCACCAAGGCGAGTAGCGCCAGCCAGGTCAACATGAGCCAGGCCGTTTCGAGACCACGCTCAGGGCCTGAGCAAGGTCCGCGATCAGGTCTTCCTGGTGCTCAATGCCCACCGAGAGCCGGACCAGTCCGTCTGGGATGCCGATCTCGGCCCGGACTTCCGGGGGAATCGAGGCATGGGTCATGGCTGCCGGCAGTTCGATCAGCGACTCCACACCACCAAGGCTCTCCGCCAGGGTGAAGACCTCACAGGCCGCACAGAAAGCCCGAGCGCCTTCCAGATCGGTTTCCAACTCAAAGGAGATCATGCCGCCAAAGCCTGACATCTGGCGGGCGGCAATTTCGAATCCCGGATGGTCTGGGTCCAGGGGGTAGTAGACCCGACCGACCCCAGGCTGCTGCTTCAACCAGGCGAGCACCGCCCGGGCATTGTCCTGGTGGCGATCCATGCGCACCGCCAGGGTCTTGATGCCCCGCAGGGTCAACCAGCAGTCCCAGATCCCCGGCACGGCACCGGTGCTGTTCTGAATGAAGTGAAGCCGCTCGCCAAGTGACTGGGTGCCGGCCACCACCACACCGCCGACCACGTCGCTGTGGCCATTGATGTACTTGGTGGTGGAATGAACGACCAGGTCAGCGCCCAGGGCCAGGGGACGTTGAAAGACGGGGGTTGCAAAGGTGTTGTCCACAGCGACCAGGGCCCCGACCTCGTGGGCCCGAGCGGCCAGACTGGCGATGTCCGCGACCTTCAGCAGAGGATTCGTGGGCGACTCCAACCAGACGAGCCGTGTGCCCTCTGGAATCGCGTCAACCGGATCGATCCGGGTGAAGTCCACAAAGTCATAGTGCAACCCCTGGCGAGCAAACACCTGGGTGAACTGGCGCCAGGTACCACCGTACACGTCGTCCCCACAGACCACCCGGTCCCCTGCATCGAGCAGGTGCTGGACTGCAGCGGTGGCCGCACTCCCCGATCCGAACGCGATTCCCTCGACCCCTCCCTCCAGGCAGGCCACCGCGCGCTCCATGGCCTCGCGGGTGGGGTTCTGTGACCGGCTGTACTCGTAGCCGGTGTGCTCGCCCACCTGTTGCTGGGCATAGGTGCTGGTCTGGAAGACCGGCACCATGACGGCGCCAGTGACGGGCTCAGGCGACTGGCCCCCGTGAATGGCCAGGGTCTCGAGACGGTGCTTCACTTCGCCGGGCCGTCCACACCAGACGTCACCGAGCTGATGTAGTCGATGAGATCGATTCGCGTGATGATGTCAGCGACCTTGTGGTCATCCATGACAAACGCCACCTTGGCTCGTTTGAACAGTTCCACCAGCACCGAGACCTCGGTGTCGACATCCACGGTGGTGTAGTTTGCCTCGGCCAGTTCCCGCACCCGCTTGTTCGGACGGAACCCGCTCAGCGCCCGCTGAAGAAGCGCTGTCTCGGTCAGCACGCCAAGAAGCTGTTCGTCCTCGATGACAGGCACCTGGGAGACGCCGTGCAGCTTCATCACGCCCACGACCTCCGAGACGGTGCTATTCGGCGAAACGGTGATCAGGTCTCGAGACCCACCCCGCAACTTCATCATCTCGCCGACGCTTCCAAAGCTGGTTCCCGACTCCAGGAACCCGTTCTCCTCCATCCACTTGTCGTTGAAGACCTTGGAGAGGTACCGAGAACCGGAATCCGGCAGGAGCACCAGGACATTCAGACCTTCCTCGTCGTGGTGGCTGACCCACTTGAGGGCCCCTGCCACGGCAGCGCCACTGGAGCCGCCCGCAAAGATGCCTTCCTCCCGGACGATTCGTCGCGTCATGTGGAAGCACTCGGCATCGTTTACCCGGACCACATCGTCGATGTACTGGAAGTCGATGGTCGAGGGCATGAAGTCCTCGCCGATTCCCTCGACCAGGTAGGTGTAGGGGTCGGTCATCTGGCCCGTGTGGAAGTAGTCGTAGAACAACGACCCCACCGGGTCGACCCCGACAATGCGGACGTCCGGGTTCTGTTCCTTGAGGTACTTCCCGATGCCGCTGATGGTCCCCCCGGTACCCAGCCCCGCGATAAAGACGTCGATCTTGCCGGCCAGCTGCTCCCAGATCTCCGGACCCGTCATGTTGTAGTGGGCCACCGGGTTCGAGGGATTGTGGTACTGGTTCGCGAAATAGGTGCCAGGTTCATTCCCCAGCCGGGTACTGACCGAGTAGTAGCTGCGAGGATCCTCAGGCTCCACGGCCGTGGGGGTGATCACCACCCGGGCGCCGTAGGCCCGCAACGAGGCCCGCTTCTCCTCGGACTGTTTGTCGGGCATGACAAAAGCCGTGCGATATCCCTTGATCGCGCCGACCATGGCCAGGCCAGCCCCGGTGTTGCCCGAGGTGCCTTCGACGATCGTGGCCCCGGGCTTCAGATCGCCCGAAGCCTCTGCGTCGGCAATGATCTGCATGGCGATGCGGTCTTTGACCGAACCGCCCGGGTTCAACATTTCGAGCTTGGCCATGACGTTGGCCTTCAGGCCTCCCGCAAGGCGTTCGAGCCGAACGATGGGGGTGTCACCGACGACGGACAGGATGTTGTCGTGCACGTTGCGCACACCGACCTCCAGATTGGGCGTTGGCTATAATCCGCGCCGGCAGCGGCGGGGAGCCCTCCAAGCATGCATTCCGGTGGGCTCGAGGAAGACGGCACGATGGACGAGTTCCGGGATCGGCTGGTCCGCAAGGGCAACTACATCTACGGCTCGTTTATCAAACCCGAGTCGGTCGACGGGTACATCAACTGCGTCAACCCCGGAGACCGCACCGACATCCTGGGCCGATTCCCCTTCTCAGAAGCGGCGGTCAACGATGCCATCTTCCATGCCCAAAAGGGCTTCCAATCCCTCCGAAACCAGGGCCTGAATGACCGGGCATCCCTGGTCCGGCTTTTTCGAGAACAAGTTTCTGCCTGGCAAGAACCAGTCGCACGGCTCTTGAGCCGAGAGACGGGAAAACCCCTCTGGGAGTCTCGCCAGGAGATCGTCGGCACCCTGCGCGCCATCGACCTCTACCTGGACGATGGGTTGGAACTCCTGGCGCCCAGAACCCTGCCGGAACCCGGGGCCCGTTCGGACTTCATGGCCCGTGGCGTGGTGGCCGTGCTCTGCCCCTATGTCTACCCCTTCCGCGTCGCAGCCACCCGCTCCGCCGCGGCGGTTCTGGCCGGCAATTCGGTGGTCTTCAAGCCCTCCAAGTTCACCCCGGCCGTAGGCCAGGCAGTGGCCGAGATCTGGGACCGGATCCGCGCCCCGAGGGGCGTGATCAACATGGTCCAGGGCAGTGGCTCAGTGGTCGGTCAGAAGCTCATCACCCACCCCGGTGTGAACGCACTGCTGGCCACCTGTTCCTTCAAGACGGCCATGGCGGTTCGCCGCGCCGTCTTTGAGCGGCCGGAGCTACCAGTCGTCTACGAGACCGGGGGCAAGGGCATGGCGATCGTGCTCGGAGACTGCGACCTGGACCAGGCGGTCTACGAGGTGATGGTCGGGTCCTTCCTGACCGCCGGCCAGCGGCACAACTCCACGGCACGAGTCCTGGTGGAAGACGCCATCTATGACGCCTTTGTCGAGCAACTTGTCGGGCGTACTGAGCGGCTTGAGATCGGCTACGGCTTCGGAGAAGACGTCTTCATGGGCCCGCTGATCTCCGAAAACCTCCGCAGCCGTTTCCGCAAATACAACCGCGCCTTGAAGGCACGGGGACACACGACGCTCCTCAAGGGGAGAGCCCTGAACACGCGAACTCATCGGGGTTTCTACGTCTCCCCCACCATCCATGCGATCGACACAAGCAGCGCCCACCTCTTCCTGAACGAGGAACCCCCCGGACCCAACCTGCTCGTGTACCGGGTGGCCGACCTGGATGCTGCCGTCGCACTCCACAACCGGGCTGTCTACCGGCTTGTCTGCTCCCTGTTCACCGCTCGCCAGGGACGAAACCTCCAAACCGCCATCGATGGACTGGACACGGGTGCCATCAACGTGAACCGGAGCACCGTGGGGGCCACTCTGCGACTGCCGAGTACCGGCCTGGGGCGCTCCAGGGGCGGCGGACCGGGCGGCCTGGATCTCGTTCGGTCCCTCTCCTACCCTCGGAGTCAGATCCACGAATCCCGGTCCTTCGACCCGAGACACACGGTGCCTGGAATCCACTGGGTCGCAGACGACATGCTCGACGAACTCAGCATCGAACAGGAAAGTTGACCCGACCTCAGCGCCGGTTGATCGCCCAGTCGTAGGTCGTCCAGAAGGTCTCGTATCCCCCAGCCTGGAGCCGGGTCCGGGTCGCCCCATCCAGGTGTGGCACCAGAAAGTTGATCCCGGCTTCTGGCTCCCCCTCCACACCAGGAATGTCGAAGTGCCTCGTTCCGTAGGCACCGGTGAAATCCTCGCCAAACCAGTCGAAGATCGGACTCAGGCCCACCTGGTTTCCCTGGATCACGATCCCGTTGCTCTGGGCCCAGTCGGCAACCGCATCCTGCAGCTGGGCGTCCAGAGTACCGGACCTGTAGGCCTTCTCCGCCATGGGTGGACAGCCCCTTGCGGCGCAGTTGATCGCAGCGTGAATGCGGGGGTCCCCCATGGGACGAAGAATCCTGTGTTCAATCTCGTTGAGAGTGACGACTCGACCAGCCACGGTCCAGCTTCGTGTGTCCCAGACCCTGCCACCATCCAGGTCGCGGATCGACGCCAGTGGCCAGTTGTCCACGACAAGATCCAGGGTGATGGCGTTGTAGGCGTTGATCCAGAAGGCCTTCAAGGAGTCCGTCGACAGGGAAGCCAGGTCCGCCTTGGCCAGGGTCGAGAGATAGGCGTCCAGTTCAGAGGCCTGGGACACGAGGGAGGGGTAGTCCACTCGACCGCTGGAGACCCGGCTCCGGAGCAGCCTGTCCAGGGCCCCGTGGTCGGGCTCCCGGGCGAGAGCCACGGGGCTGCAGAGAGCCAGGACCAGGGCCGTCATGGGGACCGGCGCAGGTGGCGAGCCCCCATGCCGATGCCCCCAAGGACCAGGGCTCCCACCAGGAACCAGGGCCAGCGGGTCGGCTCTCTCTCAGGGGCTGACGGAGCGGTTCGGGAAGGCTCAGACGCCACCCAATCCGGAGCCTGCCCCGGGTCGCGCTGCCCAGGACCGGCGACCGGCTTCAGATGCGACGGCAGGACGTCGCCCTCGTCCGGGGTTGCAGGGGCGTTGCCTGCCACACCCTCTCGCGTCCAGGGCGCCGTCTCCAGGCTCATCACATCGACCTGTGGGCGCTCATGCAGCGCCACGTCCGACCGGGGAGGCGGCACACCCTCTCCCCCGCTCACCAACAGGGTTCCCCGGCTCTCGGCAAGCCACAGTCGGCCGTCTGGGAGCCAGCCCACCGCCACCGCAGGCTCCCGGGTGGAACTGGCTGCGGACTCACAACCGTCCGCGGTGCAGAGGCTGACGGAACCATCCCCCGAGGCCACCAGGATCTCATCTCCGCGGGCCGCAACGGCCACAACCGGCGAGACCGGAAGGCTCGCCACCCGCACGCCATCGCGAATCAACTGTCCAGGCGCCGCCACCCACGACCCCACCACCCGGCTGTCCGCCGGGCTGACCCGCAAGCCTTCCAGGGCCTTGACGGGCTCCGTCTCGCAGTCGGTGAGCCGCAGAAAGTCCCGACTTCCCACCGCGACGAGCCGTTCGCCATCGCCGTCCAGTCGACTCACTGGCGGCGAAGAACACGGCTTCCACCCCTCTGCAGTGGCCTGGTAGAGCGCCTGCTGGACGTCGACTCCCCACCAGGTCCCGGAGGCGTCCACCCCCACATCGACCAGGGCGTTGCGCCTTCCCGTGTGGGGAATCTCGACACCCTTCAAGCGCGACCATTTACCGCTGTTGCCGCGCCATGCCACGCCCTCAAAGTCGAGCACGGCCACCCCGTTTGTGAGGGCTGCCACGTTCACTGCATCCGTCACCGGGCCCTTGGAGCCTCCCTGAACCTTCCAGGTGCCATCCTGCTGGCGCTCGTAGACCCCCGTACCCATGAGCGCGACGATCAACCTCCCCTCGGAATCCACCGCAGCGCCACCCGTCACCCCGGATCGAAAGCCACTGCGGGCCGGGTTCATCCCCGCCTCATCAAGACGAAAGGGACCCAGGCGGAAGGTCCCCATCAACACCGTCTCCTGGTCCAGGGACCAGACCCCGGTAGGCCGTGGCAACGAGGTGCTCGGCTCCAGATCCGGAATGGGTTCCGGCGTCACCTCGCCGTCTTGGATGGCAAATAGCGGTGGCACGTGCCCAGGGCCGTCGGCAGTGGCCAACACCCGGTCGCCGGCGCTGGCCAGGGAGGTCAACCAGCCCCGGGAGAGCCGCGTGATCTCCTGGCCGTTGGAAGCGTTCAGCACCCGTCCATCGTGGAGAGCCGCCCAGGGGGCGCCATCGACCCAGGCCAGGGCGGTCACGCCAACCCCGGACATCTCCTGTTCAAAATTCAAACCCCCATTGGCGGAGTGCCAGAGCCCGCCGTCCACGGTCCCCACCCAGACCTGGTCCTTGTGGGCAATGACCCGCCAGGGGTCCTGGTCCGGCAACAGGCGTTCCACGTTCAGCCCCTGGTCCCCGTGGACCACCCGCCAGACCCCCTGGGTGCGGCCTCGCACCGCAGCGATCAAGACATCCTCCCCGGTCACCGCCAGATCCACCGCGTGACTTCCATCCCCAAGGTCGACAGCCAGCGACGGTTCGCGCTTGACCCGCCAGATCTGCCCCGGTGAAGCCGCCCACCCTGTGCCCTTGGGTCCATAGGCCAGGCACCGGGTGTCCGGGGGAAACCGGGGGTCTCGCGCCCATTGGGCGAGGTCCGGGTCCGCGGTGAGTACCTCGACGCGAGTGGCCACCGACACGCGCCGCTCACCCACCGCAACATCGACCACGTGGCCCCGTTCAGGACCGAAGGGCTGCCACCCAGCATCGGGCTCCGCCTGCGCCCCCGCAGCCAACAGCCACCACAAGCCGGCCGAAAACCTCATGCTCAGACGCTAACATCGCGCCCCGGATGCTCTTCAACTCGCTGGTCTTCGTCGTCTTCTTCGCGGTGGTGTACGGGCTCTACCGGGGGCTTGGACACAGAGGACAGAACGTCCTCTTGCTGGTGGCCTCTTACGCCTTCTATGGCTGGTGGGATTGGCGCTTTCTGTCACTCATCGCGCTGTCCACGGTCGTGGACTACACCGTGGGGCTGGCACTGGCCGACCCGGACCGCCCCCATCGCGGCCGGCTCCTGCTGGTCAGCGTGGTGGTGAACCTGGGCATCCTGGCCACCTTCAAGTACCTGGGCTTCTTTCTCACCGAATTCAACCAGTTGCTGGCCTGGTTTGGCATGGCTGGAAGCCTCCCGATCATTCGTCTCATCCTCCCCGTGGGCCTGAGCTTCTACACCTTCCAGTCGATGGGCTACTCCATCGACGTCTACCGGGGACGGGTTCCCGCCTGCCGGGACCCCCTGGCTTTTGCGACCTTCGTGGCCTTCTTTCCGCAACTGGTCGCGGGCCCCATCGAGCGCTCGGAACGCCTGATCCCCCAGCTCCAGGCCCCCCGAGAGGTCACCCCCGCTCAAATGGCAGAGGGCAGCCACCTGCTGCTGTGGGGCTACTACAAAAAGCTGTACGTGGCCGACAACCTGGGCGTGCTGGTGTCGGCGGTCTTCGATGCCCCGGCACCCCCCGGCGGGTTCGCAGTCCTGTTGGCCGCCTACGCCTTTACCTGGCAGATCTACTGCGATTTTTCCGGCTATTCCAACATCGCCAGGGGCCTGGCCAAGTGGCTGGGTGTGGACCTGGTGGTGAACTTCCGACTGCCGTTCTTTGCCGCTTCTCCGCGGGAGATCTGGGGCCGCTGGCACATCAGCCTGTCCCAGTGGTTGCGGGACTACCTCTACATCTCCCTGGGCGGAAATCGGCGGGGAAGGCTGCGGACCCAGCTGAACCTGTTGGTCACCATGCTTCTGGGCGGTCTCTGGCACGGGGCCAACTGGACCTTTGTGGCCTGGGGTGCCTTCCACGGAGGGGCCCTGGCCCTGCAGAGGGCCCTGCCCCCACTCAAGCTGCCCAGAGTGGCAGCGATTGTCCTCACGTTTCATTTCACGGTGCTTGGTTTCCTGATCTTCCGGGCCCATGACCTGGGACAGGTCGGCACCTTGCTCCACACCCTGGTCACCGATCCCATGCCCCAGGCGGCCGACATGGAGGCCGTGGTGCAGCTGGGCGCCCTCCTGGGTGTCGTGGGCATCATCGAGTGGTTCCAACACCGCCGGGGCGACGACCTCTCCCTGCTCCTGAAGTTGCCCCTGGAAGTCCAGGGTGCCTTGTACGCCTTCTTCTTCTTCTGCATCCTGGTTCTCGGGGCCACCTATGGCCAGCAGTTCATCTACTTCCAGTTCTGAGGCGGCTCACCGTCGGCCCATCGGGGTTCGTCCCCTGGCCCTGGTGCTGGGGGGAACCCTGCTCGCCCTCGAGGTCGGCGTCAGCCTGTCCTATGACGCGCCCTCACCCATGGTGGACAAGGCCACGGGCTACGAGTCCCAGGTGGACGGGACCACCCGGGACGTCCTGGTGATCGGAACCTGCCTGGCCGAGCAACTCATCGACCCCGAGCAACTGGGAAGACAGCTGGGACCGGATGTGGTCGTTCACGATCTCTCCACGCCCGCCGGGAGCGTGCTCCTGTGGACCCTGGCGCTCAAGAATCATGTGCCCGAAAACGCCAACGTGGCCATGGTCCTGCTGCCCTATGGCGACAGCGATCTCCAGACGCGCATGAACCCCTGGGAGAGCCAGGTGATGGACCTGGCGGTCTGGGGAGACCTGCCATTGCTGGTGGACTTGACCTGTGACGACGCCAGCTGCGTTTCCGAGTTGCTCCTGCGAAAACTGTCCCGAACCTTTCGATACCGTGGGTACCTGGGCAATTGGATCTGGCACACCCTCGGCACCAAGAGCCTCTCCAGGGTGGCCGGCCAGGATTCCCTGACCCAGGCCCGAGAGGGAGGACGCCAGGTCGACCCCCAGACCCTCCCCGACTCACCCACAGCCGGAATGGGCTGGCAGTCTGGTGAATCACAGACAGACCCTGGAGGCGACGAGGTCCGCTTTGACGACCTGCAGGTGCTGCTCGACCTTTCCAGGGAGCGAGGCTGGAAGCTGATGCTGAGCGACCTGCCGATCCGACCGGAGGAGCACCGGGACGCCTACAGGGTCAACCAACGGCGCCAGACCCGGGCCAGCGTGCGCGACTTCGTGGAAGAGGGCGGTGCTTCCCACCGGTCTCTGGCCAAGGTTCCGGGCCTCGGACGCAGCCACTTTACCGACGACGTGCACGTGTCCATGAGGGGCAGCCGACTGGTCACCATCCAGCTGGCCCGGTTGGCGCGACAGGTCCTGGAGGAGGACGAAACCGGTGACTGACCGCCAGCTCACTCGCTGGCAGGTGGCCGTTCCGGTCCTCTTGGAGTTGGCACTGCTCACCGGGCTCGTGGTGCTGGCCCTGGCCTACTGGCCACGGGGCAGGCCCCTGGCCCACATCATGATCGAGGGGGTCCAGGCACCGGCCTGGGGTTCGGTGGGCGACATGCTGATGACCGGTCCAGACGCCGGAGAATGGGCACGAAACGCCTTGCATGTGCACCATGGTCGAGGCGAACAGGTGGACCCGCACCGGATGCCCACCTGGCTCGGGCTCACCGCCCTGGCCATGCATGTCACCGGGTCTGTGGCCACCGCAGGTCACCTGGTGAACCACCTGTTGCACGGGGCGATGGTCCTGGTGCTCTACGTGCTGGGACGGGTCGGAGGGGGCCGGGGCGTCGGCCTGATGGCCGCCGCACTCGGTGGGTTTCTGCCCCACGTCATTGCCGACAGCCGGACTTTTGGAATCGACATCCTCGTGGCGACTGCGATCCCTGCATCCCTGCTCGGGGGACTGCTGGCGGCTCGCTGGTGGCCCCTGGCGCCCGTGGGGGGAGCGCTGGCTGGACTGGCCAGTCTTTCCCACTTCACCACCCTTCCCTATGTACTGCCCGCCCTGGTCCTGGTCCTGATCCGAGGCCCACGCACCTGGGGGCGAAGGGCCCTGGCGGTCACCGGGTACGGGCTGGGCGCCTGGCTCACCGTGTGGTGGGTCTACCAACAGGTGCCCATTCCCACCCAGACGTTGTTGATGGACTCCCTGCAAGAGGGCATTCACCCCGGCCAGGCCAGACAGATGCAGGAGCAGCTGAACCTGGGCGCGGCGCTGCTCCAGGCCGGCAGCCTGTCCTCGCTGAACTCCGCCGTGGCCACGGGGCTGGGAGGGGTGCTTCCGACCTGGCTTCCCTGGAGAGTCGGGGTCGTGGCCATCTGGCTGGGGATCCTGGGAGCCGGGCTGGGCAGCCGGGAGGCCCTCCAGGGCAAAGGAGCCTGGAGACGGCTGTGGAACCGCTGTGACCTGGGGCTCGGCGTGCCCCTGCTCTTGTGCCTGGCGCCCCTCCCAGCCCTGATCGCTGTGGGGGCCCCGACCCGCTACGTGGACAACTTTCTTGGGGTGGTGGCAGTACTGATGGCCCGGGGCATCGGCTCGCCCCTGGTTCTCGGGGAACTCGGGCTGAAGCGTCTCTGGAAGCCGTGGCCCCTGGGCACGCTGGCCCTCGCGCTGGGGGCCGGGAGCCTGGTCCATGCCGACCGGGCTGGAGAGGACTGGAAGATGCCCTCATTGCCCGACAACGAGGGCATCCTCCACGCCCGCCTGGCGGGGTTGTTGAGCGCCCGACTGCCGCCTGGAAGCGGTGTGTCTTCCTCGGCCAGGGCAGCCCTGGTCATGGCGGACATGGAACTGTGCCCCCAGAGGGCCTGTCCCCTGGGCAGTGATGAGCGTCACTTCGAAGCCTGCCTTCAGACCCTGGCCAGGGAGTGCCCGGGCGAGGCCCCCATCGGGTGGATCACCACCGACTGGTCCCAACAGGATCCCTACTCCCTCAACCGGCAGGCGATGAGCGATTGGATCGCCGAGCGCTGGCCTCTCCAGGGCAGGGTTCGGGCGGATCGCAGAGCCCACCGCCTCTTCCTGATTCCCCGGGAAGACATCGTTGGCATTTCCAGCTCCGAGGAGGATCGATGAACTTCTGCAGCCCCTTTGACCGGGACATGGCGGAACAGGGTCCACCCGCCCTCTTCCTGCGGAGCCCAGAGCTGGAATGGCGGCTCGATGCCGACCTGTCCCGGGACGGCTGGGAACGCCTTCGCCAGCGGTCCGAACCCCAGACTCCCCGGCGCCAGCCGGCCCATGTCCTCGTCCGGGACCGATCCACGGGGATCGTGTCCTGGTTCTATGTCACTTCCACCGACCTGTTGGAGGGCCACCCCCGGCTGGACCACCGGGTCTACCCTTCCGAGGAGTCCGCCGGACAGGCCTTTGCCGACCTGGGCCCGGTTCCCTGGGCAGAGGCCCTCTGAACCGGTAGGCGCCTAGCGGTTTTCCCGACGGCAAAGAAGCACCCCACCCAGCCCCAGGACCAGCCAGGCCCATTGCCCGGGTCCGGGTGAACTGCTGCAGCCACAGGTGTTCTCCGTGCTCACCACAGTGGTCCCACCATCGTCGGGCTCCACCCCGGTCCCCATCAGCGGGATCTGCAGGTTGGCCAGCAGGGGATCATTGGTCTCCAGCACCAACGTCACCTCCTGGACCCCCACCACCGTGGGAGCAAAGGTGACCACGATGCCATCGACCTCGTCCTGTCCTGCCCGGATGTCGGCAGGAAAGAGGGTGAAGTCCCCGTTGCCCAGGAAGTTCGCACCCCCCATCACGTCCAGGGAACCAGCATTGGCAATGGGCAACTCAAAGGTGGCGATGTCCCCGATGTCGACCTTGCCAAAGTCGTGGCCAGTCCAGTCGACGTCCATGACCGGCACTTCGTGGGCCAGGAGGACCGGTTCGAAGTCCCGCTCCTCCACGCTGTCGACCAGTGGGACGGGAATGTCGAAGGCAGCAAGGTCAGAACAACCGAGAAGGTCGATGCAGACGCCAACGACCGGGGTGAAGACCAGCTCCAGCAGGGACTCGTAGGTGCCCGTGTAGATGGAGCTCAACTCCAGGCTTCCCTCGGTGGGCGGCAGGAAGACCAGGGACTCATCCGCCGCCTCGATCAACTGCGTCTCCTCCGGGGAAGCGACGGTCTTGCGGATGCCTTCCAGGGAACCCTGCACATCGGTGCGCATGTCCATGCGAAAGGTCAACGCCACCCCGGTGATGATGTCGTAGGCCAGGTCCAGGAGCGTGGTGGAAGAACCCGAGGCATCCACCTCCACCCGGTCCTGCTCACCATTCGGGAGCAGGAAGGGGGTGAAGAACTCCTCCGCGTAGAAGCTCATGCTCTCGCTGGCCAGGGTTTCGCTCCAGTACACGTCCCCCAGGTCGATCTGGAGATCGATGTCTGCCACCAGGCTGGTGTCGAGCATGAAGAGACCGGCGTCTTCCCACGAGGTCTGGCTGTGGGTGACCGCCGCGGGCCAGCTCAGGTGACCGGTTCCCTCCATCTCCACCGCGGCCCCCCCTTCTGCCGTGACCCGAATGGCGACCTGGATGGCGCTGCCCGAGGGCTGCCAGCCGGAGTCAAAGGTCAGGGGCGCCAGGATCTCGTAGACGTCCTGGTAGAGGACCGGCTCATCTGGAGAGTTGTGGATCTCCACCTCGAAGGGCGGAGGGGGTGATTCACCATCGGCCACCACGACACGGGGGTCGCCCAGCGTGGGTGCCACCAGCTGGTTCACCGAGACCGGGGTACTCGCCAGGGCCAGGGAGAGGCATGAAAGCAGCATCGTGTGCTCCGGAGTCCTGACAACCTGACGCGCTCACCGGGCGCATGCAAGCCGCTTCACCCCGTGCTGTCCTGGTCATCCGTGGATTGAACGGGCCCGCTCTCTCCCAATCGAGGTGTTCCGGGACCAGGGTTCCTCCCCTTCTCCTCCCCCTTCTTCTCCGGACTGATCATCGCCTTGAAGATGCCGGCCACCAGGGCGATCGCGATGGCAAAGGCGGCCTGGAGGGCCTCACCAATGGCAGATGAAAACCAACCCACCAGTCCACGGGGCCGTTCTGCGGGCGGGCCGACCGCGGGTTCGTCCGACCTGTCGGGTTCCTGGCTGGACGTGGGAAGGGGGGGTTCGCTGGCCATGGGTCTCCTGGCTCGATCCTGCACGAGGCGGGGCCCGGGGTCAGCCTTGGGGTTGACAGGGACCGGCTGCGGGAGCACGTTGGTGGTGTTGCCCGGTCCTGGACCCTGGGGTCAGGCAGCGCAAACTCACACCCTTCAGGGGGCGAAACGGTTTCGACGGGGTCGTGGTAGGTCTAGGCTGCATGTCGAGGTTGCACGGCACCTCGTAAAAAACCGCGCACGTTGACACAACTGCCAACAACAACAACAACTTCGCTCTCGCGGCCTAAGGGCCATTAGAGCTGTCCGGACGGACCGCACGCCAGGGGCACCGTCTGGGTATGTACCTTCCTGGATAGTCCTGAGGGTCTGACGACGCAGGCCCCGGGGACGAGAAATAATCCTTCAAGTCGTCGTCGCTCCACCGTCCCGGCTGCCCGCCCCTGGGACTTGGAGTAGTAAGGGTGGGCTAAGCATGTAGACGCCGAAACTGAGCGACCTCGGACGCGGGTTCGACTCCCGCCGCCTCCACCATCTATTGGCCAGTAAAACCCGCCACTCATG
>CAZMNK010000108.1:18508-18773 GCA_964567625.1 uncultured Enterobacterales bacterium | reverse complement strand
CCAGTCCCACGGCCAGGCGAGGTGTGCGCTCGACCCAGGGCAGGCCCAGCATCTCGCTGACGACCTCACAGCCCGCCACCAGGCCCAATGGAAACCAACTCCTGAGCTCATAGGACACGCCGTCGGTGGTGAGGGCGACCTCCCGTCTCTGATAAAAGCGCACCGCTGGGCCGCCGTAGGCCACGAAGCCCTCGGTATCACTGCCCCAGGCGGCAAAGAGAGCGCCCTCCAGTCCAAGGGATCTGTCGGTGGATTCGGCTTCGTC
>CAZMNK010000108.1:0-18498 GCA_964567625.1 uncultured Enterobacterales bacterium | reverse complement strand
CCCACCAGGGGGCTGCGGTGCCAGGAACCCTGCAGGGAAAGGGCGGGACGAAGTCCCTCTCGAGGCAGGGTCAGGTGAACACCGGCGTCGGCGCCGAGCAGCCAGCCATTGTGCTCGCCCCCTTCCAGGTTTTCGGTGCCTAGATCGCCCTGGACCCAGATGCCCAGGTAGTCGGTCAGGCGAAGCCCCAGGCGCAGGTCGGGTCCCCCGCTGGTCTCCCGAACACGGCATGCGTCGCCATCGCAGTCCACCAGGTTCTGGGTATGACTGACACCGCCAAGGCCCAGGCTGGCCTCGAAGGTGCCGGCCTGTGGGGTCCGTGCCGGGTCCTGGTAGGTCGCGGCGAAGAGCGGGGACAGGGTGAGCAGCCAGCACATCGTGGCGGCACCTATACCCCGAAGCACAGACCCCCTCCCATCCGAACCGGACGGGAGGGGATCAATGGCACCAACGGTGAAGGGCTATCAGGAGCCTGAGCTGCCTCGGTCAAAGCCGACGTTGCTGCCGATTTTTCCGCTGTCCAGGATGGATGAGACATCCTTGGCGAGCGCTTGCACGCCCTTCTGGAAAGTCGGGAAGAAGATGTATGCCGCCGCCACGATGGCAATGACGATGACGGAAATGAGCAGCATGTACTCCACCGTGCTCTGGCCTTCTTCTTCCTGGATGAAGCGATCGATCGTGATGAACATGTTGTCTCCTGAGAATGTCACCGGGGTGGTGCGTATAGGGTCCTGCCGCATTCTACGAGCAAGAGACGTGCCAGACAGGGCCCAGGCGCCCAATTGAGTTGCATGACCTGATCAGGTCTTGAAGTGGGACCCCACAGGTGCCCCACCAGGGTCCCAGATCCCCATCCATGGGACCAAAGAGTCGCAGAGCATCGGGTTGGACGAGGCGGTACTGAATCCTGAACCGGCCGGGCGGTGTTTGCCAGGCCTCAGTCCAGGTTGAACTCGATGCCCTGGGCCAACGGAAGGTCCGTGGACCAGTTGATGGTGCAGGTCTGCCGACGCATGTAGGCCTTCCAGGAGTCCGACCCGGCCTCGCGGCCTCCTCCCGTTTCCTTCTCACCGCCGAAGGCGCCACCGATCTCGGCGCCGCTGGTCCCGATGTTCACGTTCGCGATGCCGCAGTCGCTTCCGACATGGCTCAGGAAGGTCTCGGCGGCCCTGACCGAATCCGTGAAGATGGCCGAAGAGAGTCCCTGGGGCACATCGTTTTGCCAACGGACGGCGTCGTCGAGATCCCGGTAGGTGAAGACATACAGGATGGGGGCAAAGGTCTCGTGTTGGCAGATGGCCATGTCCGGCCGGGCGCGGACCAGGGTGGGCTGTACGAAGCTCCCTGGACGATCCACCCGCTGGCCGCCGGTCAGGATCTCCCCGCCCTGCTCGCGAATCGCGACCATGGCTTCCTCGTACTGTGAGACGGCGTCTTCATCGATCAGGGGGCCCATGAGCGTCTCGCTGGACAGGGGATCTCCGATCCGAATCTGTCGGTAGGCGTGGACGAGCCGTGCGGTGAAGTCCTCGGCAATGTCCTCGTGCAGAAAGACCCGGCGGGTGGTCGTGCAGCGCTGACCGGCGGTTCCGACTGCTCCGAACACGATGCCCCCCAGGGCCAGGCTCAGATCGGCAGAGGGGTCCACCACGATGGCGTTGTTTCCACCCAGTTCCAGCAGCACTCGACCCAGCCGAGCAGCCACCGCCTGGCCAACGTGCTTGCCCATCCCCGTGGAGCCTGTCGCGGAGACGACGGGCATCCGACCGTCATGAATCAGGGTCTCGCCGATCTCGGCGTCATCGCCGATGATGAGGGTGCAGACACCTCCCAGGCCATGTTGCTCCAGAACCTCGTTGGCGATCTTGTGGCTGGCGATGGCGGTCAAGGGTGCCTTGAGCGATGGCTTCCAGATCATCGTGTCGCCGCAGACGGCGGCGAGCATGGCGTTCCAGGCCCAGACGGCATTGGGAAAGTTGAAGGCCGTGATGATCGCGACATGGCCGATGGGGTGCCACTGCTCGTACATGCGGTGCTGGGGCCGCTCGGAGTGGGTGGTCATTCCATAGAGTTGCCGGGAGAGCCCGACGGCAAAGTCGGCGATGTCGATGGACTCCTGGACCTCGCCCAGGCCCTCTTGGAGGATCTTGCCGACCTCGAGGGCAATCAGGGCGCCCAGGTCGTCCTTGTGGGCTCGCAGTGCTTCGCCGATCTGGCGGACGATCTCTCCTCTCCTGGGGGCAGGCATTGCCTTCCACCGGGGGGTGACCTCGTTCATGGCCGCGACGCAGGCTTCGTAGTCGTCCTTGCTCGCCAGCCTCACGCCGGCGATGGGCTGGCCCGTGGTCGGGTTGATCGACTGCACCAGGCGACCCGTGGTCGCGAGGGGGGCGCCGTTCCAGGCGCCAGAGTTTTCTTCCGTGATGCCTAGACGTTCGAGCAGGTCGCGCATGAGGGGCTCCGAGAGACGGCGCCGGCCTTCTAACGCCTCAGGTCCTTGGTGGGCTTTGTGTCGCCGGACAACCGAGGGACTCAGGCGATCTTTTTCGATCGCACGGACTTGCCGTCGACCAGCACCTTGGCTCGCTTGCCCTGGTGGTCGATCGCGACGGTGATGCCGGCGTACTTCTTGTCGACCTGCCAGGTGCCACCGTTGTCTCCGATCAGTCCCTCTGGACCCACAAAATCGTCCAGGTTTCCGCGCCGCCAGGCCTGGTAGTGGTTGGCACAGAACCCCTTGGAGCGGTGGGGGGTCGTGCACCCGGGGACCCCGCAACCAAGGTGTGTCAGGCTCTTACGGCCGCGCTTCTTTGGAGCGGCCTTCTTTGGAGCGGCCTTCTTTGGGGCGGCCTTCTTTGGAGCGGCCTTCTTTGGAGGGCTCTTCTTGGCCGGGGGGACTGGCGGAGCGGAGGCCGCTGGCGTGGGGCTTGCGGTCTTTGAGGTGTCCTGCCCGCCTACGGGGGCCTTGGTCTTTGTCTGCAGACCCTCCAGTGCGGTGACCAACTCACCCAGCTTGCCCTGCATGCTCGCCAACTCAGTCGCCAGGCGTTTGACCTCGCTTCTCAGTGCACCAACCTCTTCGGTCGGGGGCAGTTCCTGTTGGTTCAGGACCTTGTCCACGATGTCGCGGACCGGGGCTTCGACGACCCTGCCTGCGACCCCTGCGACCAGTCCTCCAACGACCTTTCGAATGGACATGCTAGACCTCCACGGCAGACTGCGCTCAGCCGGGTGGTGTCATACCCCATTGGCCGGTGCGAAGCAGGCGAAGGAGCCCTGGGCCAGCAGGCGAGGAGGGTCGTCTCGCCGCAGGTCCAGGACGTAGATACCGGCCGGAACCTGGTGGGGCAGTTGATCCTCGGGGTGACCGCAGAAGAGCAGGTAGTGACCATCGGCGGAAATGAAGCGGTGCGTGGAGACGAATTGCTCGAAGAAGTGCAGGGAGAAGCGCATCTCCTGGGTGGGCCAGAACCGGACCCGTTCCACAGGGTCCTCCCCGATTCGGACCGAGTGCCACGAGAGCATTCGCTCTTCCTGGGTCGCCCGTGCGTAGAGCAGCTCCTGGCCGGCTTCGGACCAGTGAAATGCCAGGCATTCATCGTCGCTCAGTCGTTGGACTGGGCTCCCGTCCAGAGGGACCAGGCTCATTCCCCGGTAGGCGGCACCGTCTGCGTCCGGAGCGGTGCTGAAGATGATGCCGTCCAGCGCCGGTGCGGCGACTGCTGCGCCCAGGCCATCGAACTCCAGGAGGGTTTGACCATCACCACCGGAGAGATCGGTGGAGAGGAGCCTGTTGACCATTCCGGTGCGTTCCACGTGCACCAGCCGACCATTCACGATGACCGGACTGCAATAGTTCCCGGGCGCTTGGGGCAGGGCCTCGTCTGGCAGCTTCCCCAGGGCATCCCGCACCATCAGGCGCCCCTCGTTGCCCGGTCGACTCGGCCCGGTGTGGATGAACAGTCGTCGTCCCCCCGGTCCCCAGGTAAAGAACAGGGGGGAGCCCTGGTCCATCGCCCGCATGCGGCCCAACTGGTCCAGCCGCCCGTACGTCAACTCCAGGCCGGTCCCGTCCTGGGCCAGGACGGCCAGGCCCTCGCCACCCGGTTGCCAGGCTGCGTACAAGGGCAGGGACCCCTCAAAGGTCGCCAGTTGGTACTCCCGCAGTCCATCGATCTCCACCACATGGACTGCAGCAGGTTCCTGCACGTCCTCGCCGACGCGGTGGGAAAAACAGGCGAGGCGCTTGCCGTCAGGACTCCAGGTGGGCCAGGAATAGGCAGTCGGGTGAACCTCCGGTTGGCCCCAACGGAGCAGGGGGTGTCCCGCCAGGGAGAGGGTCAACTGGGTCGACTCGGTGCCATCCGTCTTCACGGTGTGGAGCTGTCGGTCGGGGCCGATGTAGGCCAGGGTGCTTCCCGGTGTCATGCCAGCGCTCCAAACAGGCGGGCCCCTGCCCACAGGTGCAGGAGCACGGCGATGGCGGTCATCACCCAGGCGATCTTGGGACTTGGGCTCAGGGCCGAGACCCCCTGGCGGTCCAGTGCCAGCTCTGCGCGGAGCTCGGTCTGGAGGACCGGGTCCAGGTTCTCCTCACCTGCGCGGACCATCCATCCAAGTGCCGTGTCGTTGTGGGTTCCGAAGCAGGCCAGGCTCAGGCCTGTGGCGGCGATGTAGAGCAGCACGCAGGCGCCTGGGACGAGTCCTCCCAGCCAGAGCCCAGAACCGCTGACCAGCCCCAGTGCGCCGAGACAGAAAAGGGGAATGCCGATCCACCGAGCCCTTGCATGGGACCGTGCGCTGGAGAGGGGGTGGATTGCCACGGCACCAGGATCCCATGAATACCCACCCCGCGGCAACCAACCGCCCGTGGCATGGGGCGGTCCGTCGGCCCGAGACCCCCATTGGGGCTGGTGGACCGAGACGGTGGACTGGAGGTATGGGGCGCTTGCCCGCTACTTCATCTGGTTCGCGACTCGCGTCAACTCGCGCAGGGAGGTGATCTCCAACAGCTTGCCCTTGGTGGCGAAGCTGGCGAATTGCTTCGCATACCGGAGTTTCTCGCCGTACCTGTAGAACTGGCCCCAGATCCAGTCGTACTTCTTCTGGTTGAAGCGCCGTACGAAACGGTCCGAGGCGGCGAACATCACCACTTCCTTGGGCATGTTGTTGAACAGCGTCAGGAAGAACAGGAAGTTGAGGTAGTTGCCCTTGGGAGCGTGAAAGCTCGACCGGTAGACCTGGGCATACTCGTCGGTGACGAAGCCGTCCTCCATCGCCTTGTGGAAGAACTCGGTGCCCGGGTAGAAGATGAGGCTCGAGGGCAGCAGGTTGTAGGGGGGCGGCAGGGTGCAGAGCAGCCGCAGGCCCTTCATCACGTCTTCCGTGGACTCCCACGGGTTGTCCAGGATCATGTGGTAGTCCGGGACCTGCATGTGATCGGCGTACTTGGTGATGATGTTCACGGCCTTGAGCAACTGCTCGTTGGTCATGCCGCGCTTGTACATCCGCATGGTCTCGGAGCTACCGGTCTGGATTCCGAGCTCCGTGAAGCAGAGCCCGGCGTCGATCAACGCGGAGAACTTCTCCTCGTTGATGGTGGCGGGGCTGCACTGGGCCCGGAAGGGCATTCCGATCTCCCGCTGCCAGTGCTCGGAGAACTTCTCGATCTCCTCGGTGGAGGTGGAGAAGAAGACGTCGTCCTGGAAGTGGATGATGCCGATCTCGGGGTAGTCCCGCATCACCTGCTTGACCTCGCCAATCAGATGCTCCACCGAGCGGCGACGCAGGTAGCGCTGGCCCTTGTAGAGGTCATGCTGGAAGGCCACGCCGCAGTAGCTGCACTTGTGTGGGCAGCCGCGGGTGATCATCGTCTTGTAGGCGATGCGCAGGTCCCCGTTCCGGTCCGGGTAGGTCGGAATGATGTGCTTGAACTCATCCCACTCACACTTGATGAGCCGTTCCATCTTCTTGGGTTCCCAGGTCCAGTCATCCTCCAGGGAGAAGTCCTGGTAGGGCATGGTGTCCAGGTCCTGGATGAGCGGCCGGTGGGGATTGCCGACGATCTTGCCGTTGGGCTTGCGGAACCACCAGTTCCGAATGTCGTAGGGCTCCTTGTCGTCATCGAGCGCCTCGACCAGTTCCAGGAGACCGTGCTCGCCTTCGCCCACACTGACCATGTCCACGAAGTCGAGGGCCTGTTGAGGCATGGTGGTGGGGTGGAAGCCTCCCCAGGCGATGTGCTTCTTCGGGTACCGGGTCTGGATGGCCCGGGTCACCTGGACCGCCACGTCGAACATCGAGGTGAGGAAGCTGACGCCGACCAGGTCGATGTCGTCGAGCTGGTCGAGGACATCCTCGACCAACGACTGCTCCATCTGCTTGATGTAGCCAGGTTCGAAACGGGTCGAGTAGTTGTCGGCCGGAAGGAAGATCATCCGGCAGTGGTGACCATTCGCCTTCAAATACCCGGAGAGGCTCCGAATGCAAGGGGAGTAATGGTCAATCGGAGTCGGGTTGATCAGGGCGACGCGCACGGTTGGCTCCCCAGAAATCGCAGGACGATCGGACCCGGAGTCTAGCACCGGGTGAGTGGGCCGGCCATTGCTGGTTGACCCCGACGCGTTGGGCGACGGGAGGCGACCGGAGATGTCATCCATTGTCTCGGAACGAATGGCAGGCGGTTTCGACCGTCGGTGGAACTGAACCCATCGAGCCTGGAGTTCGAAATGACGCACCTGACCCTGTTCTCTGCCGTGACCGCCCTGTTCTTGAGTACTGCCGGCGAGGCCCAGGCCCATGGCCTGCACCCCGACAACGGGCATGAGCCTGAACGGGTTCATGTCAGGCCAGACGTTCAGTCACTGCCCGTGGTGGTGGAAAACGACGCGGGTCGTGCCATCACGGTCTACGCGGATGGCCGCCAGCTGGTGGTGATTCCGGCTGGTGCCCGGTTGAAGGTCAAGGTCTCCTCGGAGGTTCGTTGGCTGGAAGCTCGTGTGGGGTCGAGACGAGTCAGTCGGCTGCGGATGGGAGAGGAGAGGACCTTCTGGGAGGTCGAACGGCCGACTGAAACCAGTGTGATGGTTTCCAACCCCCTGCCGATTCCAGTCGAGATCACCCTGGATGGCGTCACGCGAACCGTGGCAGCGGAGGGGTCCTTGTTCTTTGGCGATGTGCCGGTGGGCAGCCGCACCATCGTGGCCCGCCGGGTCACCGGGCAGGTGCTGAGCCGAGACAAGGTCAAGCTCTCTGCATTTGAGGACACCCGGTGGCAGATCGAGCCGCCCTCAACCGGGTTGGTCCAGGTCCTGAACCGGTGGAGCTCGTCGCTCCAGGTGAAGGTGAATGGCAAGGTGGTCGCGGTCCTGGAACCGGGGGAGACCCGTACCTTCGAATTCAGGGCCGGTTCCGCCGAAGTCACCCTGACTCGCGTGGGCCGAAGAGGTCGCATGGGGCCGGAGGTGGTCGACACCCACATCCGGGTGGATCGCTACGAGACCGAGCGCCTGGTGACCGGTCCAGTCGGTCGGTCCCAGCACGCCCAGGGACCGCGACACGGGGTGCGCTAGGCCTGGGCCCTCCTCTGCGGCCGACCCTGCCGCCTCGCTGCGGAAACCCGGGCTGATGCTGGATAGACTGCGGCCCATGCGACCGCACGCCATTGGGCTGTCTCTCTTTCTCGCCGCTCTGGCGGGTGTGGCGGTGGCAGGCAGCGGGGGTCCCGACGATGGGGGCCTGGTTTTTGTGGACTCCGAGGAGAGCGCCGGGCCTCCCCACCATGTGCTGGCGCTGGGTGAGGCGGCGGAGGACCTGGGCCTGGACGACGAGAGCACCGTCTCCGTCGTCTTGCCCTTTGAACTGGATTGGTACGGCATCTCCGAGTCCACGGTGGTCGTGGGCGACAACGGCACCCTGTTCTTCGAGGGGGGGCAGGGTGCGAGCGATGCGACCTGTGCGCCAGGGGGAGTCTGGTCCGGGGTGGCGGTCTACTGGGATGACCTGCAGGTCGAGACCGTTTCGGTCGAGGTCATGGGGCGCTATCCCTACCGAGCAGCCGTGTTCGACTGGGAAGGAATGCATCCCCATGGTGTGGTGGGGGAAGGGCATGTCCAGGCCTGGATGCTGGAGAGCACAGGCGAGGTCGTGGTGGTGCTGGACGACCTGGATTTCGATGATGTGCGGTACGACGATGGCAAGGGCGCACTGATCGGTGCCCAGGCCACGGAGGACGTCGGCCTGTCGTGGAGCTGCGACACCGCTGTGGGCGGGGGGCGCAGTGCCTGGTTCGGGGCCGAGACGGCCCGTCCGGGAAGCGACCTGGCTGACCTGGGCACCGTCGAACCCTACTGGTACCACCCCACGGACAATGCCGGCTTTGGAGAGGTGATCACCAGCGCCGAGATCAATGGGGACGCCTTTGCCGACCTGCTGGTGGGGGCGCCAGAAGGGGAGTCCGTCGTCCTGATCTACGGGGGCCCGCACCTTCCTTCAGGCTCCACCGAGGTGATGGACGCCACTTTTGTGGGGGAGCTGGGGGATCGGCTGGGCAGCGCTATCGCCGTCGGGGACCTGGACGGGGATGGGCTGCCGGAGATCGCGCTGGGAGAGGAGGACAACGACGATGGCGGGAGCAATGCCGGTGCAGTCTGGATCCTGTCCCACGACAGTTGGTTGGGGGAAGTGAATGTCCCGGCGGTGGCGGACGTGCAGCTCATGGGGGCTGCAGGTGCTGCCGTTGGCGCCGCACTGGTTCTTCCGGGGGATGTGGATGGCGACGGCCACGGCGATGTGATTGTCGGGGCGCCCGAGGAGGACACCTCGGGCACGGATGCCGGGGCGGTCTACCTGTGGTCGGGCGGCAGTCTTTCCGGTCTCCACGACCTCACCGCTGGCACGACCTGGCTGGGGGCGAGCACTGTCCACGCCTTCGGGGATGCCCTGGCCGGCGCGGATGTGGACGGGGATGGCCTGGCTGACTTTGTGGTGGGAGCGCCCTCTGCCAATGATCTCGGGGCCAGTACCGGCAAGGTCTACCTGTTTTCCGGTGGCGCCTGGAGTGGGGTGAATGGGGCGGAAACGAGTGCGTTGGCCTCCTGGATGGGGGCGGACAAGAGCACCAATTTCGGGTCAGCTGTCGTGCTTTCGGACCTGGACGGGGATGGGTTGGGGGACCTGGCGGCTGGCGCCTACCGGGATGACAGCGGGGCCTCGAATGCGGGTGCTGCCTATGTCTTCTTCGACGCCTGGACATGGGGGCTCGATGCCTCGGCCGCCAGTGCCGACCGGGTCTTCACAGGCGATTCTCCCTCGGCCAACGTCGGGAGGAGCCTGGCATCGGTCGACCTGGATGGGGATGGGGTCCAGGACCTGGTGGTCGGAGCCCCCAATGCGGCTTCGTCCGCCGGGGCTGCCTATGTGGTGATGGACCCAGGTTCAGCGGCCTCGGGTCCGGTCACCAGTGCCGGGACCACCCTGCAGGGCGGTTTTGGAGCCGGGGCAGCCGGCACCGGTCTGGCCGGGGTTCAGGACACCAATGGCGATGGCTTCGGCGAGGTCGCTGTCGGGGCCTGGCTGTCGAACATCCTGGGGGGGACCAACAACGGCATCGTCAGCCTGTGGCGCTTTTTGCCTTCCTGGAAGGACGCTGATGGGGATGGGGTCCTGGGCCATGCTGTGGGAGGGCCGGACTGCGACGACGAGGATGCCGCCAGCGCCCCCGGGCTGGTCGAGGACACGGGGTTCGATGCCGAGGGTTTTGCGGTCGACAACAACTGCGATGGCTGGATCGACGGCCAGATCGCGGTGCGCACCATCGAGGACGAACACGATCATGAGGTCAGTGGGCTCCTGGGAAGCGTGATTGCTGAGCTCTTCGACTTCGAGGACGCCAGCGCCGGTGCGGACCTCACCAGCCACTACAGCGGCAATGGGGTCACCTTTTCAGCCAGCAGTGTGGTCATCGCGACCACCAACCTCGATGGGTCTGCGCCGGTGGGAGACCTGGCCCTTCGCGTGGTGGCCGGGTCTTCGAACACCCTGCAACTCGAGTTCGATCAGACGGTTGATGCCTTGAGCTTTCAGCTGTTGGACAGCGACTCCACCCTGGCCCTCTCCGGTGTCGACGAGGACAGCGTCCCGGTCCTGGGGGCCGAGGTTCGGGTGGACCACCCGGGAGCCGATCTACCCGGCGGACGCTTTGTGGGGGTGGTGTTCGAGACGCCGGTGGTGGCGGTTCGCTTCGAGACCCCAGAGCTGACCGATTCCTGGGGAATGGACGACCTCCGCATCGTCTTCGGTGAGTTCTCCGACCGGGATGGCGATGGCTACACGGGGGCCGATGGAGACTGCAACGACAGTGAGCCCCTGGAGAACCCTGGTGAGACGGAGGTGATGGGGGATGCCCTGGACAATGACTGTGATGGAACCGTGGATGGCGGTGGTGCCACTCTTCACGACGACGAGGGGGACTGGGAGACCGAGGCGGCCATCGATGCCGAAGTCGTGGATTTTGAAGACCCGGCGGCAGGCACCGTCCTGACGACGGAGTACGTCGATGTGGGTGTGCGCTTCGACGGGGATGTCACGGTGGTGACCGAGGTCGATGGCGCCGGACCCAGTGGCGCCCAGGCTGGCCGGGCGGACGCCAGCACCCTCGTGATCACCTTTGTGGAACGTCAGCCGGCGGTGGCCTTTCAGCTGATGGATGGCACCGGGCCCTTCACCGCTCGGGGCTACGACGACACCCTCCTCCTCTACGAGAACAGCTGGACGGGGGATGGCAATGACCTGGATGGTGGAGAGTTCATCGGCTTCGTCTACGACTACGGGGTCACGAGCCTGGAACTCGAGGGGCCCGGGTTCATCACCTGGGGACTGGATGACCTGACACTCTCGGCTCTGGGCCTGGATGATGCCGACGGGGATGGTTTCACCGAGGCGGATGGGGACTGTGACGATGACGACGCGAGTGCCAACCCGGAGGGCACGGAGACCTGGTACGACGGTGTGGACTCGGACTGCGATGGGGCCTCGGATCACGACGCCGACGGGGACGGTCATGACCTGGGGGCGGACTGCGACGACGACGACGACAGCATCAACCCCGATGCCGAGGAGGTCTGGTACGACGGGGTGGATAGCGACTGCGATGACTGGAGCGACTACGACGCGGATCGGGATGGGCACGACTCCGGTGGGTTTACTGGCGGCACGGACTGTGACGATGACTCCGCAGACATCAACCCCGACGCGGAGGAGACCTTCTACGACGGCGTCGATGACAACTGCGAGCCCACCGACGACAACGATGCCGATGGGGATGGCTACTCCAGCGCTGGATGGCCGGTGGGGCTGTACGGGGGTGATGACTGCGATGACGAGGAGTCCACGACGAACCCCGATGCCGAGGATTCCTGGTACGACGGGGTCGACAGCGATTGTGGCGGAGAGGATGACTACGACGCCGACCAGGACGGCTACGAGAACGTGGTCTACGGCGGAGATGACTGCAACGACAGCCTGGACACCGTTCACCCGGGTGTGACGGACGACGCCTGCTACGACGGGCTGGACCAGGACTGTGCCGGGGACTCCGACAACGACTGTGACCGGGATGGCCATGACTCCGACGCCTACGGTGGCGAGGACTGCGATGACGAGGACGAGGGGATCTACCCGGGAGCCACCGAGGAGGACGACGAGGACGGGATTGACCAGGACTGTGATGGGATCGATGAATGGGACGATGACCTCGATGGCCACCGGGGTGTCGAGGACGGCGGGGACGATTGCGACGACGAGGACCCCTCGGTCCATCCGGACGCCACCGAGACCTGCTACGACGGCGTCGACAGCAACTGCTCGGGCCACGACGAGCTGGACTGTGACGAGGATGGCCACCTGACCGACACCGATGGCGGGGATGACTGCGACGACCAGGATGCCGGCATCTACCCGGGGGCGTCGGACACCTGCTACGACGGCCAGGACACGGACTGTGGCGGCAACGACGACAACGACTGTGATGGGGACGGCCACGCCAGCGATGCCTTTGGCGGGACGGACTGTGATGACGCCGACCCCGGCCGGTCACCGGATGCCCTGGAGACCTGGTACGACGGGGTGGACCAGGACTGCGACGAGCACAGCGACTACGACGCCGACGGCGATGGCCACGACCTGGAGGACTTCGACGGGACCGATTGCGATGACGCCGATGCCGGGGTCTCACCCGACGCGTCGGAGACCTGGTACGACGGGGTGGACCAGGACTGCGACGAGCACAGCGACTTCGATGCCGACTTCGATGACCATGACCGGGTCGAGGACGGAGGCCTGGACTGCAACGACGCCGACGCCGGGGTCTCACCGGATGCCACTGAGTCCTGGTACGACGGGGTCGACCAGGACTGCGACGGACACAGTGACAACGACGCGGACTTCGACGGCTTCGATTGGGAAGACGCGGGCGGGGACGACTGCGACGATGGGGACCCTGCGGTCAATCCGGACGCCGTGGACCACGCCTACGATGGGCTCGACAGCGACTGCGACGACGGGTCGGATTTCGATGCCGATGGGGACGGCCACGACCTGGTCTTCTACGGGGGGGACGACTGTGACGACGAGGACGGCTCGGTAAACCCCGGAGCCACCGAGGTCTGGTACGACGGGGTGGACCAGGACTGCAATGACGCTTCGGATTTTGACGCGGATCTGGATGGACACGACAGCGATGCCCACGGGGGCGATGACTGCGACGACGATGATGCCTTTGTGCACCCAGGGGTGGTCGAGGTCGCCCTGGATGGCGTGGACCAGGACTGTGACGGTGCCGATCTCCTGGATGGGGATGGCGATGGCTTCGACGGCGTGGATGTGGGCGGTGACGACTGCGATGACGCCGATATGGCCGTGAACCCGGAGGCCACCGAGGTCTGGTACGACGGGGTGGACCAGGACTGCGATGGGTTCAGTGACTTCGACGCGGATGGGGATGGCCAGGATCGGCTGGACGAGGGGACCGATTGCGACGACACCGATCCCGCAGTCCACCTGGGGGCCGAGGAGCGCTGGTATGACGGCACAGACAGCGACTGCGATGGCGCTTCGGACTTCGACCAGGACCAGGACGGTCACGACCTGGACCTCTGGGGAGGCGACGATTGCGACGACGTCGATCCGCACACCAATCCGGGCGTGGTGCTGGATGATTGTGGGGGCGGTGACGAGGACTGTGACCTTGCCGTCGACGAGGACTGCGTTGTGCCCGGGGACACCGGGGACACCGGGGACACCGGGGACACCGGGGACACTGGGGACAGCGGAGACACCGGCGAGAGCGGAGACACCGGTGCTGCTGGGGAGACCGGGGACACGGGCGACACCGGTGGGGTGGTGGTCGGTGACAGTGGTTTCGAGACAGCTGGCGGCTGTGGATGTGGGGGGAACGGCTGTGGTGGATGTGGTGGTGGCGCCCCTTCAGTGGCCTGGATTCTGGCCCTTGTTCCACTGATCCGGAGGCGAAGAGCCGCCTGACGTGGCATCATTCCGCGCCATGCTGCTTCCACTGCTTCTCGTGTTGAACTCGGCCCAGGCCCAGGAGGTGCTGGGCGACGGCGAGGTCCTGGTGAACCTGGCCCCGGGCCTGTCGGGAGAGATCCTGCTGGATGGTCTGCCGACGGGGGTCATGGCCCCGGGTGTCCTGGTGGATGTGAGTGCTGGAGACCACCGGATCCAGGTGCGGGGGGACTGCCTGTTGGGCATGGGCTTTGTCCAGGTCGTGCCCGGCGAGTTGTCCCGGCTCCAGGTCGAACTGCAGACCACAGGGGGGTTCGTCGAGGTCCAGGTTGTCCCCCGGCACGCGGAGATCCTGATCGACGGGGAGGCGGCGGGTCATGGCCCCAGCCTTGGCACCGAGTTGAACTGTGGGGACCACACCGTGGGGGCCCGTGCCCCTGATCTGCCGGAGCTGTCCAGGGACATCCGCGTCGACCTGGGCTCAGCGCTCTCGGTGACCCTCGACCTGACGCTGCCTCCACCGGCCCCTGTCGAACTGCCTCCTCCTTCCCGCCAGGGCCTGCCCGTGATTCGCAAGGGCATTGGTATCGGGCTCGCTGCTCTGGGGATCGGGGCCATCGGCGCTGGTGCCTGGATCCACCGTCTCGCCTGGGTGGACTACCGGGAGACCTATGTGCCGGGTTTCAACGACTGCGAGGACCTGGCTTGCCAGGAAGAGATGCAGGCCTTTCGGAGCGATACCATCACCCGTCGCTACTATGGCTCGATGGTGATCGCCGGATTCGGGGCTGTGAGCCTGACCACGGCGGGCATCGTGGGCCTCACCCGGGATGGTGCGCCCGTTCTGGGCTTCACCTGGCGCTGGTAGGGCGGCTTCAGCGGCTGCTCAGACGCGTCCCCGGACCGGTCCAGGACAACTCGCAGGGAAGCGCCTTGTAGGTGTGGGCCTCTTCCTCTCCGACGGTGATCGCGCAGAACTCGTTGAGGTCCGTCACCTCCAGGTGGAAGGTGTACTCGAAGTGGTCGGCGTCGGACAGGGTGCCGGTAAGGGTCGCATCGACCTGGAGTTCACAGGCACCGAATTCCTCGATGAAGCCGCCGGTCAATTCAAAGGAAGTGCCGTCGTGAAGGCCCTCCATGTCCGCCGGGAAGCTCGCACTGGCTGTGGTGTGGAGACAGTCGCCCTCCTCGACGAAGTCCAGGGTGTTGACCTCGTCCAGGTGGATGTGTGGGCCGTTGCCCGCGTCGTTCTCACACTGGTTGTAGACCTCCTCTTCGGTGATCACCTCCCAGCTGCTCGTTCCCACGGGGTAGGGCGACGGCGAGTCCTCGCTGCAGTTCAGCGGGATGTCTCCAGTGTCGGTGGTGGTGTCGCCACAGCCCAGGAAGAAGGTGGTCGCGAAAAGGAACATGGTGCTAGGACCTCGGCTTCCCCGAAGTGGTACCGCGTTTTGAGTCCATTTGTCAGGGCCAACTGGCCGGCTGGTCAGTGAAAGTAGCCCTGGCCGCCGTCTTCCTGGCCGGAACCATCGTCGGTCCCCGTGTCCCGGGATGGGCTCTCTTCGATGGTGTCCTCACGTTCGGCAGCGTCGTCTCGGCCTCCCTTGAGGACCTGTAGTCGGACCAGGTCCCGCTGGATGCTCCGCGCTGCCCTTCGTGCGGCCAGGTGGTCGCGGAGCTGGGCAAGGCCCTTCATCCAGCCATAGGCTCCCACCCACCCGAACAGTCCCATCGAAGTGCTCAGGCTGGGGTCGTAGAGGAAATAGAGCAGCCCGAGCAGTCCCGACCCCCAGGCGATCCAGGAGGCCTTGATCGGGAGAACGAACATCAGGAGGATGCGGGCGTTGGGCATCGAGAGCCCGAAGAACAGGAACAGCCCCATCCAGAGAGGCGCCAACCCGAAGTGGGGTCGGCTCGGGCCCAGGACCCCCAGGAAGTCCAGGGTCGTGGTGGCGAGCGCTGCCACGGCAAAGGCGGTCCCCATGCCCTGGAGAAAGCGCTGCCGGCCCATCAGCCGCTCGACGGTCCCCAGGAAGAAGAACAGGACCAGCCAGTCGATGAAGGCCTGGAAGGGGGTGCCATTGAAGAGCACATGGGTGACGAGCTGCCAGGGCTTCCACTCGAGTGAGGAGAAGCTCCAGAGATAGAACCATTCCTCGACCGGGATCCCGATCCAGCGCCCCAGGATCTGCTGGGCAATGTAGGCCCCGACCAGGGTGACCAGGATCTTCTTGGACAGGGGCGTGACTTCGACGCCGAATCCGCCGCCGCCAGGACCGGATGGATGCATGCCCCTGCACTAACCCGGACACGCTCGAGGGTAGTCCGGTGACGATGAAAGACACCTGTTCACCTTGACAGGAGAACGGGTGTTCAGGTATTGGGTATTCAAGGCTTGTCCTTGACGCCGCAAGTCCCGTCTTGCTTCCCGGAGTCCTCATGGAAGACCTCGCTCCCCGACAGCGCCAGGTGCTGGATGCCATTGCTGCCCACGTAGACCAGTTCGGCATTCCTCCCACGCTGCGGGAGCTGGGGGATGCGCTCAGCATCCGGTCCACCAATGGCGTGGCGGATCACATCAAGGCGCTCGTTCGTAAGGGGTACCTGGAGCGAGGGCAGGGGGGCACCGTTCGGGCGCGAAGTCTGCGCCTGACGGCCAAGGCCACCGGGAGCTACCACACTGAAGCCACTGTCTCGATTCCCCTGGTGGGCCAGGTCGCCGCCGGGGTTCCGGTCCTGGCCCAGGAGAACTACGACGGTGCACTTCGGCTGGATGCCAACCTGGTGCCCCAGGGCGCTGTGGTGTTCGGGCTCAAGATCCGGGGAGACTCGATGATCGAGGACGGGATGCTGGACGGAGACATCGTCTTCGTGCGCCAGCAGGAGACGGCCCGGAACGGCGAGATCGTGGTGGTCCTGGTGGACGAAGACGCCACCGTGAAACGCTTCTACCGGGAACGGGGTCGCATTCGCCTGGAGCCCGCCAACCGGGAGATGGCCTCGATCCTGGTGCACCCGGACCAGGAGGTCAAGGTGCTCGGCAAGGTGGTCGGCCTCTACCGGAGTGTGTTCTAGAACCGGGCTTCCACTTCCCGCGAAGGCTGGCGGCTTGGTACCGTGGGGTGGTGTCAGCCCGCCCGTCTGGACTGTGGGCAGAGATCGCCCTCGCCCTGGCGCTGATCACCCTGGCGACGATCCTGCTCAATGCAGGAGTGTTCTGGCTCGTGGCCGAGCAGGGCGAGGTGGACCGGCGTACCAACCTGGCGCTGTACACGGCCCGAAGCCTGCGGGCTGACCTGGAGATTGTGGAAGAGGGGAACGCAGCCTGGAAGCGGCCACTGGCCCGACTGACACGAGTGGGCTTCCCCGCGGACGAATTGTGGGTGGTCAGTCCGACACTGGAACCCCTGGCCCAGGTGCGGGGCGAACCGCCCAGGACGCCGGACATCGGTCTTCGCACGGCGCTCTACGGGCGGGAGGAACACGTCGAGGTCGAAGGCGACCCGGTCTCCGGGCGCTCGGTTGTCGTCACGGAGCCGGTCATTCGAGGGGGGCGGGTGATCGGGGCAGTTCGGCTGGTGATGCCTTGGGGACGAACCGGCCCCTGGGGAGGTCGTCTGGGCTTCCTGTTGGGCTACACGCTGCTGTCGGGGACCTTCATTGCGGCCTTCGGGTACGTGCTCTTCAAGCGCCGACTGGTCACCCCGGTACTCGCCCTGCAGCAGGCGACGGAGCGGATCGCAGGGGGGGAGTTCGGACACACCATGGACCTGGCCTCTGCCCGGGAACTCGTGGACCTCTCGGTGGCCCTCAATGCCATGTCCTCCTCGTTGCAGCAATACCGTGGCTCCACCGCGGAGCAGTTGCGAAGCCTCGAGGATGCCAATGACCAGCTTCGGCAGGTCCAGGAAGAGCTCATTCGCAGCGAGAAGCTGGCCTCGGTGGGTCGCCTGGCAGCAGGAATCGCCCACGAGGTCGGCAATCCCTTGAGCGCGGTCCTGGGGTACGTGTCCCTCCTGGAGAGTGGTCTGCAGGATCCCCAGCTGGAGCGGGATCTCATGGGGCGAACCACCAATGAACTCGAGCGCATTCAGCGCATCATTCGCGAGCTCTTGGACTACGCCCGCCCCGGCACAGGCATGGCCGTGGCGATCGCTCCGATCCAATTGCTCGAAGATGCGGCGGACACGGTGCGTCCCCAGTCGGCCTTTCGGGGGGTGACCATCGAGGTATCGCCCGCTGAGGAGCTTCCCACCGTCCAGGTAGAGCCGGACAAGGTGCACCAGGTGCTGGTGAACCTGTTGTTGAACGCCGCTCACGCCCTGGAGGGGGACGGGACGGTCATCCTCTGGGCCGCAGCCGAGAGCGAGGAAGTCGTCTTCGGGTGCCGAGACGATGGGCCGGGCTTTCAGCCGGAGGACCTGGGGCAGGTGTTCGATCCATTCTTCACCACAAAGCCGCCCGGACAGGGGACGGGGCTTGGACTGGCCACGAGCCAACGGATTGTCGTAGGGCTGGGCGGTTGGATCCGGGCACAGAACCACCCCAACGGGGGGGCCGAAATCACCTTTTCACTGCCTGTGGAACGCCCGTGAAAGGCACGGGAACGCGGGTGCTCTGGGGGATTGTGGGCCTCGCGGCACTCCTCCGGGTCCTTCGGGCGGTCCAGCGCTGGGATGAGATCGCCCTGGCCTACGTGGCCTACTGGCAGGCCTTTGCCGACGCCATTGCTCGGGGGGAGCCCCTTACCGCCCTGGTGACCTTTTCCGGACTGCACCCCCCCGGCTATGCCCTGCTCTGGGCGTGGGTAGACGTGCTGAGTGGGCATCGGCCCCTGGCCTGGCTCCTGTTGAGCGTTTTCTTCAGCACGGCAGCGGTCTGGATGGTCGGGCGGCTTGCGGGTGCTGCCGCCGCAGCATTGCTCGCCATGGACCCCTTTCAGCTGGCTTACTGCGCGGAGATCAACAACTACCC
>CAZMNK010000107.1:11701-18826 GCA_964567625.1 uncultured Enterobacterales bacterium | reverse complement strand
CGCCGGGGGTCGGCATGATGGGGGCGTCGGCCCAGCCCATGAGCTTGTCGTAGCCGGGGGCCTGGGCCATCACGTGTTCCATGAACAACTCGTGGATCTCGTCCCGGGCTGGCCCCAGGTTCTCGGACTCCATGACCGGCCGGACGTTCTCCACGCATCTCAGGTCGCAGACCGTGTTCAGGAGCTGGTCGATGTCTTCCCGGACCGCCTTGTTGCCCGCAAAGATGATCGGCAGGTTGAAGCCACCACCCAGGCGGGTTCGAGGCCGGGCGGCCTTGACCATCTCCGCCAGGGCGACGACGTGCTTGCGGGTGCCGCCATCGATGCCGCCGGCGAGGAGGATCATGTCCGGCCGCAACTGGCGAATGCGCTCGATCTGTTCGTGGGCCTTGCGCTTGTCATTGGTGGCAAAGGTGTCCATGACGATGGCGCCCGCACCCAGCGCTGCACGCATGGCGGACTCGGCGGTCATCGAACGCACCACGCCACCCACGACCAGTTGGAGTCCGCCACCGGCAGAGCTCGTCGAGATGTAGATGTCGACGCCCTGCCCGTCGACGTCCGGGGTCTGGATGCCCGAACCATCGTCGCGCACCAGCTTCCGGCCGCTGAGCTCCTGGACCTCCTGGGCTGCGTTGAGGACCCCTCGCGTGACGTCCTCGAACGGGGCCTCGACCGTGGTGGGCGACTCCCCACGCCAGGTCTGTCTCCACTCGTCGCCCACCTTCTCGATCAGGATGGCCTTGGTGGTCGTGCTGCCACAGTCCGTGGCCAGGACCGAGCGAAGTTCCGCCATCAGCTCTGGACCTCGGCATCGAGGGTCTCGATGCGCTCCAGCAGGTAGTCGAGCCCCCGACGGTCTTCGAGCAGGTGCGCGAGTTGATCCCAGTCCTCGGAGGACAGGAAGGCTGTGATGGACGGCGAGAGGACGTGCATGAACTGGCTGCCGGTGTAGGACAGCGGCCGGAGAGACTCGAGGGCCAGAATTGCCGGGACCGCGAGGTGGAACCGTACGACAAAGCGGGCGACTCGGTCCACTGCGGCCTCCTGGGCTTCGGTGACCTCCAGGGGGGAGCGGTTCACACCAGGTACCGGTGGAGGAGGGCGGCCACTGCATCGCGGTTGTGGGGACAGTGGAGATTGAGCGTGCGTCGCCGGCGCAGCAGGGCGTGGGATCCCGCACCCTGGAGATGAAAGCCGTCTGGCGCGGGGGTCCAGCCCTGGAGCTGGGACCAGCTGACTCGACGGCTCCAGAGGGCCCGGCCAATGTGTACACCGGCATGGTCGAGCCGATACCGCGAGGGAAGCAGGCCTTCCGCGGTTGCGCTCAGGAGCAGCAGGGCGCCGACAAGTGCCAGCAGTGGGTCCAGGGCAAGGACCGCACCCAGGACGGTGACCATGGCGATGGCGGCCACCAGGGACCGGGCAGGCGCTCGGCGTGCCGGCCAGTCGGACCAGGTCAGGCTCTCTCTTTCAGTACTCATGGGATGGCGTCTTTCGGAAGGGATGCCAGCCAGCCCGCATCCAGATCCCGTTCCAGGACGCAGTGCCTCCACGGCGATCGCCCGGGTCGACCCATGGGCGGACCCTATCCTGTCGTTCAAGGGTCGGTGTACCCCAGGGCTTCCACCTGGGGGGTGTGAGTCTCCCCCTCGGGATCCTTGGCTCGTGTCCAGCCCACAAGATGGGAAGCCAGTGCGGGGTCCCCCCGAGGGGAGGTTCCTGGCCGATCCAGCCAGGACGATCGGGGCCCGTGAACCACCCGGTCCTTGCCGGCAAAGCCTGCCGGCTTGCAGCCCCGGGCGCACTCCGGGTCGCAGAGGCCAGACTCTCCCACCCAGACCTCGCGGTCCGGGGTTGGCCGGGCGAGCAGGTCCTGGCCATCGTGGCCACCCGGATCGGGAACCGCCCCGAGAGAAAGCAGGGTGGGAAAGAGGTCCATCAGGCCGACACGCATGGGACGTTCGCCTCGGGGCCCGTCCGGAGAGACCAGAACCAGGGGAACCCGCAGGACCTCGGGGCCGGAGGACCGTTCGTGTTGCCAGCCACAGCGCTCCTCGTCGAGTACCTCTCCGTGGTCCGAGGTGACCACCAGGTGGGCGCCGGCACGACTGGCATCCTGGAAGAGCGGCTTCAGCAGTCGGTCTGCAGCGTGGACCTCCGCTGCGTACCGGGCGCGATCGTTGTCCTCGGCTCCAATCGCTTCCAGGTCGATGGATGGGGGCGTGTAGGGGCCGTGGGGCTCGTAGACGTGGACCCAGGCAAACCAGGGCCGGGTGCGGGCGCCTATCCACGCCCGGGCCTCTGCGACTGCCAGCTCTCCGCTCTGCTCTCCTTCCTCGGGTCCGGAAAAGACCTGCCAGCCCTGATCCAGGCCGCCTGCGGGCCCCGCCGGCCAGGCGCTCACAAAGGCAGCGGTGTCCCAGCCGGCCTGTTGGAAGACCTCGGCAAGGGTGGTGTATTTTGCGTCCAGGGTGTAGCCATGGTGGTTGTTGCCTCGCATGCCGTGGTGCGGCGGGGTCAGGCCTGTCAGCAGGGAGGCGTGGGCCGCTGTGGTCAGCCCGATGGGGCTCCAGGCGTCCGTGAACCGCAGGCCGCGTTCCGACAGGGCCCAGGTGTGCGGGGTTCGAACCGGGTCCAGGTGGTCGGCCCGCCAGGTGTCGAGGGTGACGAGCAGGACCCCCGGGTGGGGTTCCGGGGTCTGGGTGCAGGCGAGGACGAGGAGCAGAGTCACGTGGGCTCCAGCGTGCTTCGGTGGCTGACCCAGCGTGTTCCAGGCACAGCCAGTCGCCAGGGCGCGGACACATCCGGAGCCTCGGCGTAGTCCACGCCGACCCGGGGGCCCGCGAGGCATCCAGTCACGGAGGGAGCATCCAGGACCACGAGACCGCCGGGCTCATACACCGGGTGATGACTCCACGAGGTGTCCAGCCCCAGGGCTGCGCCCACCTTGCCTGGACCGGTCAGCAGGACGGGGCCCTTCTTGCCCCCTCGTCGAGCGCAGATGGTCTCGAGTCCTTCGACGGGCTCACAGGCGCGGATCAACACCGCTGCCCCTGCTCCTTCCTGGTCCGTGACCAGGTTCAACATGTTGTGCAGGCCGTAGCACAGGTACACGTAGGCCCGGCCGCCTGGACCCCACATCGGCGCATTGCGGGACGTCCGACCGTGACGGCAGTGGTTCGCAGTGTCGTCGGGCCAGCGGTAGGCCTCGACCTCGGTGATGCGCAGCAACACGCCGTCCCGTTGAAGAAGCTTGCCCAACAGATCCCGGGCCACCACCAGGGTCTCTCGGGCGTAGAACCCCTGAGGCAACAGTCCCATCAGGCTCCCTGGCCCCTTTGCCCGTCGGCCTGTGGCCAGTGCACCTGCAGCGGCTGGACCTGGCTACGGAGCACCATGGACCAGCCGAGTGTACACTCCGTGTCCCCGGTCGACCCGGAGAGGAGATGGCCCTGACCCTGCTGTGGACGATGGCTCTGCCTGTCCTCGCGGCCCCTCGCCCCGCGGATCCGGACCTGGCACGCCTGACCGGGCCTCTTCGGCAGGCCGCAGCGCTCACGGACTGGCCGAGTCGTCTGGACTGGGCAAGGGTCCGGCCGGGTGAACCAGGCGGAGACCGGCTCCAGGTGGTGTTGGAGTTGGAACCCTGGAGCCATGCCGCCCAGGTCGCCCAGGACGCCCTCTGGCTGCATCCGGATGTGGTGCTCCAGGTGGAGCGGGACCAGGCCCTCCAGTTGCTGGTGCCCTACGAGGTCCTGGTCTCCCTGGCGTCGCTGGATGGCGTGGAGCGTGTTCGAGAGCCCTTTTTTGCCCGGGCCAAGGCCATCGAATCCGAAGGGGTCGACCAGATGTTCTTCCTGGACTGGCACGCCGATGGGTACACCGGGGAGGGGGTGAGGATCGCCATCCTGGACATCGGGTTCGCCGGCTGGACCAATGTGGGGGATGACGAGATCCCCAGTGACACCACCACCGATGGAACCACTGCCGGATGGCAGAGTGCGGACCACGGAACCGCCGTGGCCGAGATCGTTCACGATGTGGCCCCGGATGCCGAGCTTGGCCTGTTCAACTTCCAGACGGACCAGGAGTATGTGGACCGGATGGAGGCCATCGTCGAGGATGGCTGGGAGGTCATCAACGCCTCCATAGGGTTCGACAACGTCTGGCATGCGGACGGAACGTCGCCCTACAGCCAGACGGTGGACTGGGCTGTGGACAACGGGGTTGTCTACGTCGCTGCTGCAGGCAACGAGGGGTACAACTACGTCAGCGGGGAGATCTCCGACCGGCTCGATGACAGCGGCGCCAGCCAGAGCGATGGCTGGGCGGAAATCGATGGGCACAACGGGTTCTGGTTGCCTGTGGCGGGCGGGTATGCCGAGGCATCGCTGCGTTGGACTGACCTGATGGGGGCCTCGAACAACGACTTTGACCTGTACCTGTTCTTCGATGACACCAGCACCGAGCCTGAGAACCTGTGTGGAAGCTCAGAGGAGCCCCAGGAAGGCGGGGACAACCCCTTCGAACACGCCCTCTGCGAGACCAACTCCAGCTGGGTCTATGCGCGAGTGGCCTTTCAAGACGATGGAGGCGGGGACTTTCCCGCCAATCGGGAGGCGTTTCTCTACTGTGCCTTTGGGGTCGATGAAGAGACCGCGACCTCCAGTCGGACCCTGACGCTTCCGGCCGATGCAGCAGGAGCGATCTCCGTGGGGGCCTACCGAAGCACGGGAGAGTTGGCCTGGTACTCCTCCCAGGGGCCCACCGAGGACGGGCGGACCAAGCCGGACGTGGTGGCTCCGACCGCGGTGAGTACCAAGATCTATGGCAGTCGGTCGGCCACCGAGGGCACGTCCTTTTCGGCGCCTCATGTGGCTGGTGCAGCTGGACTCATTCTGGGTGCTGGCAGGCGCATGGAGCCCCAGGAGGTCAAGGACTACCTTCGGGACAACGCCGACGATCTGGGGCCAGAGGGGCCAGACACCCTCTATGGCTGGGGAGCAGTCAGCCTGCGTGAGGTGCCTTCGGGGTGTGGCTGCAGCGCCATTCCGCCCCTTGTTTCCATGGTGGCGATCCTGATTCCCCTGGGATTGGCCGGGGTTCGGCGGCGGGACTGACATGGGCATGTGGCTATGGCTCGGGTGCACGGCAGTGACCACCGGTTGGGTGGTCGAGGTCCGAGGCACGGTGCTGGACCCCGACTGGCAGCCGGTCGCCGACATCGACGTCTCCCTGCTGACCGAAGAGGGGGCCTGGATAGGGAGTGCCACCACGGGCGAGGACGGGGATTACGGCCTGCCGGTGGTCTTCGAAGAGGAGGGCCAGGTCTCCATCCAGGTGCATGCAGAGGGGCATGGAAGGGTGGCCGGTGTCCTCCACACGAGCCTTCTGCTTCGAGACCTGCCCGATCCAATTCCGTTGCGGGTGGGACCCGGGCAGACCCTGGCCATGGCGCTGTCCTGGGTTCCTCCGGTCGTCCTTCCCCTCGAGGGAGACGGTCTCGGGTCAGGACGGGTGCTGGATGCCGTCACCGGAGAGCCTGTCCCGCGCCTTCAACTCTCATTTCAGAGGGGGTGGAATGCGCCCTCGAGTGCAGCGGTCGAAGCCTGGGGAGCCACCGACAGTGAAGGGGAATTCACGCTGGCGGCGGGGTCGGGGGTCTACACGGCGTCTGCCGAGGCCCAGTCCGGGTATGCCCGCACCGTCTTCCCGGTGATCCTGGCTCCGGAGGAAGTGGTCTATCAACGGGGCTTTGTGGTGCCTCCTCCGGGCGAACCGGAGATCCGCGGGGTCATGGCCTGGGACGGAGCCGTGGCTTCCCTGGACCTGCATCTCACCGGACCCAAGGCCGGCGCCGAGGACGACAATGGCCGCTACAACATCTACGAGGACAGCCCGACCTTTCCGGCGCTGGGTGACCCGGTGGCGGAGTTGCTTTCCACGGCCGCCGGTAGCGAGGCGGTGGCCGTCAATGAGCACCTTGCCGAGGGCCTGTACCGGCTGAGTGCCCACGATGTCGGCAATGCTGCGGAAACGAGCGGAAGCACCGCCCTCTCCCGGTCCGGGGCCCTTGTGTGGCTGTGGTGGGAGGACGAGGTCTGGATGGAGACCATCCCTCATTCCGTCGAGGGGACCGTCTGGCGGGCGCTCGAACTCGAGGTCTCCGACGGGACCCTGACCCGCCTCCACACCTTTGACGACAGCACGACCGGTGAGGACCAGAGAGCGTTCTGAACCCGCGCCCACCCTGCCTTCTCGGGCCTTGCACCAGGGCGATCGGTGCGCTAATCAGGCCGGCCTTCACCGCTTGATCCGGCAGTCCATGTCCCTGCTCCCAGACGTCATCGTCGAGAGACTTCGCGACATGCCCGGGGCTACCCACTCGTTCCTGCGCCAGCTCTGCGAGCCAGAGGGTGTGGAGATTCGGGAGGGCCTTGAGCGGGCACTGCAGGCCATGCCTCCGTCGCTGGGGCAGATGTTGCGTGAGCGCCTGTCCTCACTGGACAACCGGGTGTTCTTCCTGGGGTTCAGCGAGCTGGTGGTCGCCAGCGTTCTGAGTCGGGCGGGGTGGGAAGTCTCGGCTGGTTCTCCTGGTGGGCTGCTTCGCGGGACGCGTCCTGGAGGGGAGCACACCAATGTGTTGGTGCTGGGCTTCATCCACAGCCACCGACCGGGCCTGGACCAGTCGGGTGTCCGCAGACTCGTCCAGGCACTGGAGCGGGTCGCGACCAATCTTCGATTTGCCGTCTTTGTGCGTCGTTGGCTTCCCCCGGAGTTCGAGCCGGAGCCGGTGAGAAGAGCGGTGGAGCTCTGGCTGCGAGAGTGCGAGGAAGGAACCTGGGAAGGGGAACATGCTGCCTACGAGGATGACGGGGTGGCACTGGAGTTCCGGCTGACCGGCGGCCAGGTCCAGGAGGGGCAGAGCCCGGTGGCCATGACCCTGGGGCCCTTTGTGGCCAGCCGGGTGATGATGGCCCTGGAACAGCGCGTCGTCCTGGCGCTGGACCGGTACCGGCTTGGCGCCAGTGGTGATGAGGCTGTGGTGGTGGCCGCGGTGGCTGACCAGCCCTGGCAGCTTACCCAGGGGTATGTGCGTGAGTTTCTCTACGGCAAGCCTCG